>DASXLL010000011.1:0-55328 GCA_036496265.1 Pirellulaceae bacterium | reverse complement strand
TACTCAGGAAACCGCTTTTCTGACCCGATACGTGTCCGTAGCCCCACGGCCGCGCGAGACCTGTGAGGGGTCTTCGCGGGCCGTTGGTCTCACCTTAACCAACCCCAAAACCTGTCCAACAATTGGGGTCCACCTCAGGGTCCTCCCTGGGCACGCACTAACCCGAGGCTCTGCCTCGTCAGCCACGTTCCACCCCAACGACCCCCACTAAAGAAACCCTAAAGTTTAATTACCTGCTAACTGAACAGTATTTCGAAACTCCCCAACCCCTAACAACTTACAACCCGCGCTAAAGTTCCCCGCACAAAAAAATTCCAACTTTAGCGACGCGCTTCCCTGACCCCTGAACCTTAACTTTGGACTTTGGACCTTGGACTGACCCCTATGCTCACCCGACGCACCTTCCTCCAATCCTCCGCCCTCGCCGCAGCAGCCGCGGCTTCCCACTCAGCCGCCGCCGAGCCCACAAATCTCCTCATCGCTCCCTTCCGCTTCGACGTCACGCCCCCCGTCGGCCATCCCCTCTGCGGCGGCTGGATCAAACCCGCCGTCGATTGCGATGACGAGCTCGAAGCCATCGGCTTCGTCCTCCTCGGTGCCGGCGATCCCATTGTCATTTGCGCCGTCGATTGGACCGGCATCTTGAACGAGGCCCACGTCGCCTGGCGCACCGCCCTGGCCGAAGCGGCCGGCACCACTCCCGACCGCGTCGCCGTCCAATGCGTCCACCAGCACGACGCCCCCTTCGTCTGCCTGCACGCCGAGCGCCTCGTCGAAGCGCAACACGCCGGCCTGCAGGTCGTCGAAGTCGATTTCTTCCGCGCCTGCCTCGACCGCGCCAAGCGAGCCATCAAAGTCGCCATTCCCCTCGCCCGCCCCGTCACGCACATCGCCCACGGCGAAGCGACCGTCGAAAAAGTCGCCTCCAATCGCCGCGTGCAAATCACCGCCGCCGGCAAAATCGGCAAAATGCGCGGCAGCTCCTGCAAAGACGTCGAACTAATCGCATTGCCGGAAGGTTTGATCGATCCGCTGCTCAAAACCGTCGCCTTCTACAGCGGCAACGAAAAAAGCGGCCCGGAAAAAATCGTCGCCTGCCACTACTACGCCACGCATCCCATGAGCCATTACGGAGCAGGCCACGTCAGCAGCGACTTCGTCGGCCTCGCCCGCAAGCAAATCCAGCGCGAGCAACCCGCCTGCACCCACCTCTACTTCACCGGCTGCGCAGGAAACATCGCCGCCGGCAAATACAACGACGGCTCACCCGAAGCCCGCATTCAATTGACCGATCGCATTTATGCCAGCATCTCCGCCGCCGAAAAAACGCTCAAACCAACCGCCGTCCAAACCGCCCGCTGGCGCACACACGAAATCCTGCCCCCGCTGAACCCCGCCTTCGACCCCACCAAGCTTCGCGAGATGCTCGCCAATACCAAAAACGTCGCCGCCAATCGCATCCGCCCCGCCATGACCCTCGGCTACATCGACCGCCTCGAAAAACGCACCCCCATCATCCTCAGCGCCCTCGACCTCAGTGGGCCCGGCTCTAGTAGGACAGCCTTCCAGCCTGCCGTTTCTCTCCTCCACCTCCCCGCCGAGTGCTTCGTCGAATATCAGCTCCGCGCCCAGCAACTGGCCACCGGCCGCTTCCTCGCCACCGCCGCCTACGGCGATGGCGGCCCCTGGTACATCCCCCTAAAAGAAGCCTACCCACAAGGCGGCTACGAAGTCTCCGTCGCCAACTGCTCCGACGCCATCGACGACATCCTCACCACCGGCATCAAATCCCTGCTTGCCACTTGAGTTGGGCCGAATGTGGCCGAACGACCCTCCCCTCTCCCTCTGGGAGAGGGTTAGGGTGAGGGTTTAACATTCCGCCGAGAACTTAGGCTCAAAATTCAATCGCCGCTGCTCGACCGGGAATATGACCCAGATTCCGATGAGCAATTAGCTCCGCACAAATACTCACCGCGATCTCCGGCACCGTTTGTGAGCCAATATCAATTCCTAGCGGAGCATAAACCTTCGCCAGCGCTTCCCGCGACACCCCTTCTGCCGCCAGGTTCTCAAAAATCATCTTGATCTTCCGCCGGCTGCCAATCAGCCCGACGTACCTCGCCCCGCGATTGGCCAAATGAAACAACGCCTCCTGATCGTGACTGTGCCCGCGCGTCACGATCAAGCAATAAGTATCCGACGTGATCTCCAAATCCGGCAACACCCGCTCAATCGGCCCACTAATCCGCCGCTCAGCCCGCGGAAACCGCTCCTCCGCCACATACTCCGGCCGATCATCAACCACCCACACATCAAAATCCAAATCCGCGGCCAACTCCCCCACCGCCTTCCCCACATGTCCGCCACCCACAATCACCAAGCGGCAGCGCTGCAGCACCGGCAAATAAGCCACCCCCCGCGCCGCATAAGCCCGCGGCCGATCCGCCAGCGGTCTCAGCGCATCAATGACAGCGCTGTAGGGAACGCCCTCCGTGGCGTTCCGTGCCCCGCGATTGGCCTCCTCATCTTTAATGTTCCGCAACCGCGCCACCAACTTGCCATCGCCATCAAACAACATTCCATCCGGCGCAGCCAAACCACTCGCCTCATCATCGAACACCAGCGCCTCAGTACAACCCTCCCCACGCTCCACAAACGCCGCCAGCCGCTCGAAATACGCATTGTGCGAACCCGCCGCAATCGGCTCGACCAAAATCTTCATCCGCCCGCCGCAAATCAATCCATCGTCCCATCCATAATCGCTATCGAGCTGAAACGTGCAAACCTCGGACCTATTCTCGGCCAACAGCCCCAGCGCCCGCCGCTTAACCTCGGCCTCGACGCAACCACCTCCCAGCGTCCCCGCCTGCGAACCATCCTCCCGCACCAGCATCGCCGCCCCCGCCTTCTGCGGCGTACTCCCACGCGTCTCCACCAGCCGGCACCACGCCACCGCCCGCCCCGCATTCATCGCCGCCACCAATTCTCTCAAAACTTCCCGCATCAAAAACACCTTTCCTACCGCTCACCACTCACCTACTCACCGCACGGGCACCAACCGCATCCCTCCCAAATCAAACAACGCATTCTTAATCGGCCCACTACTCCGCACGACAAGTTCATTGCGTCCCTCCGCCAGCTTCAGCGTTCCAATGTTCCACCCGCGATATTTTTCCCACCCACCGCTGCTGACGACCTTTCCAGTCAGCGACTGTCCGTTCGCTTCCACCACCACCGTGTTACCCGCCGAATTCTCGGCACAAGAATACTCCAGTGTCACTCGATAATCACCAGCACCGCCCGGCGAAACATCAAACGACCACGCACAATAATCATCCGTGCTGTTCCACCACCCCAAGGCATGAAACTGCTCCTCCATCTTGATCGTCGGCCCATACGCCCGACAGTTCGAAGCAAACAGCCGAATCGACCCATCATTGAACGGCTGCACAACCTCCGGCTGATTCAGCGCCAAATGCTTCGGCTCGGGCGCTGCCTTTTTAAGATACGCCAAAATATCCACCATCTCCGCCGCCGACACATCCCGCTCAATCCCCTCCGGCATCAACGACTTCCCGCTGCTTTTAATCTGCTCCAACTCCCCCCGCGGAATCGTAAACTTCTTGCCCTCCGGCGCAGCCAACGTCAAACTCGCCCCCGTTTCTTCCAACAAAATCCCCGTCAACTGCCTTCCGTCCGTCGTCAGTGCCACATATTCGACATACCGGTCTTCCACCGCCCGGTTGGGATCGAGAATCGACGTCAGCAAATAATCCGCCGGTCGCCCCGTCAGCGGCGCCAAATCCGGCCCCACCGCATTTCCCGCCCCTTCCAGCTTATGACAATTCGCACACCGCTTCACAAACGCCGCTCTTCCCTTATCCGCATCTCCACTAGCCCCCTTCGCCGCCGCCAAATACGTCTCCACCAACTTCTGCCGGTTCGGATCAACCGCCCCCGCCAAAACCTTCTCTGCCTTTTCCCGCACCGCCTTACTCCGCGCCGCAACAAACTGCTGCCGCCGCCGAGCATCAAACTGCGACGCCGGAATGTCACCGCTTTCCACGGCCGAAAGCAGCGCCAGCGACCAATCTTCACGAGTGGCGAGGGCATCGAGGATTTGGGTGCGTAGAGCCGGGCCGTGAGCTGACCATCCCGCGAGCAACGACGTGGGGACAAAGGATTTGCCGGTGCGGACTAACGAGGCAACGGACGCCGCGCGAATTTCCGGCGAATATCGGGGCGCGAGCAGCGACGTTAACACACCCACATGCACTTGCTCATTTTGTCCAGAGAGTCCGCGGCCCAGGACCGACATGGCGGCAATCGCGAAGGGTTCCACGGTCGGGTTTGGCTGACCCGCCTCTGCGACCACAATTTGCCAGGCATTTTTCACCAGGGCGTCGAGTTGAGCTTGACCCGTAGAGTCGAGCAATTTGCGCAAATCCGTCTTCCGGCGAGCCAGCGATTCCTGAATCGTCGCGATGGTTGTGAACTGCCAGGGCGAATACTCCGTGCTGGGTTGCGGTTGCAAAATAGCCTTCACCGACGTGACCAAAGCTTCGTCTTGACCCATGGCCGCAGCCATGCTCAATACTCGATCCCGGAGGCCGCTGGCCCCTTCACCCGCGGCCAAAACATCGCTCAGCACTTTGCCGATCGTTTCCTTATTGACCGAACTCAGCGCGGCAGCCATTAAATAGGAATCATCGGTGTTCGCCAGCAGAAGTTTCGTCAGTCCGCTGGCACGCTCGCGGTCATTCCATTCGCCGAGCGAATACGCAACCTGAACCTTTACGAAAGAGTCTTTGTCACTCGCCAGAAAATCCATGCTGGCGGCCAACTCAGGCCATTCGTTCAGCCGCGACTCAGCAATCCGCACGGCCTGCCGGCGAACGGCAAAATGCGCGTCGTCAAAAGCGTCCCGCATGACCTTCATGGATAGCCCACCCAACCCTTCCAACGTGCAGAGGGCCTGCAATCGCGTCTGCGGGCGATGGGCACTCGACGCGAGCTTTCGAAGCGGCTCAATCGCCGCCTTGTCGCGCCGCCAAACCAGCATCTGTTGGACCAAATCCCGCTGTGGGCCGTTTGAGGTGTCCAACGCTGCAACGAGTTCAACGGTTTCAAAATAGTCGAGACGCGCGATCCGTCGCGGCTGCTTCCCCTCCGGATAAATCCGATAAATCCGCCCCTTATCATCCCCCGCCCGCATATCGAGCTTCGCCTGCGCCGCCGACGGAATCCATTTCGGATGCTCAATCACAAAGCGATACATATCCGCCACCCACAGCGCCCCATCCGGCCCCGTGCGGCACATGCTCGGCCGAAACCAGTTGTCCTCCGAAGCCAAAAACTCGCTCTGCTTCTCATCATCCGCCCGCCGGCTGGTGAAAGTGCTCCCCTGCGCCGTCATAATCTCGCGCGACACGAGATTGTGAACGGGCTCGCACACAAAGTAGTTGTTATAGAACTCCGCCCCGAGCAGCTCATCACGATAAATCGTCGGCCCGCACGCCGACGTATACCGATTCGCCTTGTTATCGTCGTTGAATCGCTTCAACGTCTTGCTGCGCGGATAGACCGGCGCAGCACCCGGCGTCACCGACACATCCTTCTTCACCGGCGGCGGCGCGAAAAACGGATTGCGACGCAGATAACGATCGTCAAGCGCGTAGTGCCACAGCGGATTGCTATTATTGTTCCCGAACCAATTTCCCCAGTCATCGCATTCGCGGCCAAACTGCGTATTGCCGCTCACCGCTTCCAACTCTCCCGTATCCGGCCGAATCCGCAAATCCCGCCCCGCAACATTGACCTCCGTCAGTGTAGCCGTCTCGCTCCGCGAGACGTGCCCGGCGCTAGCATTAGCGTTGGCCTTCGCATTGGGCTCCTCACGCGGAGCGTGAGGGCTACTAAGCGCCCCCATTGCTCGAATCACCCCCCCGCTATCCCCATTCCCCACATACAACCAATTATCCAGCCCCCACCGCAAACCATTCACCCGGTGCTGCTGATTCCCTTCCCCAAATCCGCGATACAGCACTTTCCGCTCGTCCGCTTTGTCATCACCGTCTTTGTCTTCGGCGTAGAGAATTTCCGGCGCCGCAGTAACCAGAATCCCTTTTCGCCACACCTTCACCCCTGTCGGAAACGGAATCTCATCCAAAAAAACCGTTGCCTTGTCATACTTCCCATCGCCGTCCACATCGGTCAACACCTTCACCCGCCCCCCCGGCTTACCAAATTCATCCCCTTCCTTCTTCCACGTAATCCCGCTCGGATAATCCCGCATCTCCACCACCCACAGCCGCCCATCCGGTCCCCAATCGAACGCCACCGGATCAACCACCAACGGCTCCGCCGCCACCAGTTCAATTTTCATCCCCGGCCGCACATGCATTGCCTTCAGCGATTCCTCCGGCGACAGCGGCTTCGTCATCTCCCAGTCGTCAGCCGATTGAACAAACGGCTGCGTGCATACCGACTCACAGCAAATGCCAACCGCGATCAAAATCAACCTGACAGACCGTCGCATGCTTCATCTCCATCGCTAAGTACTGAGTACTCAGTACCGAGTACAGTCCCCATCGTATCCGCCGCCACGCTAAGCAAACAATCGTGCCAATTCCTCGATCGACCGCTTGCCAATTGCCTCGACTATCGCCGTTTCGCCGCGAACTGCAAAAACTGCAACATCAGAAACACCACGATCGGCACCAGCAAATACACCGGCCACAGCCGCCACACCAAAAACCCGCGTATCGGAAGCTGAAGGCTTTCGACAAGGACGACCAGAAACAACACCGCAAGCGCGCCCATTAAAAGCAAGCAGCCGCCCATCGCCATAACGCCCTTGAACGATTGCTCCTCACTGTGACTTTCATTGAACAACTCGATCGTGCGGCTGCGAGCGAGGCTGCGATCGACCGCTTCGGCCGCTTCTTGATCGCGGCAAGCGGCAAGCCAGGCGTCCTCGTCCGGCACTTCGCCGGCAGCCGCGTGCTTAAGCTGCCAAAATAGGACCTCGGCTTCGTGCCGCTGGGACCGTGGTTCGCTGGTTTCGGTTTCGGCGTTGACCGTTAACGACCACACGCCATCATTCGGCATTTCTAGAATTGCGTCCCCTCGCTCGCCGATGACGGAAAGGCGAGCCCGCCCTGCGCGGGTGGCCGGCGCAACAGACCACCGCGCCGCGAGCCCTTCCTCCCCGGTAAATGAAACACTCAAGTTCGCTAACGAGGGCAGTTCCTTCACTTTCGGCCCCAGCGGATCGCGACCGACGGCGGCGGGCGGTCCGCTCGCAGTGACGGTCTGAATCGAACCGATCAATCGTCGCAGCAGCGTGATATCGCGGGCCAATTGCCTGAGAACCGCTTCCCGCGAGCGGTCTTTTTGCTCCCGCTGAAAAATAATCTGCTCAATCGGCCCCAGTGGCGAATTTTCGCGCCAGGAGACGAAGTCTTGCAGTTCGCCAAACGCCGCTCGCCACTCCCCAGGAACATAAGGAACAATCACTGCTTTCGTGTCATTGCGGATCATCTCGATTTCAAAGCCGACGATTGCTTCGCAGGCCGGGCATACCACGATCATCGGCACCGCCGCCTGGGTGAGCTTGCGGAGTTGGTCCGCTCGGTGCTCGGCGGGATCGATATTGACCTCCAGCGCGGCCTCGCGACCCCCGCGGCCAATAATCACCGCGTCGGCGACGCTTCCCAGGAACAGTTCCTCCCAGTTGTTGTTGACGCGAATGCCGGGCGCGAGCCCCGTCAGTTCAGTCTCGAAAGCTTGGCTCTCATACGCAACGACGATTCTGTGGCCGCCTTCGTTGGCAGCCCAGCAAACCAAGGCAATGCTATCGGCGTCCGCACCAAGCAGAGCAAGCTTCATCCGTCCATTCTAACCCCGGCCACTCAAAACCGTCCGCACCCGCTGGCAATAATTGGCTTGTCCCGAACTGCATCCCAAGAATTTTAAGAACCAACCTGACGAAATGTGAACATTTGTATAAAATCGCCCGCAACTCGCGCTCGAATCGCTTTTTGGCAACCTGGTTATTCACTCCTGCTTCCCTACGATCGTCTATCCAAAGATTCACCATCCCCAAATTCGCCCTAAGTCGCTATCCGTCAGCCCTTTGCAACGCCCGCCAGCGAATTGTTCACCACTCGTCCAGGATTTACCTCCCGTTGGTGATTTATTCGCCCTGCATCCACCTGCTTGCGAGTTGCATTTTCCCTGAACTACCAACGCTTTAGGGCATGGCCTCTCGCGGCTGGAGGGCTGATCAGTTCACCATCTGCCTTACCAGTCCGGTGAAATATTCCACGACCGCAAAATGAGTCCAAGCGGCGGAGAAGAAGCCGCAGTTGTCACTACGCACCGTTAATCTGCGGGCAGGCTAATCGTCCGTGCCTTGACGGGGAACTGCGGCGGGTCGAGCATCGTGGGGCCGTCGCCCTTGTCGAAAGCACAGCGGTTGCGGCCAGCTTTTTTCGCGAAACGCATTGTTTCATAGGCCCGACGGACGAGATCGAAGCTAGAGGCACTGGAGCCGGCATCGATGATTCCGCAACTGATCGTCATTTCGAACTCCGCGCCGTCGTCGTCGAACGTGGACGCTTCGATCGATTGCCGCAAACGCTCGGCCGTCGTCAGAGCCTGATGCGGGCCGACGTCACCTTGCAGGATCAGAAATTTGTCGCCCGCGATGCGAACCAGCCGCTCGAAACCCGTATCTTTGACGATCGTCTCGTCAATCAGCTGGGCCAATGCCGCGAGCGCCATGTCGCCGCAATGGGTGCCGAGACGTTGATTGGCGCGGCCGAAGCGATCGACGTCAATGAGAATCGCACTGAGCGGCCGAGTCCGCTCCTTGTCGTCCGCCCACCAGCTGGCGAGCAGCGATTCGAGGCCGATGCGGTTGCTTTTGCCCGTGGCGAAGTCGTTTTGAACCGTCGGGGGTAGTATGTCGAACTTGGCGCCGACGCGGATGAGCGTCGCCAACAAGTCGGTGATGCGGTCGCGGAGGTTATGGACGTGCAGCAGCAACGTCGTGATGTTCTCCACGAGCTGCTTGCCGCGAATTTCAACTTCTTTAACGTTCGACAATGAATCGAGCACACCACAGGCCGTGCGGATTTGGGCCGCCTTGTCGAGGAGCGCCTGCTCGAGCGCCGCGGCAGCTTGCTCGTGGTCGCCGAGGCGGCCATTGTGCTGGGCGAGCATATCCGCCGCGGAAGCTTGACCGTCGAGCCATTCGCCGATCAACGAACGCAGCTCTTCCGCCAGCTTTGTTAGCGTCGCAGCATCGCGCCGGCTCGCGGCGGCGCGGGCCCGCGTTTCGGCGACAACGAGCTGCTCCCGGTGACGACTGATATCGAGCCGCAGCACATGCGCGGTCGCCTCCACGAACGTTTCGGCAACGATGCCTTCCGAGGCAAGCTGCACCAGCCAGCCCGCGGGCAATTCATCGAGGCCGGCGACCGTCGGTCGGCCTCCTTGGCCGACTTCGGCGAGAGCGACGGCCGCAACAGAGTTGCCGCTACCAGCGCGAAACACATTTGGTAAACGAATCGATACCGAGAGACCCGCATGACGACGAAGGCGATCGACAAGCCCTCCCCAAGGAGGCGGGTCGGTGAGCGATGCCGCGGCAACGTAGCCGAGAAACAAATTTGCTATCGCCAGAATGAAGACAAAACCAGTCATCGCGGCCTCAAAGTCGTAACTCGCTGCGCCGTCAAACTCTACGTCATGCCAGCGAGGTTCCGATAGCAGCGGTTTTGCGTCGTTTGCCGCGGGGCGAAGACGTGCCGAGAAGGGCAGCCGCAGGTCTTACCCAGCTTCCCTTACCCGAACCGAATTGCCCCGTCTCATTGCGCAAAAGTGACACAGACGATACACGTCGAAGAACCGGCACATGCCGTGCGGCCCTTAGCACGGGAATTCACTGAACAGCCGGCCAGACGAGCAGGAAAAACCATAGGGGGCGGGACGATGCGTCGCACGATTACGACACTGATGATTCTGGCGGTTGGAGGGTTGGCGTTGGCCGCCCGCGCTGCCGATTCCGGTACTGCGAATTATTATTCCACCGGACAAAGCCACTACAAAATTTCGGACGATGACGACGCCTCTGGCGCCGCCGAATCGTCCACGGTCGCCAACGCCGTGGGTACATCCCAGGCCGCGGGACAAGAGAAAAAAGCTCTCTACGTCGCCGAGAAGACAAAATCGGCGGGCGAGCTGTTGCAGACCAACTACTTCGCGGCCGGCAACGGCTGCCAAGATGCTTGTGGCTGCAACAACAATTGCGGCTGCAACGGTTGCAACACATGCCTCAGCGATTGCTGCTGCGATTGCACGACCGACGGCTTCCGCATGGAATGGCTCGGCTGGTTTAGCCGCGGCCGCAACACGCCGCCGCTGGTGACGACTAGCCCGGTGGGAACGCCAGTCATCAACGGTGGTGTGCCGACGGCCGGTGTCATCGCCCCGGGCTTTGCCACATCCGTTCTTTATGGCAATGACCCGATTGGCACCAACCTGCGGAACGGTGGCCGCTTGACGTACAGCCATCTGTTCCAGGATGGCATCACGTCCGGCACCTTGCGGTTCTGGGGTATCGAAAACGGTTCGGCGACGTTTGCCACGAACCAAACCCAAACGCCGATCATTGGCCTGCCGTTTAACGACACTTTGCTCGGCGTCCCCAACGCCTACCTCGCAGCACACCCGGATCTAACGACCTCCGGTGATGTCCGCGTTCTGTCGAAGAACTCCATCATCGGTGCCGATGCCTATGCCAGCCGCAATTGGTATAGCGACGGCTATTCGTCGATCGACGTGCTCGGCGGCTATCAATTCGCCCGCTTGGACGACTCGATCGCAATCGCCACCAACTCGGTAACCAATGGCGCCGCGGCCCTTCCCAACGCCACCATCAACACGTTCGACTCGTTCCGCACGCAGAACGAGTTCCACGGTGGTTCGTTCGGTTTCCTCGCCAAATCGTATCGCGGCCCGATCACGCTCGAAGGCCTCTTCAAAGTGGCTGCCGGCAATCAGCGCGAACGAGTGACGATTTCGGGCAACAACACGGTTAGCGGTCTCTCGACCCCCGGCGGAATCTTCACGCAGCCGACCAACATCGGCAGCGTGCAGCAGAACCACTTCGTGTTCATCCCCGAACTCAACACCAACCTGGTTTACAACGTGAACCAGAGCTGGCGGCTGACCTGCGGCTACACGTTCATCTACTGGAGCCGGGCGTTGCTCGCCGGCAACCAGATCGACACGAATGTGAACAGCTCGCAACTCTTCGGCGGCAACCTGGCAGGCTCTGCGACGCCGGCGCCGAAGTTCCAGCGGACCGATTTCTGGGTCCAAGGTATCAGCCTCGGCAGCGAATTCCGCTGGTAATTTCCGCCCGCGAGTTTCCGACCTTTAGAATTCAGCTCGTCTAAAAAACCAACGCCTCGGCCGCGAATCCTTCGCTGCCGAGGCGTTTGGCTTTTCCGGTTCCAGCTTCTCGAAAATGTGTTAGTTTTCGCCCCGCGGATGTTCGTCGTCGGAGCCATCCTTCAATGCGTCACGCTCGCGGCGCGTCGCTTCCAGGTCGAACACCAGATACTTCATATCCAGTCGAAGTTGGCTCAACGCTTCTTGCACCAAATTGAGAATGCGGCGGCGGCGCTTAGTGCTATCGATGACACGATACATGAGCGTCTCCAGCCGCGTGCGGTGTTCCGCCGGCAGACTGCTAATAGCCGCGGCGAGGTCCGCCACGTCTTTGGGAAGCTCTTCGGTCTGCGTTGCGATCTTGTACTGGCTCATGCGGCTCTAAGCTCCTCGTGATCGGTCAGTGGCAGGGGGCTTAATGCAGCAGCTATGCCAGCGTGATCTATCGGCGGCGAGTAATTGTATGTAAGTGGCGGTGAGAAAGGCACTTATGGACGCGTTGACTGCGACCGCAAAACTGTCACACCTGTTGCGATACAACAACACTTGCTCTCGTGCTTAGCCGTAAAGTCTGATACAAGCCGGGTTTGCGCAAAAAGCGACTGCTTTGCGCCGTGTTGCCATTTCGCCCCGCGCGGCAGTCGATAAGTCCTTTGCGGAATACGAGATTCGCCTGCATTCGCACGTTCCTGACGGCGAAGCGAGAAAAAGGAGCGGAAAACCTATGACGATGCGGATTTGTCCAGTTCGCTGTCGTCAGGGACTTACAGTCGCAGCGGTCGTTCTTTCCTTGGCTGGCGCTGCCGCCGGTCAACTCCGCGATTCTTTCGAAACCCCCGACCTAACCTGGCAGATTTCGAAAGAAGCCGACTGCGGCGTGCGCATTCTCGCGCATGACCGGCCCTATCGCGATGCCCACAGTGGCCAGGCGTCGGAACGCTTTCGCCTGACCGTCGGCCAGGGCACTTTTCTGCCGCTGGTGCATTCGGTCGGCCGCGCACCGGTTATTCAGGAGTTCCGGCCGCGATTGTTCGTCAAAGCCGACCGGCCCAGCCTGCAGCTCATGGCCCGCGTCGTCTTTCCGCGCAACGTGGACAAGGGAAGCGGCCAGCCCATCACGTCGCTGTTACGCGGCGACACGTACACCGACGTTGGTCAATGGCAGCAACTTTCAATTCGCGATGCGTATCGGCTGCTCGAGCAAGAAACGCGGCATCTACGGACGCAATTCGGTTCCGACATCGACGCTCGCGAGGCCTACGTCGATTTGATCGTACTCAACGCCTACAGTGCACCGGGAAACATCGAGCTATGGATCGATGATCTGGAAATTGACGGCTACGTGAACCTGGATAGCGGTGTCGGACCGCAAGCTGCTCGGCATGGCGGTGATGCGGGGTCTGGCGTCGGCGGAGCGGGAACCGGCACGTCTAGCGCGACCGTTAGCGGCTCGCTGATCATGGTCCACGGGCGGCCATTTCTGCCACGCGTCGTCCAATATCATGGAGAGCCGTTGGAGTGGCTCAAATCGCTCGGCTTCAACACGATCAAGCTCAGCAGCTCGCCGTCACCAGCCGAATTGAAGGAAGCCCAGCGATTGGAACTCTGGCTGATCGCGCCACCGCCCTATGGCGACCAGCCCGCGCCCGACATGGGTTACGAGCGGGTAATGGCGTGGAGCCTGGGCGCACGGCTGGCCGACCGCGACTTGCTTGGCACCCGTGAGTTGGCTGCCGAGACCCGCGCAATCGATCCGCAGCGCGACCGGCCGCTAATCGCCGGCGCCGACGCGGCGCTTTCACAATACAGCCGACTTGCCAACATGCTGCTTTTCGAGCGGCCCTCACTGGGCAATTCCCGGGAGCTGTCCGACGAACGGCAATGGCTCTTGTCACGTTCGCGCCTCGCGCGGCCCGGAATTCCCGAGCTGGCAGCCGTCGAAACACAACGCACACTGCTTTTAAACGAGCAACTGCTGCTCTTCAGTCGTGGTGCGCCAGTCGACGAAGATGTCGATCCTGAGCAAGTGCGTCTGGAGGCGTTTCATGCGATCTCGGCCGGCATGCGCGGCTTTTTCTTTCCCTCGGAGCAGCCGTTGGCAATCGATACCGCCAGTCGAGCGCTGCGGACCGACGCCATTCGCCTGGTGAACATGGAGCTCAAGCTGCTGGAGCCCTGGATTGCTGGCGGCCAAATGGCCGAGGAAATGGCGGCCGCCGATGGCAGCTTGCAAGTCAGCACTTTGACGACCGATCGGTCGCGGCTGTTGATTTTGACGCAACACGCTGCCGCCCAGCAGTTTGTTTTAGGCCCGCCGCCACGAAAGAGCGTCTCGGTCGTCGTACCGGGCGTCAGTGCGTCCGACCGAGCCTATGTCGTCTCGCTCGCAGACATTCAGCCAATTCGCATTACGCATACCAGCAGCGGGTCGAGAATCGTGCTCGAAGATGCCCCTCATGCGGCAGCGATCGTCATTACGCAAGACCAACTCGCAATAAACCACCTCTATCGCACGCTGGACGAGCTGAACAAAGATGGCGCAGTTCGGCTGAAATACGATGTGGCTAGGCGGCGACTAGGCCATGCCGTTGAAATCGACCGCAAGCTCAGCGAGTTAGGCCATCCACTGGCTTCGGCCGTCGCGTCGATCCAGGAAGCACAGACCGATTTGCAACAAGCCGCCCGTTTGTTGGAAAGCAATGACCAAAAGCGGTGTTTCGAGCTTACCACGAAGGCCGAACGGGCAATTGCCCGCATTCGCCGCGGCCACTGGGAGCAAACGGTAGCGGCGTTTCCGACGCCTGCCGCGAGTCCCTGTGTCGCGCAGTTCACCACCTTGCCGCTCCACTGGGTTGCGGCGGATCGAATTCGCAAGGGCCAATGGGGCGTCAATGTGCAAGCCGCCGGCGACATGGAGTCGCTCGATCAAATGCTCAAGGCCGGCTGGCAGCAGCAACGATTGACCGCCGAAGATATCGGTGCTGCCGTGGCCACCGATGTGACACTCTCCCTGACCGACCCGCATTCCGGCCGCTCGGCCTTGCGGCTGCAAGCCTGGGCCACCGATACCCGCAAAGCCCCGCAGGCACTCGAGCGGCCGCCGATTTGGGTTACGTCCAGCCCCATTCCCGTCCGCCAAGGTCAGGTAGTCCGCATCCACGGTTTTGCGAATGTTCCCAAACGCCTCGGCGCATCGACCGACGGCTTACTAATCTTCGATTCCCTCTCCGGCTCCGACCTCGGCGATCGAATCCGCGCCACCCAAGGCTGGCGGGCTTTCACGCTCTACCGCGCCGTTCCCCAAAACGGCAACCTCACCATCACCTTCGCCCTCACCGGCCTCGGCGAAGCCTCCCTCGACGACCTCGCCGTTTCCGTTCTTGAGCCCGAGCCGATAAGGCCGCGGTAGTCCGCTCAAAGTTTCGAGTTCAACATTCAAAGTTGGGTAGTGCGGTTATCATTACCTGAAACATTGAACCTTGCGTTTTGAACTCGCATGAAGTCTGTTTCTCAACTCCGCTCGGATGCTTTAGCCATTTGGCAAGCCGGCGTGGCTGCTGTGCACAGCGATCGCCTCGTTCGCGATAACGTGCGACTTGATGGCGAATGGCTCGTCATTGGCGACGAGACGATTGATTTATCGAAAATCGGGCGGATTGCCGTTGTCGGGGCCGGAAAAGCCGGCACAGGGATGGCGGCCGGCCTGGAACAGGCGCTCGGGCCGAAGGTTCTGAACGACAAGCAAGTTCATGGCTGGGTGAATGTGCCTGCCGATTGCGTCCAAAAGCTGCAATGCATGCACTTACACGCGGCGCGGCCAGCAGGAATGAATGAGCCAACCGACGCGGGCGTCTTTGGCGCCAAAAAGATCCTTGAGATTGTCGCTTCTCTCGGGCCGCAGGACGTTTGTTTTTGCTTGATCTCCGGCGGCGCCTCGGCGTTGCTCCCCGCGCCGTTGCACGGTGTTTCACTGGCAGAAAAGCAGGTGATTACTCGATTGCTCAGCGCGGGCGGTGCAAATATCGAAGAGCTAAACACCGTCCGCAAGCAGCTTAGCCAGATCAAAGGCGGCCGGCTGGCCAAACGCTGCCGTGCGGGACGGCTGATCACGCTGATCATCTCCGACGTGCTGGGTGATCCACTCGACGTGATTGCATCCGGACCAACGGTGCCCGATTCGCATACTGCGGCGGAAGCATTGGGCATCGTGGAGCGTTACGGCATTAATGACAATGCTGCCCCTGCCGCATTGGAGTATCTGCGAACCGTAGCCTGGGGGGAAACACGTCCGCCCGGTAAGTACCCCATGGGCAATGGAGTCGTTCGTCAAATCATCCCGGCGCCATACAAAGCTGCATCCTGTCAGGTGACGAATCTTGTAATAGGCAATAACGCCATAGCCGTCGATGCGGCCGGCGTTGAGGCCGAGCGGCGAGGTTATTCGCATGCGATGCACGCCGCGACCAAGCTAGAAGGAGCCGCGGAAGATATCGGCCGCGACCTGGCGGCGATGACCTTGCGGATGATGTCTGAACCAGGGCCGGATTGCTTGATCACCGGCGGCGAGCCAACGGTAAAGCTCGCGCCGCCGGAAATACGGGGCAAAGGAGGCAGAAATCAGCAGCTCGTGTTGGCAGCATTGACCGAAATTCAGAAATCAGAAATCAGAATTCAGAATTCAGAATTTGCCTTATTGTCCGGCGGCACCGATGGCGAAGATGGGCCAACGGATGCAGCCGGCGCGGTGATCGATTCCGATTTCCTCTCGCGCGTCCCCGCTACGGGCCTCGATCCCACTGATTATCTCCGCCGCACCGATGCCTATCCGTTTTTCGATCGGCTTAACGGCCTCATCAAAACCGGGCCGACGCACACCAATGTGTGCGATGTGCGCGTCGTTGTCGTCAATCGCGACTGATCCGAGGGATTCAGCCGCTGGCCGTTTTTTCCGCGGTCCGACTTACTTGGCAGAGGCAAATCGTTTCGCAACTTCGGACCAATTAACCACGTTCCAGAAAGCCGTGATGTAGTCGGGCCGGCGGTTCTGATAGTTCAAGTAGTAAGCGTGCTCCCACACGTCGAGGCCCAGAAGCGGCGTGCCGCCGATGCCCGCAGTGGCCTTGCCCATGAGGGGGCTGTCTTGATTGGCGGTGGAACCGACCGCCAATTTGCCGCCATCGACGACGAGCCAAGCCCAGCCGCTGCCGAACCGCGTGGCGCCGGCCTTGGCAAATTCTTCTTTGAATTTTTCAAAGCTGGTGAAGGTGCTACTGATGGCCTGGGCGAGATCGCCGCTCGGTGCGCCGCCTGCTCCGGGTCCCATGATTGTCCAGAACAGCGAGTGATTCGCGTGCCCGCCACCGTTATTGCGTACTGCACCGCGTTTATCATCGGGCACCTTGCTCAAATCGGCAATTAGCTTCTCGACCGGCAGGTTTTCGAGGTCGGTGCCGGCAATCGCCGTGTTCACGTTGTTGATGTAGGCCTGGTGATGCTTGGTGTGGTGAATTTCCATCGTCCGGGCGTCAATGTGCGGCTCCAGCGCGTTGTAAGCATAGGGAAGCGGCGGAAGGGTATAGGCCATGGTGGTGCTCCTGCTTGATGGTCGAACAGATATCAGCTCGCTTCGCGCGAAGATACCGCACGGGGGCCGGGGGCGGAAGTGGGCGACAGCGACAAAGGAATGACCAATGACCAAGCACCAATGACCAAACAAATTCAAAATGTCAATGATTAAATGACCGGTGCTGCGGCTCTCTCGTCATTTCTACATGGGGTTTGGAATTTGTTTGTGATTTGAAGCTTGTGATTTGGTGCTTGGTGCTAGGCGGCAGTCTGAAGCGCCGGTGGCTGCTCTGCCTTGAAGCTCCACCACGTTCGCTTTGGCAAGCAGCCGATGGCAATTAGCACAAGCTGTGAGAGGGCAAAGCAATCGAGAGCGATGGCGACGCCATTGGTGAAGCCGTAGGAATGCAAACCGATGCCGAGCTGGTTCACGCCGAAGAAGGACCAACTCGTGACGATGTTGCCGCCGATGGCCAGCACGGCGAGGCCGCGGTCGGCGACCATCTTGTCCCAGCGAGCGTGCAGAATCAGTGCGTTCCACAGCACGATGATCAGGGCGCCGTTTTCCTTTGGATCCCAACCCCAGAACCGGCCCCACGAATCGTCGGCCCACAGGCCGCCGAGCACCGTGCCGAAAAAGCTGAACAAAATGGCGAAGCACGTAATGCCATAAATGATCCGGCCGACCTCTTTGCGAAAATCCTTGTCAAGCATTGGCGTGAAAAAGCCGAACACGACGTAGAGCACGCCGAAGAGGCCTGCCATATAGGTCGCCGCGTAGCCGAGCGTGATGCAGACCACGTGCGTTGCCAACCAGAACTGCGTGTCGAGCACGGCTTGGAGCACAGCGATCGTGTCGCCACCGGCTGACAGCAAATAGGCAATGAGTAGCGTGGCGTAGCCGGCGGTTGCCGCGACGATGTTACCCAGGCCCAATCGCCAGATCGCCTCGACCGCCAAACCGAACAGCACCGCGGCCCAGCCGATGAATACGGCCGCCGAATACAAATTCGTGACCGGCGGCCGACCCGATATATAAATCCGCAGCCCCAGTGCCCCGGTGTGGAACAAGAACGTCAGCAGAATCAGCGTGAACGCCGCCCAGTTCAATGGCCGATAGCGGAACAGCCAGCCAAAAATGGCCATTAAAAATGCGGCGACGTAGAGAATCATCGCTACGTAGAACGGCGCGACGTGATTGAAGTAAGCCTCCTCGTGAACGCGAGTCTCGTTCCACAGCGGTGGTTTCAGTCGTTCGATTTCTGCCTCATACCGGACCACAGCCGCGTTAAACGCCGACGCGTCGTGCTTGTGGTAGGCGCTGATAATCGCATTGAAGTCGATCGTTGCTTCGTCTTTGTTCTGCCCGATCATTTGCAGCAATACCGCCTTGGCGTACGCCAACGGATACGCCTGCCAGGCGTCCTCGTCCTTCATCGATTCCTCGCGCTCGATGGGAATCACCCGCGGCGCCTTCATCGCCGTCATCGCCCGCGTCGTCCGATCCATGACCGACTTGTAATCGGCAATAAACCGCGGAAGCGCCTGCGAATCGGCCTTCGCCTCCTCCTCCGTCGGAATCTGCGGCAGATCGTGCGGCGGCGATAGCGCCTGGACGAGCGTGATGTACAGCTTCAATCGCTCATCGAGCTCGATGATCCGCCGCTGCTCGACACTGCGTTTGTCCTCGGCTTCCGCCTCAGCCGCTTTCGCTTGCTTCTCAAACTCGCCAATGTTCGGCTGCAACTCCTTCACCGCGTAATAGAAACCCGGTCGGTCCGGCAAATCAAAAACGCGGCGGACTTCTTTGCTGTCGATGCGGATGATTGGCATTTCGAGCGACTCGTCGCTGCCCGACATCACCTCGAGCAGCCACTGAACCGCCGGAATCCGCTTACCATCGGCCGTCTTCGCCGATTCAGAGTTGATCGTCAGCGCCCGGACCGAATTTCGCGCCAGCGTATCGAGCGGCTTGATGCGGCCCATGTGGGCCACCGGCAGTTGGCCGAATCGGACGAAATCCATCTCGTTCGGCTTTGATTTCGGCGGCCGGATGGCCGAGCCGACCATGAGCACAAAAATTCCGGCTGCCAGTGTCGGCAAGCCGATTGCCGACCAATTGAAGCCCTGCTGCTGAGCGATTTTTCGTTTGGACTTGCCTTTGCCACTGGCCTGCAGGCGCCGCGTGGACGCGGCGGTTAAGCGGTCTAGGCCGGCCTCGCTAACGTCAGCCCGAATCACATCGCCGGCTGCGAGCTCCTCTGCTTCCCGGCGGCTGATGAACCGCGTCACCGAAATCAGAAAGTGCGCCACCATGCCGATGACGACGATCATGCAGGCGACATAAGGAATCATCCAGCCGCGATTGAGCACGACCTGCAACGTGGTGGCTTCCTTGCTGCCGGCGCCGTCGGGAGGGCTGTAGTTGCTTTGATAGAACGTATCGCCGCGGTACCGCAGCGGGTCGTTCATCTTGATGTGGACTGTCTCCTCGACGCCGACCTCCGGATCGTGAATTTTCACGTCGGACGAGTAATTCCGTGGCGTGTTCGACGCGACATAATCGTCCTTGCGCACGTCGAGCAGATTCAGCGTGTAGGGCTTGTATTCTCGCTTGAAGCGCAGGAACAGATCGTATTTTTTGTCGCCGGCGACCAGCTTCTCGCCGAAGCGATCGGGCGAGCGCTGGAAATCGACGAGCTGCGAGACCAGATACGTACCCACATCGTGATCGTCTCGATCGACGAATTTGACATAGGCCCCAGCGATATCGACTTCGCCGCCCGTGTCGGTCCCTTTGCCCGTCCGTCGCTCGACTAGTGTCTCGTCCGCACCTCGGCCAGCCGTCGCGAGCGATTTTTCGCCCGGCTTCAGATCCTCGGTGAACGCATTGTCGAAGTATTTGACGACTGCGACCTTCAGCGGCAGCAGCTTGAGATCAATGTATTCGAGCGGCTTCTCGGCGCTCTGCCTGGCCTGATTCGTGTCGTAGTTTGCCAGCAGCATGCTGCGCGGCACGACGACATGTTCGTCGGTCTCCTTGTCCGAGCGATCGACAACGGCCAGCTCGACCGTGCGAATGTCGCGCAGGTAATCGACCGTTTGCCCCTCCTGCATGAAGACTTGTCGCTCACGGGCCGTCATTGCGACCCAGAGCTCGTTGAAGATCAAGAGTCCGACGCCGAGGTGCAACAAAACCATTCCGCCGCGCTTGCGGAAGACGAGAATACAACCAACGAGCAGAATCTGAGCCGCCAACCCCCCTTGGACAAGTTGCCAAACGATTCGCAGCGCTTCATCGTTAGGACGAGCCGGCGACAGCAGTCCCCAACTGACAAGCAGGCCAACACTTATAAGAAAAGAGCCGGTAAATATGATTAGCAACAATTGAATGAGCGAAATAGACGATTTTTTTCGCGCGCCACCGATACCGAAGTATGCGAATCCTGTGGCCCCAACTGCCCACAATGCTGCACTCGTCCAGCGGAAAATGTTCCAGAAAGTTGCCCACGAAAACGGCGGCTTGGTTTGAAAACCGTGGCTGTTGTGGCCGGCCCAAATGATGAGGACGCCAATGGCCAGGCCAATCGCCATCACGATGATGCCAAGCAATAGCCGGACACCGCGCGTTTGCACGGTGAACCGCCAGCCGTGAGCGGCGAGCAGGTTGATCGCCATCAATGTGCCGATAATCAGGCCGCCGGGCGCAGGGAACGTGTTGAAATTGGTAATGAAGCCGCTCGTCGCGGTCTTGATGAACGCCGGAGCCGGAATTTGAATGTGCGGCATCCACGGCAAAAACATCTTGGGAAAGAGCAGGTTCACATCGACCCACATGACCCAGGAGTGAAAATAGTCGTGGACTACCTGGCCGATGTTCGCCTCTTGCTGCGCGAGCGTGCCGACGAGGACGACGAAAATGCCGAGGGCGAACAGCGTCACCGTTAGTTTCAGCGAAGCCAGAATTCGCATCAGCGCCGTAAGCGAGGCTGCCAGCGACAACTCGGCATCAGCAGCACCGATTCGCGGTCGTAAATCATCAATTGCAGGAGCAGACATATTGAGGATCGTATCTTTCGCGCTCTTGGTTGGTGAGCGGCTAATATTTTGAAAAAAGTTTTTGGGAGGGGGGAAATGAAAACGACGTAAGGCGTAAGTCGGCTGAGGGTTAGCGAAACTAATATTTGCGAGGGGGGACTAATATTAGGCCGAGTATTAGTGGCAAAGGAAATGGAGGGCGGCTAAATACTAAGGTCCAAAGTCCAAGGTCCAGGGTCGAGAGTTAAGGAAAGTGGTTGAGTCGATGGCCGAGAGACAGGTGAGCGCTAACATTTGAAGGGAAATTCTTTTCAGCCGGAAAGTGTTAGCCGGGTGGAAGGTATTGGTAGGTCGGCAGTTAGGAAAACTAACATTTAGCGAGGGGCGCTAACATTGAAAGTCGTGTTAGCCGCTGTGGTATTTAGTTGGGAGTCGGTTGAGGCAGAGGCAGCGCCTCCCAGAGATAGATTGAGATTTGGGCAAAAAAGCGGACCGAATTCTGGGTGAGAATGGCAAAATTGCGGGAAGTCGCAAGGATGGTTGGGAGGGCACTGGTTTCAGCGGGACTCTTGAAATGGAGGGTTACCGGGAGGCTTACGCCTCCCGCTCGCCATCTAGGGCAGCTTTAGCGACTTCACGAAAGTTTCAAACCGTGGCTTTTCACGCTCGGCAAGCTCGGCGTCGCCTTTTAATTTAACGAACCAGGTTCGGCCGCCGGCTTCGGTTTGGACGCCGAGAATGGTTTCGCGTTTTGCGGCTTCCGGGCCGACGATTTCGACGTAATCGCCCGTCGATCCGAGCGTGTCGATTTTCTTCGCAGCCTTCGCCAGCTCGGCTGCATCGATGGGCGGAAGCTTCAGTTGTCCGCGCCAGCGATTGACGTTCGACAACAAATCGCCGCCGGCGGTGCTGACGGTGATTTCGATATGCTTGTCGCCATCAACGACCCTGAATGCTGCCAAACTAAACGCATTGGGCTTACCGGGCGACCACTCGCTCGGCGCTTCGAACTTTAGATCGTTGCTCGCTGAACTTTTCGCGGTTGCAACGCTGCTTGAACCATTAACCGGCGGATGATCGGCCGGCATAGCGCCACCGCTGCCGCCCGCAAATGGCGCAAACGGCGCTCCGCCCATCTGCCCGCTGCCTTTGCCGACGAGACTGACCAGCGTGGCCTCATGGCCATCCACCTGCAGCTTTGTGGCCTCACTTTTCAGATCGCTGGCCGCGATGGGAGGTAATTTCAATTGCTGCCGCCAGCGGTTGACATTGGCCAGCAAATCGCCACCAGCCGAACTGACGGCGAGCTCCAGCGGCTTGCCATCGTGGGGAATCTGGATCGTAGCAAAACGAAACCCGCCGCCGGGCAACTCTTTCCATCCGGTCGGCAAGGTCCACGAAGGCCTCGAATCTGGCCCGGAGGAGAATTTGATCGTCTGCACGAATTTCAAGAATGCTTCCTGCTGCGGCTCAACGGTCTGGGCATCACCCGTCAACTTGAAAAACCAACTCACGTCGTCCAGGGGCACAATCAGACCCAGCGTCTGCTGCTCGGTCGCTGCTGCAGCCGGAGCGTTGGCAGTCGAAACGAGGGTTGGATCCACGAGCTCGGGCTTGCGCACGCGATAGCTGGTGATCTCTTCGCGTTGCGTGCATCCCAGAAGCAGCGTGATCAACAACGGCAGCGCGAAGATGCTTCCAAGCCGAAAGTGGAATGCTCCTGGACAAAGGTGGGCACAGCCCACCCTACGTGTCTGGGTGCAGCCCGCGGATAAGGCGATTAAGACCGGCAAGAAAGATAGGTGGGCACAGCCCACCCTACGAAAGGCGACTTTCTTGGTGAATAACGACAGCATCAGCGCAAAACGCAAACGAAGGGAAAAATGCTAAATCACGCAGCCGGCACAAGGCGGGCAAGATACAGCCGGACCAGGCAGGAGCGCCGCCCACAAAAGACGACACTAGATTATAGCGCCCGAGGGACTGGATCGGATAGCAGAATGCCGGGCAGTGCCTGGCAAAGTTTTCTGGCAACCGTCGCCCAATCCAAGGGGTCGGGAGTCAATTGCGGTGTGGGTTGTCCATATGGAAAATCGTGACCGCAATTGACTCCCGACCCCTTTCTTGCGTCCGAGGGGTTGGATCGGATAGCGGAATGGAGGAGTGGCCTGATGCGGTAAAAAAGAGGTTAGCGGTAGGCTGGCAGGCGAAGGGCCTCGCTTGCCTACCTTAGCGCCTTAAACCTGTTTTTGTGCCCCAATCGGCCACTGCCGCATCGGAATCCAGCACAAATACATGGACGCCGCTCGCGGTCGTGGTTTTTGAAACGACACCACGCCTTCCCGCTGTGCTCACGGCCAGTCGGTCCTCTGGAATTCCGTGGCTGTCCAAATAATCGGCGACGGCTTTGGCCCGTGCGGCATCTGGCGCGGCCACCACGATCGGTAGGTCGCATGCTTCATTGGTCCGCAGCAGCCTGGCTACTTCATCAAGCTGCCGCTTGCCCGCGGCTGAGATCGTGGCCGACTTATCGTCGAACTGAACTTGCGTATCGATCTCTGCGGCCCGCGCCGTCGAGTCATAGCGGACGCGGTTATCGCGCTTGGCCAGCGCAACGAGGGAGCCGCGCGGTTTTGCCGCCGTAGAGTTTATTTCAGAACGTGGGCTGGACTTGTCTGGCAGTACGGGTGAGTCGGTTTTTCCAGCCGGTGAACGCCAGGGAAGGTTATCGCTCTTAACCGCCGCTGGGGAGGAATAACTCGGCCGTGCCGGTATGCTCGACAACCTCGTGCCGCTGCCACCGGATCGCGCCAGCTCCTTTTCAGCCTGATCGAGGCGACCTTCCACCGAAACGAGCTTTTCATTCAGAGCTCGTTCCGTATCGCGCTGCGAGCGAATCGTCGTGAGAAGCTGTTCTTTCTCCCCCTGAATCGTCGCGAGCTTCGAGCTGCTCGTCGAACAGCCGACGAAGACGCTGCCCAGCACAAAAAGTAAGAATGTTAATCGCATGATTCGACTCCATTCGAATCAACTTAGACATGGCAGGCTGGAAGCCTGCCCCACGCCTTAGCTCAATCCAAACATACTAATGAACGCATCCATGATTCCCGTGCTCAGGCTACCTGTGCCGCTGAAGTTCCACATATTCAACATTACATCGACCATCATCATGCCGCTGAGCGCAAGCATTCCGGCGACGCCGCCCAGAAACAGCACGTTCCACACCGAATACGGCGTCTCGGCGCTGGCCACTTGCACGTACACCGGTTGAGCGCCCGGTGCACCTGCACCGGCGCCTTCCAACCCGGATTCCATTCCCACCGGTTGAAACGCATCTGCCCCGAGGCCGGCTTCGTCGGCCTTGAGCATCGTGGCTGCGTCTTGATCGAACGATTCGGAATCTTCAAGCGCGATTACCTGCGAACCGCTGTCCGATTCGTCCTCGTCAAGCGTCTCACCGGCTGACAGCAAGAATTCGTTATCGGCTTTCACCTGCGAACCGGCCTCTTCATCGACGGCCGCGTCGTCCAGCGAAACAACTTCGTCATCCTCCGGTAATTCGAGCGATTCGACGCCCGATCCGCCGCCCAAATCGAGCGGCTCTTCTTCGAGCGACAAGCCGCTATCCGACGGGGCCAGATTGATGCCACTATCGCCGGAACCGAGCGTCACGTCGCTGCCTTTGCCACTGCTGCCCGGCTTGCTGCTGCCGGGGCGGATTTCGTCTTCGAGAGCGCTGTCGCTCGAACCAATGTCGTCGTCTTCACCGAGAACGAGATCGTCGTCCGGATGCAGTCCACCGGCCGAACCTGGCTTCGCTGCCGGCAACTCGCCCGTGCCACTGCCGCCGGACTTGAGGTTGATATCGGAGCCGTGCAGGACGTCCGACGCGCCTGCCAAATCTACTTTGTTGCCTGGTGCTTCAATGAGCTTGTCGCTGCCGCCGCCCAACGCATGCGAATCGTCGGCCAGCCGCAAATCACTGTCGCCGGGATCGCGCTCGGATTCTTTGCCCTTGCCGATGATCGTGCTTTTGCCGGTTGCCGAGGCGCCTAGCTCTTCTTCGCTGATCAAAATCGCGCCTGGCTCTTCCTGGGCTTTGTCGGCCAGAATTTTCGACGAGAGGCCACTGATCATGTCGTCGAATTCTTCATCATCGGCATTGAGAATGCCGGAGCCGCTGTCGCGGGCCTCGACGCCGCGCTCGCGAATCACTCGCTCGACCTCATCGACCTTGAACTTCCAGCTCGCGCCGTCGCGATAGCCGAAGATCGTTCCCTTCGAGCGCATCTCGACCAGTGATTCGGAGTTGACTCCGATCATCTTGGCCGCTTCGTTCAGATCGACAAATTTGCCAGCCATAAAAACCCCTTCGGGGTAAGCACCAAATCACAAGCACCAAATCACAAATAAATTCCAACTGGTCATTTGCGTATTCGAATTTAGAACTTGTTTGGTGCTTGATGCTTGGTCATTCGTTGTTCAATTATCGTTGTTGTTCTTTCAGCGCCCGGATATCCCGCGGGGCCGGACTCGTCGAATTGTAATCCTCAATTTGCAGATCCCACTGCATGTTTCGCACGCTCTTGAGGGCCAAGGCCCCCGTCGCCCGATCGACGTGATACACGGCCATCACCTTTTGCCGCGGATCGACGATCGTGATCTGCTGCCGGCCATCGCCGCCATCGTGGCTCAAAGCCAAAAGTTCGGGCGAGGCTGCAACTCGGTCTTGGCCCGATCGTTCAAACGATGCCTGCCGCGGGGCCTGCGCATCGGCCAGGCCAGCCAGCAGGACACAACAGACACCACAACCGACGAGCACGCCGCCAATCCATCCGCGCATGGCTGCCTCCTGGAGAACATGCCGGCGGAAAAGCGGGCGGCAATCCCATTCTAAAAGCCGCCGATGCCGTTTCAAGACATTAACTTACGTCAAATCCGCCGGACGGAAAAATCCGGCGGGAAGTGTAGCGACGGTGCGGGCCGGCAACAAGGCAAAAGAGGCGTTCGACGCCGCTGGGGGGGTACCGTATCGCATTATTGGCAGGGGGGGGGGCCTGCGCGGCTCCTGCAACCATAAACCATTACCAGGCCACGGATTAGCAACAGAACTTTAGGCCAGCAAATCGTCCAATGGCGGCCGAAAGTAGTCCTCGCCGGGAAAGATCAAAGCGGCTAATTGCTTAGCCAGAGGCGTTGTCGCCCGCAGTCGGCTGGACTGGATCATTGACTCGGCGCTTACATCACCGAGCAGCAGGGGCGCTAGGTCGCCGTATGCCAGCACGAGGCAATGCTTGCTCGGACCACCGGTCTCGACCCGCGCGGACCGTTTGTCCAACAACAGGCGAAATCGTTCCAGTACCCCACTGCTGGCCGACGACTTTCGGCCACCACCCGAGCGCAACTCGATGCCAAGCTCCAGCGGCAGCGATGCTTTCGCCGCACGCGCGCGAATCGCGAGCGCAGCGCTCACGCGACGCAGCGCGGCCAGCGGATCCAGCAGCTTAGCCATGAAGTATTCGCCGCCGACTTCTTGATTGATCGTCACGCGGCCGCCCGCGCGGCGAAATACATTATGCAGCGCATCATTGGCCGGCGCGTCATAACGCACGGCCCAGCCGTCTTGCTCTCGTGTGTCGGCGCAGACTCGCTCGATCAACTGACGGGCGACTTCGTCACGGCCACCGGCGACAAGTTCGACGATCCGCGATTGCCGCACGCAGGCATATCCGATGATCGAATTCGTAATGCGCTCGAAGTCCGATGAGTCAGCGGAGTTGGAAGCCACATAGACGCGGTCGCAAGCACCGCGGGCCAAGAGCCATTCCCAGTATTCCTCGCTCCGCGTCGGCCAGCCGGATTTTCCGGCCAGATGCTGCTCATACAGGCGCACGATGGCGCGGAGCTCGATCCGGCGCAGCGGCCGCACGATGATTGTCTCCCGCACCCGCGCGGCGAGCGGCGATGTGTCGCCTGACGCTGCAGCAAGAGCCGCATCAGCCGCCATCTCGGCCAGCACCGACCGCGGCGATGCCTCTGAAAATGTATGCCGGCCACAAATTGACCAGCCGTGCCGTGCAAACAGCGCCGGCGCACGCGTCCTGGTCAGGCCAACGAGCGCGCCCCGTTCCGCCGCCGCTCGCTCGCCGGCCGCGATTAGCGCCGTCGCCAAACCACGCTCGCGAAACTCTGGCGCCGTTGCCAAATCCATGAACCTCGCCGCCGGCAACGTGACGGAATCAACCTGAATCGTTTGCTTCGCCAGCCGCAAATGGGCGGCAATTTCCTCACCATCTTTGACAATCAATCGATCGGACGCCAGATATCCCGGCTCATCAAGCTGCGCCTGAAACTCGGTCAGCGATGGCCCGTGAAACACCGAGACCAGCAGCTCATGAATCGACGGCTGATCACCGGTTCGCGCCGCAAAGAGTCGCAGCCGCGGCGCTTCGCTGGGCGATGCGGCCTTCTGCCGCGCTGAGACATGGCTGGCCGGCGAAAGACGTTCGCTTTGCCGATTTGACCTCGGCGCGGCCGGCCGATTTTGTTTTGATTTTTTCGAGAAGGAAGAAGTACGTGCAACCGAAAGCGCGGTGCGCGTCGCCATAAGCAGTCCCTTGTGTTGGCACTCATGTGCCGGGATCGAATCCATCCGGCGGCTCATCGTAAGCCGCACTAGTTAACAACAGGTTACGAAATTGTTTTGGACAATGCTAGTAGCTGCGCGGAAAGTTTTTCGGCCGGGAAGAGGACGAAGGAGAATTCGCGCGAGCCCAGAAGTTGCGACTGGCGCGCAAGCGCGATGAGTTCCGCATGCCGCGCGCGCAATTCTTGCTCGACCGGCTGAAGCAATTCGTGCATGGCGCGATTGAGCGAGTCGAGATGCTTGAACACAACCGCCGAGCAGCGCCGCAGATCATGTTGATCGAGATATGTTCGCTTTTCTGCCGCCAGGGCGCTGAGCTTTGCCTCTATGTCGCCGTTCTTTTTGACCGTCAGCTCGTTCAAGAATGATTCAGGGCGATACCGAACTTCGCGAATGCGCTGCGCGCTCTGTTGCACGTCCTCGAGCGACACTGTCGGCCGCTCGATCGGCAATCGAAACGTCGCCGTCGCCGTCACGTACGCCGGCGGCTCGATTCCAAAGAACCGCCGGATGATCAAATCGGTCAGCTCGTCGTATTTCGCGCCGCCGATGCCGTGAATGAAGAGGTCGGACAGGACGAGGCGGGCGTACATTGTTGTGATGAGGGCGCGGGGGCGGAGCTTGATGCCACGTCCCTGCAAAAGGTCCGAAAAACGAGTCATTTCGGGCATATCGTTGGCCCGCGCTCGCACTTTGATGCCCATTCGATCCGTGATTTCCCACGAATTGCCGCGCTGGCGCACGAAGACCGCACGGCGACGGTTGTTTTCCGCGGTCCAGAGCCAAAGTGGCATCTCGTACCACTCTCCATCGCGAGCCAACTCCGGGACGGGGTGCGTTTTGCTGCGAATCCGATTCGTCGAACGATATTCGGCAAGCGCTGCGTTATAGGCGGCATGGAATTCTTGATGCCTAGCAAAAAGATGCGACGCGAATTCCAGAAAGTTCTCGCCGCTGGCCACGCCGCTGAGCGGATGCTCGGTCGTCGTCAAACCGAGTTCTTGTTCCAAGCTATGTCGTGCGCCGGCCAGGCAATGACCAAGCTTGCCGGGCTCAATTGGCCGATCATACGAACCGCGATTGTCTGGCGAAGACTTCCTTGCCGGATATGGATGCCAAGATGCCGATTCGATGGCAAAGGGCCAGAGTCGGTCGAGGATCGTGCCTCCGGAGTATTCCCGGCTGCTCATGAACGGAGCAAAGGATTGCCGGATCGCCGCAGAAAAATTTCGAAAAAGTTGCTCGTCGAGGATCGAGCGCTCTTCCCACGGCAACTCTTCTGCCGGCGCGTCGAACGGAATAGCCACGACTTCGGCCTGCGCAGTGCGGCTCGTTGGAACGCGGATCGCAGGTGAACGAACGGCGTCGTTATCGATGATGAGGTTAATACCGACGCCCGCAGCGGATTGAGCGATTGAGGAGAGTAAGAAGTTCTTGAACCACACCCCTGGGTGAAAGAGCTCTGGCTGATGCCCGGACAGAATTATAGGAGCTGCTGTTGTTTTGATTTGGCTGCCAGAGAGCACGGAGAGCCACTCACGCGCAGCCACCCGAAATCCGATTCGGAATCCCGCACGACGATCGAATTCAGATCCTAGGTCGAGGTTTTTTCGAATCAGTTCGGGGATCTTCGTCGGCGTTGGGTCGATCAGCGCAGCGCCGTCTGCGCTGGGAGCGCGAAGTCGGCGGTGGGTGAGTGCGGCCATGGGGAACGGGTTCACGAAGCGGCGAGATGCGGGCCGCAGTCGATTCAGCGACCGACAGTAACGCAGAAGGATAGTACTCAGTACATGGTACTCAGTACTTCACGAGCTGGCCGAGAGGTGAATGATCCCGTTCTACCCCTTGATACTCTTGATTGCCGCCGAGGCTGCGCTGCGAACGTTGCCGCTGGAGTCTTGTAGCGATTTTTCGAGTGCCGGAAGGGCAGAGGCCGCGGCTTTGCCTAGTTGACCGAGTGACATGGCGGCATCGACGCGGACCATTTCGCGCTGGCTTGAAAGGCCGGCACTGAGCAGCGGGAGCGCCATTTTTACGAGGTCGTCCGTACGCGGTCCGATCTGCAAGAGCGCCCAAACGGCCGTCATCTTCACCAGGTCGTCGTTCGAAGCTATGAGCTTTTTCAGAACCGGCACGGCGGCCGCGGCAGCTGGGCCGATCTTTCCCGCCGCATAAGCGGCTGTTTGCTGCATTTGCGGATCGCTGTCGCCGAGCGAAGAGACCACTGCCGGGACCGCTGCGGCGGCCTTCGGACCAATCGCACCGATGGTAAACAGTGCTTCGACCTTTAGCTTGGCGTCCGAGCCTTGAGCGATCGTGGTTAGCTCAGGAACAGCCGGGGCAGCATCGGCACCGATTTTGGACAAGACTTTCATGGCCCGTTCGCGGCGTAGTGCCGACGAATCTTTCAGCGCGTTAATGGCCAGCGGCACGATGCGAGCTCCGATTGATGCCAGGGCGCTGAAAATCCGGTCCGCCGTTTCCGCGTCAGCTCCGGCGACCACTTTCTCCATCACCGGCCGAATCACGTCAGCCGTTGGATCGAGTTCGGCGATCGCTCGCGCCGCCATCTGACCCGTGGCAAGATCCTTATCGCCTAGTTTTGCGGCCATGAGCTCAATCGCGGCCAGTTGCCGCTGCTTGTCACTTGGATTCAGCCGAGCCAAAGCCCAGACGCACATTGGATGCAGAAACGCGTCGTCCGGCTTATCCGCTTTGGCGATCGCGTCGGCTGCGCTCTTGTCACCGATGCGGCCCAAGGCAAAGACAGCCGATTTGCGCACGGCCTCAAACTTATCGCCGAGCAACTTCGTCAGCTCCAGAACCGCCGGCCTGGCCGCGGGGCCGATCTCCGCCAGAGCAATCGAGGCTTGCAACCGATTTTGCGGCTCTTCGTCCGACAAAACCTTGATCAATCCCGGCACGGCATCCTTCGCCTTATCGCCCATCTCGGAAAGAGCGATGCAGGCCCAGTACTTGGCCTGCGGATGTGTCAGAGCCGCGTTGAGGGCGGGCACAGCCTCCGCTCCCGCTTCCGCGATGGCGCTGACCGCTCGCATCGCCACGTTCTGATCCGAATCTTCAAGCATTTTCACGACCAGAGGAATCGTTACCTTCCGGTCGGCTTTGATCATGCTCAGCGCTCGCACGGCGGCGCGGCGAACTTGTACCTCTTTGTCCGCCAAACCGGCGACAACGGCCGTCAACGATTCTTTGTCATCGGCCATAAGCCGACCCAGGGCATAAATGGCTTGTGCGCGAACCAGCGGTTCACCATCGCTGGTCGCCTTGCGAAGCGCTTCGGTTGCTTTAGCATCACCGATGACACCCAGCGCACGAGCCGCCCGCCAGCGCAGATCGGCATCGCTGGCCGTCAGCGCAGTCGCGAGCTGCGGCACGGCTTCCTGGGCCGCCGCACCCATATCGGCCAGTGCATCGGCCGCGGCATGGCGATCAGCCGCGGAACCCGAGGCGAGTGTCGCCGCAAGCTGCTTGGCATCAGCACCATAGCCCGGAGAAACAGGGCCCAGCGAAGCAACGAAAGCTATCGTCAAACCGATCAAACAGGTTCCCAAGCGCATTGGTGTGATTCCTCGGCTGTTAAATCTAGGCCCGCGTGAAACTCGGCATGCCATTCGCGTCAGAGTCTATTGACTTCGCCATATTTCGATATAATCCTACTATTCAACAAGTCAAATGTCACGGTCTGAGCGAGGCAATTCATATGCCGCCTTGCATTGGCCGCGCCTGACAAAAAGTGGAGACGTGCTGTGATCGTGCGACTGGCCTTGATTCTCGTGTTGCTGGTTCCTTCCGGCGTCTTCGCTCAATGGGGTTACCACTCATCAACCCTGGAGGAGGGTGTGCAGCACGGATTCGCGGATGTCGTTCGCTCGCAAGGAATGGCTAATCTGTATAACGCTCAGGCCGCCTCGCAGTTTGAACAGGCACGCGGCCAATACATCGATAACCAATACAAAGCGACGCAGACGTATTTCGAAATGCGACGGTACAACACCGAATCCCGCCGCGCGGAACGTTCGGCGCCGCTTTCCACCGAGCAGTACGTGCGCATGGCGCGGGTCGAAGCCCCGCAAGTCTTGACGAACACGCAGCTTGATCCGCTCACCGGCACCATCGGCTGGCCTCGGCCGCTGGCCGGTCCCGAGTATGTGATGTTCCGAGCGCAGATTGAACGATTGTTCGCCGATCGCTACAGCGGCTACAGCAGCTTTGCCCAAATTCAACAAGCCGTGCAGGCTTTCGCCGATCAACTGAAAGCCGACATTATGAAGTTCCAGGCCAACGATTACGTCGCGGCGAAAAAATTTCTCGACAGTCTGATTTACGCCGCGCGGGGCACGCAGAGCTAACTCCGGTTTGGTTGTGACCGGCGAAAGCTGGCTGGTCTTTCTACGCCTGCCGCGAATAATTTCGCTGCCAGGGGCGCAGACAAAGGAGCATTTGCCATGCTCATGTTGCTGCGCTGGCGTATCTGGATACTTGTAGTGGCGACCGGATGGGCCGCTGTTGTAATCATCGGCGGATGTCGTGAAGCCACGAACCCTATCGATGCTGCTGTCGTGAATGACCCGATTCACACGGTCACAGTCGCGGCGATCCAATGTTCGTCCGAGTTGGGCGCGGTTGAGCAGAATCGACAAAAATTGACGGCTTTGGTTCGTGAAGCAGTTGCTGGCGGTGCGAAAATCATCGTTCTTCCCGAAACGGCCATCACGGGTTACATCTCACAAGACTTGCGGACGAATTGGCACGTCCAAGGTCGGCCACTGGACGCCGCTTTTCGAGGGATCGATCCGGCTGAGGCCGCTGAAACGGTTCCAGGTCCATCAACCGACTATTTCTGTGCGTTGGCCCAGGAACTCCAGGTTTATCTTACGATTCCACTGCTAGAGCGCGTCGGCGAACGAGCTTCGCAAACCGACGAGGGTGAAGCGCCAAACGCTAGTAACGTTACTGTTGCTCCAAAGTTTTTCAACACGGTTTGCTTGGCAAACCCCGAAGGAAAGTTGGTTGCCCATTATCGCAAATTGAACCCGTGGCCGTATCCAGAAAAATCGTGGGCCACGCCGGGCGATCGCGGCATCCAAACGTTCGACACCGAATACGGTCGCGTCGGCTTGGCGATTTGCTTCGATATTCATTCGATATTGGAACACTACGAACCGAAAAAGCTCTGGGCGTTACTGTATCCAATTGCTTGGGTTGACGAGGAACACCCGGCAGATTGGTTTTGGCACAGGCTGCCAGCCCGCGTGGCGAAGTTCAACCACTACCTCATCGGGGCCAATTGGAGTGTCGATCGGGGTCAACGGTGGCGCGGCTATGGCTTCTCGACGATCATCGGACCTGACGGCCAGATTATGGCAACCGCCAAAAGCCTGTATGGATCGGAAATCGTCTTTGCAGAAATTCAGACGGCGAAGTGATTGATTGGCAATGGTTGAAGGGCTAGGCTTGGCAGGCGAAGTGAATTATTTGCCTCTCGCAGGAGCCGTGTCATGTCTGCTACCCGTCGCCAGTTTCTGCAATCGTCGCTTGCCGCGAGCGCCGGGGCGGCAGCTGCCTTCGCCGCGCCGGCGATTCGCGGTCAGGACAAAGCCAGGCGCTATCGCACGGCTCTCGTTGGGACCGGCTGGTGGGGAATGAACATTTTGGGCGAGGCGGTGGCTTCGAATGATTGTGAAGTGGTGGCGATGTGCGACGTGGACGAGCGGCAACTCAACGGGGCTCTGGAAAAGCTCGGCTCCAAGACGAGCGATCAGCCGAAGCGCTACAGCGACTTTCGCGAGCTGCTCGACAAGGAGAAGCCGGAGATTTGCATCGTCGCCACACCTGATCATTGGCATCCGCTGGTGATGATCGCGGCTGTGAAGGCGGGGGCGAATGTGTACGTCGAAAAGCCGATCGGCCACACGATCCGCGAAGGCCGCGCGATGATTCGAGCCGCTCGCGACACGGGCAAAGTAGTGCAGGTCGGCACGCATCGGCGAGTGTCGCCGCACAATGTTTCGGGGATGGAGTTTTTGAAATCGGGCAAGGCGGGAAAAATCGGGATGGTGCGGGCGTTTGTGCATAACGGCGGCAATGGGCCGGAGCGGCCGCGGCCCAACGAGGAAACTCCCACGGGATTGAATTGGGACATGTGGTGCGGTCCGGGGCCTTTGCGGCCCTATAACCCGGCAATTCATCCCAAAGGCTTCCGCAATTTTCTCGACTACGCCAACGGCACGCTGGGCGACTGGGGCATTCACTGGATGGACCAGATATTGTGGTGGACCGATGAAAAATGGCCGAAACGGATTTCCTCGTTCGGTGGCCGGAACATCAAAGGCCCCGCCGTGAACGACGCTCGCGGCCAAACGACCGACGCGCCCGATACTCAGGTCGCCGAATTCGAATTCGACTCATTCACGGCTGTCTGGGAGCATCGGCAATACGCCGGCAACAACGCCGAGAAAGGGGAAAACGTCGGCTGCTACTTCTACGGCACCAACGGCACGTTTCATCAGGCCTGGCAACAAGGCTGGACTTTTTATCCGGCCAGCAAGGGCGGCAAGGAGCAGCATCAAGACCCGCAGCTGCATGCGCCGGACAATCAGAACATCAAAGAGCTATTCGCCGACTTTTTAGGAGCGATCAAAGAGAAGCGGCGGTCAAAATGCGATATTGAAATTGCTCACCGCTCGACGAATATGAGTTTGCTGGGGATGTTGTCGATGAAGCTGGGACGGAGCTTGAAGTGGGACGGCGATAAAGAAATCGTCGTCGGTGATGACGAAGCCAACAAGTTGCTGAGTCGGGAGTATCGGAAGCCGTGGGAATATCCGGTGTGAGTGAGTGGTGAGTAGGCGAGTGGTGAGGGGGGAAGTTGTTTTGTCTTGTCGCGCGGCAGAGCGCGGGATAGGCTGATGATAGGTTCGCTTTGTTGGAGATTAAGCCGTGATTGCCCGCAATCAACCCGCTACGTTAAACGATCTTTACCGCGTTGAGGGGAAAGCGGAACTGGTTAACGGCAGGATCATTCACTACGTGGCGAGCGGCGACCTACCATCCGAAATCGCTTTCGAAATTGCCGTTCGACTTCGCGCTTATGCGAAGGAGCGCGGTAGTGGCAAGGCTTTTTCCGATGGACTTGGCTACGCAATGATTCCACCGCTTTCTAGCGGCCGTCAGTCGTTCCAGCCCGATGCATCGTACTATACCGGTCCACTTCCCAAAAACCGAATGCGGTTCATTGAAGGCGCGCCGGACTTTGCCGTGGAAGTCCGCAGCGAAGACGACTATGGTCCAGCCGCGGAAGTCGAAATGGCTGCCAAGCGAGCTGATTATTTCGAAGCCGGAACGAAGGTCGTATGGGATGTTGATCCGCTAGCCGCGACCATCGCCAGCTACACCGCTGCTTCGCCGCAGCCGGCGAAGATTTTCTCGCTGGGCCAAGTTGCCGATGCCGAGCGAGCGGTTCCTGGTTGGCGATTGAAGCTGGAAGAGATTTTTTCCTTGCCGGGGCAGTGAATAAATGCCAACGGTACTTCGCGAGGGGCCATATACTTTTTCCTTTTTCGCAACGGATCGGTCGGAGCCAAGGCATATTCATGTAAAGCGAGACCGATTCGCCGCTAAGTTCTGGCTAGACCCAATTGCGGTTGCGAAAAACTACAACTTTCCCGAACATGAATTACGACAAATTGAAAAGCGGGTCCGCGTTCATCGTGATATGTTTATAAGGGCTTGGGATGACTTCTTTAGTGCTTGAACACGATTCCATGGCAGTATCGGTGGACGTCTCCGATGAGCGAATTGCCGTTACCCTCGACGACGGCCGCATCGTCAGCGCACCTTTGGGTTGGTATCCGCGATTGGCGCACGCGACGCCTGCCGAACGTTCTCATTGGGAACTCTGGGGCCCGGGTTACGCCATCGAATGGCCCGATATCGATGAGCATATTAGCGTCGAAGGCCTGTTGGCTGGCCGTCGCAGTGGAGAGTGCGAAGCGTCATTTAATCGCTGGCTGGCGACGCGCGGCCAGCGATTTTAACGTCTATTTTCGCTTCGCCAGCGCCCGCTGGACAGCGAGTCCCATATCAGCGGGACTGTCGGCGACTTCGATGTTGGCGGCTTTGAGGGCGGCGACTTTTTCGGCGGCGGTGCCTTTGCCGCCGCTGATGATCGCGCCGGCGTGGCCCATGCGGCGGCCGGGAGGGGCGGTGCGGCCGGCGATGAAGGCGGCGACGGGCTTGGTGACGTGGGCCTTCACGTAGGCGGCGGCTTCCTCTTCGGCGGTGCCCCCGATTTCGCCCATCATCAGGATCGCCTCGGTCTGCGGGTCCTTCTCGAACAGCTTAAAGAGATCGATGTAGTTGGTGCCGACGATGGGATCGCCGCCGAGGCCGATGCACGTCGATTGGCCAAGCTTGAGATTCGACGTTTGCCAGACGGCTTCATAGGTCAGCGTGCCGCTGCGGCTCATGATGCCGATCTTTCCCGGCTGATGAATGTAACCCGGCATGATGCCAATCTTACATTCGCCGGGTGTGATGACGCCGGGGCAATTCGGACCAATGAGCACAGCATCGCTTTTGCGAACAAGCTCATAAACACGGACCATATCGAGAACCGGAACACCCTCGGTGATCGCACAAATAACTTTGATGCCGGCATCGAGCGCTTCGAGAATCGCATCAGCCGTGAATGCGGCGGGAACGAAAATCATCGTTGCGTTCGCGCCTGTTTTTTCGACGGCTTCGATGACGGTGTCGAATACGGGCAGCCCTTCGACGGTCTCGCCGGCTTTGCCCGGCGTGACACCGCCGACCATTTGTGTGCCGTAGTTTTTGCAGCCTTTGGTGTGGAACGCACCGGCTTTGCCGGTGATGCCCTGGCAGATGACGCGAGTGGATTTATTGATGAGGATGCTCATTGGTTATTTGTCACTTTTCAGTCGTCATTTGTTATTCGGTCTTGTTACCACGCTCTTCGTGGGAACACAGGTCCCGACGCTCTGCGTCGTGCGGCGAGGAAGGACGCAGAGCGCCACCAGCGTGCGTTCCCACGCAGAGCGTGGGAACGAGAGTTCGTTATTTGCCGACCGCCGCCACAATCTTTTTGGCGGCATCGGTGAGGTCATCGGCGGTTGTCAATTTCACGCCGCTTTCGCGGAGGATTTTTTTGCCTTCTTCGACTTCGGTGCCTTCGAGGCGGACGACAAGTGGAACGTTGAAGCCAACCGCTTTGCTGGCGGCGACGATAGCCGCGGCGATCGTCGAGCAGCGGGCGATGCCGCCGAAGATGTTGACCAAGATGCCTTTCACGTGCGGATCGGAAAGGATGATCCGGAACGCCTCGGTCACCTGCTGCTCATTGGCGCCGCCGCCGACATCTAGAAAGTTTGCCGGCTCGCCGCCATGAAGCTTGATGATGTCCATCGTGGCCATGGCCAGGCCGGCACCATTCACCAGGCAACCGATGTTGCCGTCGAGCTTGACGTAGGAGAGGCCCGTGTTGCTCGCGCGGACTTCGGCCGGGTCTTCTTCGGACAGGTCGCGGAGCTCGGCCAGGTCTTTGTGGCGGAACATGGCGTTGTCGTCGAAGGTGATTTTGCCGTCGAGGGCGACAATATCGCCACTTTCGGTGACGACAAGCGGGTTGATCTCACAGAGACTGCAATCGAGCTGTACGTACATTCGGCACAACGCCCGCATGAACTTTTCCGCGCTGGCGACGCTGGGGCCTTTCAAATTCAGCCGGTAGCAGAGCTTGCGGACCTGGTACGGCAACAGGCCGACGTGCGGATCGAAATGTTCTTTGTGGATCAGATGCGGCGTTTCGGCTGCGACCTTTTCGATCTCCACGCCGCCCTCGGTGGAAACCATGAGCACCGGTTTAGCCGCCGCGCGGTCGAGCACGATGCCGAGATACAGCTCGCGGGCAATCTTGCAGCCTTCTTCGAGGAAGACGCGATTAACCGTTTTGCCTTCAGCACCTGTCTGAATCGTGACGAGCTTGTGGCCGAGCAGATTTTTGGCGACTTTCGACGCTTCATCAGCCGATTTGACAAGCTGCACACCGCGTTGTTGCGGATTGTCTTGAATCGTGCCTTTACCGCGGCCGCCGGCATGAATCTGGGCCTTCAGGGCGGCGATTGGCGAGCTCAATTCCTTAAAGGCCGCAGCTGCTTCTTCGGGAGTGGCGGCGACCTTGCCGCGGAGGACCGCGACGCCGGCTTTGCGGAACAGATCCTTCGCCTGGAATTCGTGAATTTTCATCGGGCAGGCAGGTAAGAGGTGGGGCGATCCGTGAAGGTGAGTCGCGAATTATCGACGAGCGACGCGAGATTGACAATTGGCCTCGCGCGACCGCGACGCGGCGATTCCACGGTGTGCAGGACTTTTTCGTTAGGTAAGATTTTGGTGTATCAGCAAATCGTGCTACCGTTCTGCCTACGGGCCGACTCTGTCCTCACACATGCTCGACATCCTCATCATTGCCCCGCACCCCGACGACGCCGAACTCGGCGCGGCAGGGGCGATTTTGAAGTTCAAGGAAGAAGGGGCAAAAGTCGGTGTGCTCGATTTGACGAGCGGCGAGCCGACGCCGTTTGGCTCCGTCGAGAAGCGAATCGCGGAAACGGCCGAAGCGACGAAGATTCTGGGGCTCGATTGGCGCGAAAACTTGGGTTTGCCGAACCGGAGCTTGGAGGCGACGCTCGATGCCCGCCGCGAACTGGCAATCGTCTTTCGGCGGACGCGGCCGAAGTGGTTGCTCGCGCCGTATTGGGTCGATGCTCACCCCGATCACGTCGCGGCGACGCAGCTTGTGGAGGCGGCGCGGTTCTGGTCCAAGCTGAGCAAGACCGATATGCCCGGCGAGCCGTGGCATCCGCGGCGTATTTTCCATTACTACTGTGTCCATTTGAAACTTGCGGCGCAACCGGCGTTCATTCTTGATATCAGTCGTTACTGGGACAAAAAAATCGCGGCGATCCGGTGTTATCACAGTCAGTTCATCGAAGGCCGGCCGACGGATCCGCCGACGTTTCTGGATCAGCTTCGCGATGAAGCGGCGTATTGGGGCAAATGCATTGGGACGGCATATGGTGAGCCGTTCACGAGTCGGGAACCGATTGGGCTGAGCAGTATGCAGGGACTCGTGTAATCGCGGCGTAGGGCGAAATATCGTGCCGTGAAGCGCCCGGATCTACAATGATTAAATGCGGCGATTGCGGTTTTCACTCTTTGATCTGTTTGTTGTTACGCTCGGCGTTGCGGCAGGATTGGCCTATCATCGCGTGCCTGACGTTGGCTGGTCGGATGCGCTGCTCGTGATGTGCGCGACTTGGATCGTAGTGGGAATGGTGGAGCAATCGCGGAGTGCTTATGTCACGTGGCGCGTCGTGCCCAGGGCGGATCGGGAGCTGCGAAATGGGGCGGCGCTGGCTATGGCGCGGCCGCTGGCCGTCGTGGCGATGCTGGCGGCCGCAGTTGGATTGGAGATTGCCAAGGAATTCGAGTTGGACGTGAGCGAGAGCATCGCGCTGGATGCGTTTACCGCATCCTTGTTCTCGCTGGCGATTATTTGCGCTTATACCGCGCCGGGGCGGGCCACGATTTCGAACGCACCACCGCGGAACCCAGTCGTTCAATCGGCAGTCGGTTTTTTGGCATTGGTTCTAGGTGGCATTTGGCTGGTGTATGTCCTCATCAGCGCTGAGACGATTAGCGGCCTCGTACACCTGGCGATTCGCGGAGTGGAAGTCTATCAGCCGACGCGGTGGGGCGGTAAGCCGTTCCATCCGTTCGACCCGCAGACCAAGCTGTTAGCGGATTTTTTTCGCGGCGCGATCGTGGCGGCCGCGGCTGTGGCCCTCTCGGCAATTAGTACGTTCTTGCTAACGGTCTATTGGAATCGAAGGTTCACTCGACGATGGCTAATTGGAATTGCCACGGCTGGAATCGTCTGCGCGGCGTATTTGGTTCACTGGTACTGGACTGTTGGATTCCCGAGCGTGTCGCCTTACCTGGCCGCGAATACGGGCACTCAGCCGTGGTATGTCGTGGCGGCGGGTATTTCGGTTTTCGCTGGCGCCTGCTTTCTGTTTGCGATGCGTTATGTGCCCGAACCGCGGTTGAGCGACGCCATCGGGCTGGAGACGACGCGCCCGTATCATCTGTCAGGCGTAGTCATGAGCCTGCTATTGCTCGCGATGGTCATTACGGCGCTGCCGGGATGGTGGAATGTTCCTTTCATCAATTCTCTGTGGGGTTCGCCCACGCTCTTGAGCGACCTTGAGTTGTGGTGGAGTGGTGGGGCCGGGCTGCTCGAGTTGCCGTGGCTGCTGCTACAGATTGTCTTTGCACTCGCGACGGCGTATGTGGAAGAACCCAAGATGCTGCTGCGTTTGGCGGCCATTTTGGTCGTCTGCAGTCAACTACTCCGCTGGCGACGGGGTGAAGTGGCAGTTGAGACTTTAGCGCCGGTTCAGAGTGCGAAGCTCGTCACTGTGACTGCGCTGGCGGCTGTGACGCTGTTGCTCGCGATTCCCGCGGGGGCGTGGCTGGGGTTTGTGATTGTGATCACGCCGATTGGGGGGATGTAGCTATTGTGCGCGGCATGCCGCGGCGAGGTGAGGGCCTCGCGAAAGTGCGTTCCGAGGGGGGCCCTCGGAACGAGTAACAGTGATTGAATCGTTCCCGGAGCGGCGGCGTCAAAATCCGAGCGCGTGTTGTTTCAGCGGTGACTTTTAACCGGTGGCGTACCGGTACGCTTTGCGCCGTCCGCACAGCTTGGCACGGCGCGGTGATCGCGCTATGACGCAAACTTTAGGTGACTTGCAGAACAGGGCCGAAAACGGCCTTTTTCCTAAGCTATATTGGGCTGCCCGACCGCCTCGACGGCTTTCGGGGGGTACGCTTACGCAATCGCTTCCGCATGCCCCAACTTCCAGTTCAACGTTCAAAGTTCAAGGTTCAAAGTTGCCCTTGCCGGACGGCGGTTGTCGTCAACTTTGACCATTGAACTCGGAACTTTGAATCAAATCCCGTCGAGGCCCGGCTCATGCTCATGCGTCACGTTCACCCGACCCTACAATTCACGCACATGCTGCCGTACGGCGCCATTCTCCATGAGAATGGCGTGCAGTTCGTCGTCTATAGCAAGAGTGCGACGGCGATGCGGCTGCTGTTGTATGAAAACGTCGAAGACGCCGAGCCGGAAGAGATCATCGAGTTCAGCCCGAGCAACGATCGCTGGGGCGACATCTGGAGCATTTTTGTCCCCGGCGTGAGCGTCGGGCAGCTTTATCATTTGCAGGCCGAAGGGCCGCGCGATCCGGAGCATGGCCAATGGTTCGATGGCCGGGCCCGGCTGATCGATCCCTATGCCAAGGCCCTGGCCGGCAACTATCTGCCGTCGCCCGATGGGCTGATCCGCCCGCCCAAATGCGTCGTCATTGACGACTATTTCGACTGGGAAGGCGACCGCCACCTGCGCCGCAGCGTCAGCGAGACGGTTATCTATGAGACGCATGTCCGCGGCTTCACGAAGGACGGGTCGAGCAAGGTCGAACACCCCGGCACGTATCTCGGCCTCATAGAGAAAATACCGTACTTGAAGTCGCTGGGCGTCACAGCCGTTGAGCTGATGCCGGTGCATGAATATCCGACGAACGGCATTTTTGGTCAGACGCTGGAGCGGCCCAACTACTGGGGCTATGACCCGATGGCGTTTTTCGGGCCGCATCGCGGGTACGCCGTCGGCGAAAAGCCCGGCTCTCAAGTAGCCGAATTCAAGCAGATGGTGAAGGCTCTGCACGCCGCGGGCCTGGAGGTGATTCTCGACGTGGTCTTCAACCACACTTGCGAGGGCAATGAGCTCGGGCCGGTCATCTCGTTCAAGGGCCTGGAAAACCGCAACTACTACATGATGGGTAACGGCGGCAGCTACTACATGAATTTTTCGGGCTGCGGCAACACGGTGAACGGCAACCATCCGGTTGTCCGCGAGATGATATTCCACTGCTTGCGGCACTGGGTCCACAACTATCACGTCGATGGCTTTCGGTTCGATCTGGCGTCAATCCTCAGTCGCGACCGGCAAGGGAATCTTGTCCCGAATCCGCCGCTGATCGAAGTCATCGCCGAAGATCCACTCTTAGCCGATACGAAGGTTATCGCTGAGGCGTGGGACGCCGCGGGCGCGTATCAAGTCGGCAGCTTTGGCGATTTGCGCTGGGCCGAGTGGAACGGGCGGTATCGCGACGATGTGCGACGGTTTTGGCGCGGTGATAAAGGACTGATGGGCGCGTTCGTGACGCGTCTGGCCGGGTCGAGCGACCTTTATGAGCATTCGGGCCGCACGCCGTATTGCAGCATCAACTTCATCACGTCGCACGACGGCTTCACGATTAACGACTTGGTTAGCTTTAAAGAAAAGCACAACGAAGCCAACGGCGAAGGCAACCGTGACGGCGACAACAATAATTACAGCGACAACTACGGCGTCGAAGGGCCGACCAATCGCCCGGAAATCGACAATCTGCGCATCCGCCAGATCAAAAACTTCCTGGTCACGCTGATGTTGAGCCAGGGCGTGCCCATGATGGTCATGGGCGACGAATGCCGCCGCACACAGAAGGGCAATAACAACGCCTATTGCCAGGACAATGATCTGTCGTGGTTCGACTGGGACCTCGTTGAAAAAAACCAAGATCTCGTTCGTTTCACGTCGGCATTAATCAAGTTTCGAAGATCGCAACCGACGATCCGTCGCGAGCATTTTCTCACCGGCAAGCCAAAGTTTGAAGGCGATCTACCCGATGTGGCCTGGTTTAGCGCTTTGGGCACCGCCGTCGACTGGCATGGCGACGATGCGACGCTCATTGCGCATTTGAAAGCGCTCGAGCCCGAGCACGATCCTGAAAATCTTTCCCGCGACGTTCTCATTCTGGTCAATGCCTCGCAGCAGCCGCGGGAATTCATCTTGCCGCCCGTTGCCAAAGGCACGCGTTGGCGGCTCCTGCTCGATACGGCCGCGGCCCCACCGTTCGACGTCTATCCGGACCTCGACGGCCCGCCACCGCCACGATCGCGCCGGCTCACGCTTTCGTATCGCTCGATGTGCGTTTTTGTGGCGGACCAGGGGCGGAAGGCGGGGAAGTAGTGCGTATTACCACTCGGCGTTCGGCGCGCAACTTGGAGGCGCTTGCCGTTCCTGTGTAAGATGCTCAGTATAGGATGTGCTAATAACACGAAATTACTGGGTGAGCGTTTTAGCGGGTGCTCCATGCCAAAAACGATTCATGCGATCTTTGAGCACGGCGTGTTCCGACCACTTGAAGATGTATTGCTTCCTGAGGCGTGTGAAGTTGAGTTTGAGCCTCGGGTGATTGATTCAAAATCCATGGCCGGAATCTTTAAGGTGCTTAGTGAACGCTATTCATCCGGGGAGCATGATGTCGCTGAGCGGCACAATGAGCACCAACCGTGAATCATGTATTTCTCGATACCGTCGGGCTGCTTGCAATTTGGGACGAAACGGATCAATGGCACGATTTGGCGGTAGCGGCATTTTCTAAACTGAGACAGTCCGGATCTGTTTGCGTTACGACTACGTTCGTCCTGTTGGAATGTGGCAATGCGGCCGCAAGACGTCCCTATCGGTCCACAGTGGGTCGATTGCGAGATGAAGCCGAAGCGGCCGGTAGCCTAATCCGTCCCACCGATGAAGATTGGATTGCTGCGTGGGATGCTTACTCGCGGGGATTTGGTGGGGCGGCTGGAATTGTCGATCAGGTTTCGTTCATCATTATGCGACGACTCACAATTCAGCAAGCTTTTACACATAACTCGCATTTTTCAGCGGCCGGTTTTGAAACGCTGTTCTAAATGTCGCTAATCCAGCGGCGGCAATACATCTGGCTCGATTTGATAGCCGTCGGCGAGCGCGTTGGTCTGATTGAATAAACCGGCGATTGCCAGAATTTCGCCGAGCGTCTCGGTGTTGATGCCCAGCTTCTTCAAAGCGGCCGTGTGCGAGTTCACGCAATAACGGCAGCCGTTGGTGGCTGAGACGACCAGCGCAATGATCTCCCGCGTCTTGGCATCGAGCTGGCTTTTTCGCCCCGCGGCTTCCGGATGCATCAGAGTTTTGAGCTGCCGCCAGACGAGCTCGAGCTGATCGGGATAGCTAGCAAGTGCCCGCCAGAAGTTAGGGACGAAGTCGATGTTCTTTGTTCGTTTGATGTCGTCGAAAACTTCCCGAACTTTGCCACCTGCCGCATTTTCCTCGACGAGTCGCACGGTTGCTGCTGGCATGGAAACTTCCTTTACAAATGCGCGGCAAAAATCCAGCGCTCAGTCGATTGAGCCGACAATCTGTCGTGTCAACGAATGTGATTGCGAATGGCGGATCGCCGACAGGTGACCTTAACGTGGATTGTAAGCCGAAGGCGAACAAATCACGACGGCCTGCCAAGTTGCTAGCACAACTGCAATTGACCGTCTGCTACCAGACAGGTAGCGTTCCCGCCGTATTGTAACGATAAGTCATCCATACCCGCCGATGCCAAAGCCCGAAATCGCCGTGCTCGTCTCCTCGTTCGAGCGCCCCGGCCATTTGCGCCGCGTGCTCGCGTCGATCGCTGCGCAGCGCGGCGTGGGCGGAGCCCTCGAGGTCGTCGTTACTGATGACGGCTCGCGCGACGAAACGCCACAACTCGTCCGTCGCTTCGCCTCCTCCGTCGGCTTTCCCGTCCGCTTTACCACGCATCCGCACGACGGCTTTCAACTTTCCCGCTGCCGCAACGAAGGCGTCCGCGCGAGCACCGCGCCCTATCTACTATTTCTCGACGGCGACTGCATCCTGCCGCCGGATCACCTCCGCACGCATCTCGACCGGCGCCGCACCCGCTATGCGATGGCCGGCTACTATATTTACCTCAGCCAAGAAGTCTCGGAAAAAATCAGCGACGATGACGTTCGGCAGGCCCGCTATTTGAACCGCGTCACCTGGGCGCAGCGGGCGCAGATTGGTTGGCGGCATTTGCGGGCCTCGTACTATTCGTTGATCGGTGATCCACGCAGACCCAAATTGCTCGGCGGAAATCTCGGCATCGCCCGCGCCGATTACGAGCGAGTCAACGGTTACGACGAGAATTTTCAGGGTTGGGGCTGCGAAGACGATGATCTGCGGCTGCGGCTGCGAGCCGGCGGAGTCAATGTTGCGTCCATCGCCTGGTGGACCAACACGTATCACCTCTGGCATCCCAAAACGCCTTCGGCCCCCGCCACCTGGCGGGCCGGCGCGAACGTCGATTACTTCGAGCGGCCATTGCGGCTGACGCGCTGCCTCGCGGGAATCAACAAGCGACGTTTGCAAGACTTGCAGATCCGCATCGTCGGCCAGCGTCCGCCCAAAGATTTGATCGATAAGTTGCCGCTGTGGTGTCGCGTCGCGGCCGCGTCGAACCAGCGTTCGTCCGAGCCCTCCGAAATCGAAATCGCTTTCGCCGGCGCCGGCGGTCAATTTTCGGCTGCCTGCAGTTGCCGGCTCCTCGTGGTTCCACGCGGCCAAACGGCGTCCGCCAATCTCGCTCGGGCGGCCAGCCTCATTTTCTCCGACACGCCCATCTCCGGTGCAAAGCCCGACTGCTGCTCCCCCCTCCGCGACTTCGACACCACCATCCAGCGCCAACTCGGTTGCGCCGCACCATCGGCGAAAACTTCCCTGCGCTTAGCCGTGGCCTAAGCCGCCGTCGCCGGCTCATTGTTGGTTGAGGCCTTCTTGGCTAAGCTGCATTGCTGTTAGCCACCCGCAGATTTGCGGGATTTAGCTGTCTTTTTTGTCCTTCGTCCTTATTACTTCGGCCTGATTTCTCCATGTCCGACCCCTATTTCCAATCCCTGTTTGCCGAACGGATCGGCGGCGTCAATTATGGCAAAGGGACCGAAATCTATAAGTTCGAGAAGATCAAGCGAGCGAAGCGAAAGGCGCTGGCCGATTTTCCCAATCGCTCGCTCATTGACTTCGGCATCGGCGAAAATGACGCGATGGCGCCGGAGTCCGTCCGCCGCAAAATGGCCGACGAGATCAGCAAGCCCGAAAATCGCGGGTACATGGACAACGGCAATTCACGCTTTAAAGAAGCGGCCGCCGCATTCATGCAGCGCAACTTCGGCGTCACGCTCGACGCCGCGACACAGGTCAATCACTCGATCGGCAGCAAGCCGGCCCTCGCCATGCTGCCGGCCTGCTTCATCAATCCCGGCGACATCACGCTGATGACCGTCCCGGGCTATCCCGTCGCCGGCACGCACACGCGCTACTACGGCGGCAGCGTCTTCCGGCTGCCGCTCACCGCTGAAAACGACTTCTTCCCCGATTTCAAGTCGATCACGCCCGACGTCTGGAAGCAAACCAAGCTGCTGGTTCTGAACTATCCCAATAGCCCCACCGGCAAGACGGCGACGCGCGAGTTGTATGAGCAAGTGGTCGCGCTGGCGAAGCAGCACGAGTTTGTCGTCATTCAAGACGCCGCCCACGCCCTCCTCTCTTACGATCAGCCGCCATTCAGCTTCCTCTCCGTCCCCGGCGCGATGGATGTCGGCGTCGAAGTCTATTCGCTGAGCAAAGGCTACGACATGATCGGCTGGCGCATCGGCTGGGTCTGCGGTCACGAACGCATCGTCCGCGCCTTTGCCGACGTGAAAGACAACAGCGATAGCGGCCAATTCGGCGCGATCCAAAACGCCGCGGCTTTCGCCCTCGATGATGATGAAATCCCCCGCCGCATCCGCGCCAAATACAAGCGCCGCCTTGGAAAGCTTGTCGCCACGCTCAGCAGAGCCGGTTTTCAAGCCAAAATGCCCGGCGGCACGTATTTCCTTTACACGCCCGCCCCCAAAGGCCTGGCCGACGGCACCAAATTTGAGACTGCCGAAGCTGCCAGCCAATACTTCATCACGCAGCAATCCATCGTCACCGTTCCCTGGGACGACGCTGGCCCCTTCCTCCGCTTCAGCGTTACCTACGAAGCCGAAACCGAAGCCGCCGAAGATGCTTTGATGGCGGCTACGACGGAGCGGCTGTCGCAGTGCCGACTAGTGTTTTAATGCGCTGTAACTCGCTATTAGTGCGCCCGCTATAGTAAAATGGCAGGAATGAGGCATTGAACCATGACAACACTCAATTTGACAGACGTTCAGGCCCGTCTGCCCGAACTAGTTCATAGCCTCGCCCCAGGCGAAGAAGTGTTCATAACGGAAAACAATCAACCGATAGCGAAGCTTGTCGGCACCCCAATCAAGTCAGCCCCGTGTTTGCGTCCCGGTCCGGGCCTTTTGAAAGGCATGATCACGTACATTGCCCCTGATTTCGATGCGCCGCTCGAAGATATGAAGGAGTATATGGAGTGAAGCTCCTGCTCGACACGCACGCCTTTCTTTGGCATGCGGACGGCAGCCCACAATTGAGCGCTCATGCAGCCGCGCTCCTCGCCGATCCGGCAAACGATCTTTTTTTGAGCATGGCGACGCTCTGGGAAATCGCTATCAAGGTCGGACTCAAGAAGTTGACGTTATCATGCTCCTACACGGAGTACATGACAAAAGCGATTCCCGGCTACGGCATCACCGTGCTGCCAATTACGCTCGAAGATTGTGCCGTCTACTCCTCACTGCCGTTCCCACTCGATGAGCATCGCGATCCATTCGATCGGCTGATTATCACACACGCCCAGCGTAACGCAGCCAGTGTCATCGGAGCCGATTTGAACTTTGACGACTACGGCATTACACGTCTATGGTAGTCCTGCTGAACCGGCATGCAGCGCCGATCATGTCAACGCACGAGCCGCATCTCGATTCAACGCCACCAGAGACGAAAGCGATACGCCCATCGTGGCGTGACCTCGTTGACCGGCCGCTCGTGCTGCTGGCCGTTCTCTTTTTCGTTACAGCCGCGCCAGGCTTGCCGCTGCTCTGGATCAGCCGCCGGTTTTCGCTGACCAGTAAAATCGTATGGACGATTCTGGTTCTGGCCTGGACAGCCCTCGTGCTCTGGGGCTTTTATCTCGTAATGGCCTGGTGCCTGCCGCCCATCTGGGAAGGCATCCAAATCTTGCGCGGCTAGATTGCGTTGAATTTCAGAATTCAGCATTCATAATTCTGAATTCTCTTACCCCGCCGCCTTCAACTCGGCCAGATGCTGCGCCGTTCCCACCAACCGGTCCCAGTTGGCGACGATATACTCCGGCGGGCCGCCAATTTGAGCAACCGTTTGTGCCGCGAGCTCCGTCGGCACCATCTCGATCGCGTTCCACGGGCAAATGGTGAGCTCGTATGGATTCGTTTTCTTCTGCGGAATGTGGACGCATACCTCGCAGCCCACGCACCGCTCGATATCGATCTCGCACCACGCTTGATTACCCTTCACCGCGTGCTGCATCGTGACCATGAAGATGCAATCGACCGGACAAACCTCCAGGCACGATTCGCAGCCCGTGCAGTTGTCCGCATTGATGATCGCCACCTCTTTCGGCAGCTTCTTTCTCGGTCCGGCTTTGGCCATGTTTATACTCAACAGCCGGGACCAAACCTGGTCCCGGAATAATGACGTTTCTAAATGTGCGCAGCACTATGTGATTTTTTTTAAAAGCCATCCAATTATACGCCGTTGATCAAAACTCGCCAATCGCTGCCGATTCCCGGCAATTCTGCGGCAAAAGTACATCCAGCAGGATTCGAACGTGCAACCTTTGGTTCCCGAAGCCGGCCTAAACGGCCGACCCCGAGCGCTAAGGCATGAACCGGTGCGATCTTACGATTTCGCGTTGAATTGTAAGCCGGAATGAAAAGGTGCGAGGAATGGCCCCTGAGCGGGCCCTTTACCGTGCTGGAAGAGCTGGACAAATTCAAGCGCGGAAACGACGACATCAACTTTCAGGCCCGTGAGTTTTTGCGGCAGCTCGACGACCTCACCGGCGACGCACTCTTTGAAAACGGCGCCTCTGGCCGACTTGGCGAGTGAACTCCTGTAGCCAAGGTTTTCAAAGGACCGCAACTCAAAAATCCCAGTCGAAGCGCATGCCGCCGATTTGGGCGAAGCTGGGGCCGATGGGGGCGCGGTTGAGCATGGCGTAGATGTATTCCCAGCGGATGCGGAAGTAGGGGTTGAGGTGCCAGTTGAGGGTGAGGGTGGCGTCGTTGAGGCGGCCGCCTTGGATGTTTTGGTTGTTGAGGTCGATGTAGGACCAGCGGGCGGCGACTTCCCAGGCGCCCCAGCCGGTTTCGATGCCGTCGTTGGTGCGGACGCGGAAGAAGTTGGTGTTGGGATAGACGCGGTCGATGGTGCCTTGTCGTTTCGAATAGGTGCGGTTTTCACCGGTGAGGAAGTAGCTGACGAAGCCGTAGGCGCCTTGGAAGAAGAGTGATGGGCCGCCGATTTGATCGACGCGGGAGCACATGTATTCGCTTTGGACATAGAGCGGGCCGTGAACGACGGCTAGTTCCAGGCCGAGGCGCTGGTCGTTGTTGGCGGCGATGATGCCGGTATCGACGAAGGGGGGAATGCCCGGCGTTCCGGGTGTTCCCTGGCGGGCTTCGGGGAAGGATTCGAACTGGATTTGGCGTTGATCCTCGGCGCGGAAGCTGTAAGCCGCACCGACGTGGATGAAGGAGCGGCCGCCACGGTCTTGATCGTAGTAGGGAAGCCAGGTCATGCGGGTCGTCAGGGCGTTGCCATCGACGCTGCTGAAATCGTCGCCGAAATTGTTGCTGTTGGCGCGGAACCAGCCGACGGCCCAAGTGCCGTCTTCGTTTTCGCCCCAGGTATCGTGAGCCATGATGCCGAGGTTTCGCGCGGGGGCGAAAGCGTCGGCAAGCGAGCGTTCCATGAACGTGCCATAGCGGTTGCTGCTGTATCGTTCGAGCGAGAAAGGTTCGAAAAAGTGGCCGGCGCGGACGTTGCCGAGGATGGGGAGCTCTTTGACGGCAATCCAGTTGTCGAGAAACGTCGGACGGCCGGATTGGGCAAAGTCGAAACCGACGGAGTATTCGACGACGTCAAGTATTTCGCCGCGGCCGGTGAGGCGGGCGCGGCGGAAGTCGAACACGTCGCTGGCAGGGCCGACGCTGTCGCGGTTGGGCGTGTTTTGGCCGATGTAGATGGAGTCCACTTGCATCTGGCCGCCGGGCTGAAAGCTGGGCTTGGGCGCGGCTACGGGCGCCTTGATCCGGCCTTCGTCGCGGTCGAGCACGCGTCCCAATTGGCTCTCGACGGACTTGAGCCGCGCTTCGATATCGGGCACCGCTTCGGTGGGCTCTGGCTGGGGAGTTTCGGTCGCGACGGGTGGATTTTCAGCAGCGGGCGGATTTTCGACGATGGGAGGTACGGGCAGCGGCTGAGCGTGGACCGCGCAGCAGAAGACGAGCGGCGCCGTTAGCGCAAGGAGCGCGAGTAAACAGCGCACGAAGGGCGCCGCGTGCTTCGCCATGTGAAGATTTCCCGCCGAGTTAGGGCGGGAGTAATATCAAAGCAAACGTCAAAGCGCCTAGATCAATCGCGTAAGATCGCGGTGCCGGCGGAGTTAAGAATCCCCAGCCGGCGACTGTTGATGACAATTAGCAGGTTTTCTGGAGGAATCCGCCGGAAGCTAGCTGCTAACCCAGGCGGCAGCCCGTTCTTAACCTGATCTTAACATTGTGCGGCTATGTTCGCGGGCAAAGTATTACGAAGGCGACGACCAATATCAACGAGGGGTTCGATGCGAGCGCACATTTTCGGTTCCAAGGTTGCCTTTCTGCTCGCAATGTTTGCCTGTTTTGGTGGCGTTGCGAATGCACAAACGACTGCGCGCAAGCTGTTGCCCGTGAAAGCGGAAGGAATCAAACCGGGCCTTTCTGGCAAGATTCAAATCGACGGTTCCAGCACCGTCTATAAGATTAGCCAACTAGCTGCGGAGGAATTTAGCGCAAAGGCGAAGGACGTTGAAATCTCTGTGGCTTATGTTGGCACGGGCGGTGGTTTCAAGAGCTTTCCCGAACCGGGCAAGAAGCTGGACATCTGCGATGCATCACGGCCGATTCAGCAGACCGAGCTCGAAAACTGTCAAAAGAACGGCGTGAAGTTCATCGAACTGCCAATCGGCATCGATGCCATCACGATCGTGGTCGGCAATAAGAACACATTTATTCATGACATCACCTTAGCCGAGCTGCAAAAGCTGTGGGCCCCGGGAGCAAACGGCAAGGGTACTGTCACGAAATGGAGCCAAGTCCGAAAAGGCTGGCCTGATCAGCCGGTCGCTCTCTTCGGCGCCGATTCGGCCTCGGGAACTTTTGAGTACTTTAATGAAGCCGTTCATCACGACAAGAAGACTACTCGGAACGACTACACAGCCAATGCCAACGACAACATCCTGATTCAAGGCGTGGAGAAGAACCAAAATGCTCTGGGGTATATTCCGTATGCCTATTACGTTCCGCGCTCGAAGACATTGCGGGCCGTGAAAATCAAAGTCAAGGAGAGCGATCCAGGCGTCGAACCGACAATCCAAGCCATCTCCAGCGGCAACTACCATCCCTTCGCTCGGCCGCTTTTCATTTACGCGAATATACAATCGCTGCAGCGGCCCGAGGTTGCCAATTTCGTTCAGTTCTATATCGATAACGCCGCGGCATTGACGAGCAATGCAGGCTACATTCCCTTTGATCTGCCCATCTATGCCAAAGTTCGGCAGCGATTGGACCATAAGGAAACTGGGACAGCCTTCGGCGGCAAGTTGAAGGAAGATATGGATTTGAAGACGATCATGGACTTGCCCGTTCAGTACTAACACGACAACGCCCCACGCAACTCGAAGTTGAGCATTCCACGCGAACGGCAAAAGTTTACTCGTCTGCGCTCCCGCCGCGCTGGTGGTGGCGCGCGCGCCTTTCGCGAATTCAAGGAGTGGACGGCCAAGGTATTGCTCAGTGTCTCGGCGTTATTTTCCGTCGTGACTACCGTGCTGATCGTGAGCGTCTTGCTCTATGAATCGTCAACTTTTTTCGCCGCGGTCCGACTCGATCAGTTTCTGCTGACCACGAACTGGGCTCCGCAGTATGAGCCGCCGCAGTTCGGCATTTGGGCGCTTATCTCAGCGACGCTCGTGACCACTGCAATCGCGCTGCTGGTGGCCTTGCCAATAGGCACTATTGTCGCCGTTTATCTGAGTGAATTTGCAGTGCACCGCGTCCGCGAAACGATCAAACCGACTCTGGAGCTGCTGAGTGCCGTTCCCACTGTCGTCTATGGCTATTTCGCCCTGGCCTGGGTTTCGCCTTCCCTTCAGAAAATCTGGCCGAGCTTGCCTGGCTCGAACATGCTGTGCGCGGGGCTGGTGATGGGAATCATGATTGTCCCCTACATTAGCTCGCTGAGCGAAGACGCGATGCGTGCGGTGCCGATGCTGCTGCGAGAAGGCTCTTACGCGCTCGGCGGAAACAAGCTGATGACGGCCTTCAATGTCGTGATTCCGTCAGCCCTCTCTGGCATCGGCGCGGCCTACATCTTGGGTATTTCGCGGGCAATTGGCGAGACAATGATTGTGGCGGTCGCTGGCGGCAATATCCCCAAGTTTACGCTCAATCCATTCGACGAAGCACAGACGATTACGGCCAATATCGTCGCCACCAGCGGTGGCGATCCGGCCCACGGGACGATCGAATATCAGTCGCTCTTCGCCGCGGGTTTGGCGCTATTTGTGATGACCCTCGCATTCAACATTCTCGGTTACTGGTTGCGTCGGCGCTATCACCAGAGCTATTAGGACATAAGCGATCGACATGACCGACATTGCCCGACTCATCGCACACCGCAAACGACAGGATTGGCTGTTCGGCGCCGTCGGGCTGGGCTGCACGGCCATTGGCATTGCCACGCTTGTCGTCCTGCTGCTCAGCCTGTCCTACGAAGGGTTGCCGCATCTTTCCTGGAAGTTTTTAACTTCCAATTCGTCGGCAATTCCGGAGAGAGCCGGCATTTTAACCGCGCTGGTTGGCACTCTTTATGTGATGACGGTGACATTTTGCTTTGCCGTGCCGATGGGCGTTGCCGCCGCAATCTTCCTCGAAGAATATGCCGGAAAAAACTGGTTTGCCAGCTTGATCGAGATCAATATCTCCAACCTGGCCGGTGTACCGTCGATCATTTACGGCCTGATGGCGCTAAGCCTGTTTGGCTACATTTTTGGCCTACACAAAACCGTATTCGTGGGCGGAATGACCCTGGCCCTGCTGGTGTTACCGATCATCATCGTCGCCACTCGCGAGTCTATGCGAACAATACCGGTTGGCATTCGCGAAGCTGCCTACGCCTCAGGCGCAACCAAATGGCAAACCATTTGGTACCACCTGCTCCCTTATTCATTGGGTGGCATCGCTACCGGAACAATCATTGCCATGTCGCGGGCCATCGGGGAAACCGCTCCATTGCTTGTCATCGGCGCCGCGGGCTATATCTCGCGGCTGCCGCCGTCGCCGATTAGCTCTAAGCCGCCATTTTTGAGTTTTGCTTGGCTGAATTCATCGTTTACGGTCTTGCCCATGCAAATGTATAACTGGACGGCCGACGCTGATCCCGACCTGCAATCGCGTGCGGCGACCACTGGGTTGGTGTTGATCGTGTTGACGCTCTCCATCAATGCCGCGGCGATTGCCCTTCGCTACCGCGTCCGCAAGAAGCTCAAGTGGTAGCCTTTAGCTCTTAGATCGATCGGCAACTCTTAGATCGACCGGGAAACGCCACATCGTGTGAGCAACGACCTGGCTTGCTCAATGATTCGTTCCCGCTGCAGGCCCAGGAGTGCCTGACCACCACGTCAGATCCTCAACTGAATTCGCCGCGAAGATACGGCTTGGTGTATTCCTCACGGCAAAGCCCTTTGCCGCGGCGAAAGGCATCTCAGTCACGACAGATGGACCGGCGCACAGGCGACGAACACGAACACCGCATAGAAGTGGCAAACGCTCCCGGCGAGAACAAAGAGGTGCCAGATCGCGTGAAAATGCCAATGCCTGTGGTCGAGAACGAGAAACACGGTGCCGGCGGTGTAGCACAATCCGCCGATCAAAATCCACGTCAAGGCGCCCCAGGGCACTACATCTAGGTAAACCCAAGCAGGAATAATCGGCAGCCAGCCGAGCGACACGTACGACCAGATCGTCATAGCGTCGATACGGTGCACCCACAGCAATTTGGAAAGAAAGCCGATCAAGGCAGCCGTCCACATTAGCAAGAAGAAGAGCCACCACCAGCCGAAACGCAAATACTCCAAGGCAAAGGGCGTGTACGTTCCGACGATGAGCAGATAGATGCAAGCTTGATCCAATATTCTGAAGACTCGGCGCCAAGCAGGTTTCGCAACGGCGTGCGACAACGTGGAAGCCGCATAGACGGCCACCAGGGTCGTTGCAAAGACGCCGCACCCCAGGAGACGCCACAGGTCGGGCTGAGAAAGTACACGGATGAGTAGAATCGAACCGCCGGCCAAACTAAGAATCAGGCCGACTCCGTGCGTCACACTGTTGACGATTTCCTCTGCCAGTGAACGGGAGTGAGGATCCATGCCAATTGCCGCTCGAAAAAGCGGGCCTATCGGTGCTTAACTATCCAGCGGTCGAGTTGATTGGCGAAAGCCTGCCGGTCTTTTGGGCCGAAGTTCGGCGGGCCGCCGCGAATCAACCCGTTGCCTCGGAGCTGGTCGCGTATGTTCCGCATAGCAAGTAGCTCGCCGATGTTGAGAGCGGAATAGAGTCGGCCCCGAGGATCAATGGCCTCCGCGCCTTTTGTCACCACGTCAGCGGCAAGCGGGATATCGGCCGTAACAACCAGATCACCTGGCGCAATGAGTTCCACAATTCGTCGATCGGCGACGTTCATGCCATCCGGAACCAGCACCGTCTCGATGAATTCGGATCGCGGTGTGCGGAGCGACTGATTCGCGACGAGCGTCAACTTGACTTTCGTCCGTTGAGCGGCCCGGTATAGCAACTCCTTAATCTCTCCAGGACAGGCATCCGCATCGACCCAAATCTGCATCAAGCAATTCCATTCGGCCGGTGTAAGAGTTTTATGAACCACTGCTTCGGGGATGAGGCTGCATTGTCCGCATTCAATTCGCCAACTTTGCGGCCGCCTCCCTTACATTCCAACGGCCTGAGCATGTCTTTGTGGACGGTTGCGTCTTTTTCGTCAACCCGTCGGTAAAGTCCGTCGCACAACCCATTCATTCCGGGACGGCGGTCCAAATTTCTCGTGGCGTCGTTTTGAGCCCTATCGATCGACGCAGTTTTGTAAGTGCTGCCGGGCGGGGTGAAGGAAAGGAGAAGCCGGCCGACCGCATCCTGCTTCGGTCCTTCACGCCGAAACGGCTCGAGGTCGGCGCAATTGAGTGGCCGTTGGCTATGAACCAATCGAGCCGACTCCCATCCGTTCTGCCTGGATCGGCCGCGATGATACAATATGCAGGCCGTGATTGATTACCACAAGCATTGCGGTCCGCTTGTGGTTCGTGCCTAGTCTTCGTCGATCTCGTGACCGGCGACAGTCGTTCGGCTGCCA
>DASXLL010000010.1:0-14564 GCA_036496265.1 Pirellulaceae bacterium | reverse complement strand
TCGTCGAGCAGCGCGTCGTAAGCGTCTTTCTCATAACCGAGGCATTCGGCCTGCTGGCGCTTGAGATGAAATAGCTTTTCGACGTGCGGAGCAAACGACGCAAAATCATTATCCTGCCGCGCCTTTACCCAGGCCTGTTGTCCCAGGACGCTGGCCCGCGTTATTTCCTCGACCAAAGTCTGCGGCAGTTTCACCTTCTTGTCGTATTGCCGTTTCAGCTCGCGAATCGTCGCCCCAGCGTCGCTGTGGTGGTCCTTGGCTAAATCACTTGACGATAGCTCGCCAAGCAATTCCCCCAGCCGCTTGCTCGTCCGTTTCTGATGCGCGAGCCCCGTCAAATACGTCATCTGCTCTGCGCGGTATTCACCGGCCGCGAGCGGCATGTAGGTTCGCTCATCCCAGCCTAGCGCCGCTTCGACCGATTCGATGAGCGCGGCTTCGCGGGAGAGGGAGCAGAGTTCGTCGAAGGCAGATTTCATTCCAAGCTTCGGTTAGTCGTTTAAGGAACGTACAAGCGTCGCGCGCCACGAAAGTTCTTGATGCTAACCACATAGTCCAAGATGCGGCTCGCAGCCGCCTCAGCGTAAAGCCGATCACGAAGCACACGGTCAGGGTCGCCGAAAGTAAGAACCGGAAGGCTAAGTGCGGTGTTCCGTTGCAAACTTGTCATCTCAAGCGAATCGGGTCCGTCGGCGTTTCGATTTCCAGTAAGCAACAGCATTTGATTGGTTTGGCAAAAACTCCAGAGTTCGGAATCTGGCGTCGTGGACCGCAAGCCAACGCTCGCAAACTTGCACACCTTACAATCAACCATTTGCCATAGCTCGAGCCATTCCGCCGACGTCCAGATGTTCACGAGTGCATCGAGGTGCGCCTCGACATTATGATCGGCGAGAATTGTCAGCATGATTACCATTTGCCTTGGACGCTCGAAGCTCGTCGAGCTTCCTCTTTGCCAGCCCCCGACAAGCATCCACCTTGGCCTGAACATCGGGCGGATACCGATAGTTGCGATGCCGCTCCAGAATGGCTTGATACTCGGACGCAACTTCTTGTTCGTGGGCCGCGATGTAGTCGAATGCAGTTTGAATTTGGTCGGACGACAGAGAGAATAGGGCCGCAATTCGGTCGCGGTGCCATCCGTGCTTGCGGTAATCCATCACATCGTAAACCGTGATCCGAGTGCCTTCGATCTCTGGCCCGCGGCCGCGGTCGATGATTCGCGGCGTTCTAATTGCTGGCAGCATTTTCTGTTCTCCTTCGACCCATAGCGAGCAGTCAAATCACTTCCCATTATACATTGCTCCGGTCGACCGTTAGGCCAGCATCTTCTGCATCACGTTACCGGAAACGTCGGTCAGTCGGAAGTCGCGGCCTTGGAAGCGGAACGTGAGCTTAAGGTGGTCGAGGCCGAGGAGGTGAAGGATTGTGGCATGGAGATCGTGAACGTGAATGACGTCCTCGGTGCCGTAGTAACCGATTTCGTCGGATTGGCCGAGCGATAGGCCGGGCTTGGTGCCGCCGCCGGCGAGCCACATGGTGAAGGCTTCGATGTGGTGGTCGCGGCCGGCCATTTCCCGCGGCTCGCCCTGCGGAGTGCGGCCAAATTCGCCGCCCCAGACGACGAGCGTGTCGTTTAGTAATCCTCGCTGCTTGAGGTCTTTGACGAGGGCCGCGGCCCCTTGATCCGTTTCGCGGCAAATTTTGTCGAGCGATTCGCCCAGCTCAGTCCCCTTGTTGCCGTGATGGTCCCAGTCGGTGTGATAGAGCTGCACGAAGCGGACGCCGCGCTCCACCAGTCGCCGCGCGAGGAGGCAATTCATCGCAAACGAAGGCTGGCCGGCTTTCGCGCCATACAGATCGAGCGTTGGCTGCGATTCGGCGGACAAATCCATGAGTTCCGGCGCGCTGGCCTGCATGCGAAAGGCCATTTCGTAAGCCGCGATGCGGGTGGCGATTTCGCCGTCGCCCGTGTCGGCCAGTCGCAGGCGATTAAAATCGTTGACCGATTCGATGAACCGCTGCTGATCGTCCCGGCTGATCCCTGCGGGATTGGTGAGATTCAGAATCGGCGCGCCGGTGCTGCGGAGGGGCACGCCTTGATAGGTCGTCGGCAAAAAACCGCTGCCCCAGTTTGGCGAACCGCCGCGCGGCCCGCGGGGACCGGATTGCAGCACGACAAAGCCGGGCAAATCGCGCGATTCGCTGCCGATGCCGTAGGTAATCCAGGCTCCCATGCTCGGCCGGCCAAACAGCGGCGAGCCGGTGTTCATGAAGAACTTCGCCGGACCATGATTGAAAACGTCGGTCTTCATCGCCCGCAACGTGCAGATGTCGTCGGCGATTTCAGCGAGGTGCGGCAGACATTCGGAGATGGTTTGGCCGCTTTCGCCATGCTGCGCGAATTTGCGTTTCGTCCCTTGCAGCTTGGCGTCGCCTTTAATGAACGCAAAACGCTTGTTGGCGACGAACGATTCGGGAATGACCTGGCCGTCCAGCTCTTGCAACTTCGGCTTCGGCTCAAACAGCTCCAGCTGGCTCGGTCCGCCGGCCATGAAGAGGAAGATGACGTTTTTGGTCCGCGGGGCGTAATGGGGCGGGCGAGCGGCGAGGGGGTTCTTGTTTTCCTCGCCGTGCGCTCTGTCTGCGTTTAATAATGAACCGAGCGCCATCGCCCCAATGCCGACGCGGCATTGCTGAAAAAAGTGGCGGCGAGCTATGGACAATGGGTCAATCATTTTTTTCCCTGACGAAATTCGCCACACGCTCGACGTTCAGCCGATAAATCCGCGTCCCGCGCAAAAGATATATGGAATTGCCCCGGCCGACGACTCGTTCGGCGATTAGCACTTCGCCGAACTCATCTCTTAAATGCAATTGTGCCTTGATAGTTGCTTTTCCTTCACTTTGTAGCGCAATCAAGTTGTAAGTATCGCGCTGTTTGTAAGCGCCTCGAAAGAGGGCCAGATCTCCTGACACAGCAAACGCATCGCTTCCATGAATCGGTACATTCCAAACGCCGTCAACTTCGAAAGTACGAATCCGAACAAGCGGGAACTGAGTGTAATAATAACACCACGCAACAGCATCGGACTCAACATTTAGCGCGTAACAATCGCAGATACTCTCCAATTTATTTGGCGGTACAAATTCATAAAGCTTCCGTCCTGACGAGTCCCAGGCAACCAAGCCAGCCGAGCCGATCGGCGACTCCCACCCATAATTCCCAAATACACCTTCGTCAAAATAGCTCGTCCAGATCACGGCATTCGAAGTCGCTTGCACCGACTGAATGCCGTCTCCTAACGAAATCTCATGGGCGAAGCGTCCATCGCGAGAGTAGATTCGACCGTTTCTGTCAAAGTCGTCAGTCCCACGAAATCGACTTCGCCCACAAACCAGTAATAAGCCACTGGACGAAAGAGGTTGAACATCGTGGATATTAAACGGTTCATTCCGTACATCCACATCCAAGTCGGCGCGGTCGCCCGACAGTACTACTACCCGATAATTCTGTGGCTGCTCCGGATTAATTTTGGCGAATGTACTTCCGCTTGGTCGTTCAATTCGATAGTCGAGTGGTTCATGGGCGACGACGAAGTAAAACTTTTCCTCGGGACCAACATTGAACGCCACCACCGACCCGTTCGCAACGAATGCACCAATATCCGCGGTTGGGAACAAGCGAAGAGATGGTTCCATAACGAGGATTCTGTTGATCACTCGCGGGTGATGGTTTCGTCAAGATTGAGGAGCACACGGCAGATACGTGTCCACACAGCTTGGGGATCATTGGTCGTGGCAGCATTCTCTTGATAGACCAACTGGGAAATCAATTGGCATTCGGCCGGCGATGGATTGCGGCAGACGCATAAGCGAAAGGCCTGCTCGGCGCGGCGAAGGTCATTGGCGGGCTCGTCGGTCAGCACGCGCTCGGCCAAGGCGGCAGCACATTCATAAAACGCTTGATCATTCGCGATGGTCAGCGATTGGAGCGGCGTATTGCTGCGCAGACGTCGCGTGCAGGTGACGTTGCCAGTCGGCGCGTCGAATGTCAGCAGCATCGGATAGGGCGACGATCGCCAGAAGTGCGTGTACATGCCGCGGCGATAGCGGTCGCTGCCGGTGGCGGCCTTCCACGGCTTGGGGTCTTGGGTGAAATCAAAAACGCCTTCGGGTTGCGGCGGAAAGACGCTGGGGCCGCCAATCGTCGTTGTTAGCAATTCCGAAGCAGAGAGCGCCACATCGCGGACGATTTCGGCGTCCAAACGCAGTCTCGATTGCCGGGCCAGCAAGCGGTTTTGCGGATCACGACCAGTCAGGTCGCCGCGAATCGCCGACGATTGCCGATAGGTGCTGCTCGTCACAATCAGGCGGTGCATCCGTTTAACGTCCCAAGACGTCGTAGGGTGGGCTGTGCCCACCACATCGGCGGCGGTGGGCACAGCCCACCCTACGAATTCGGTTGCGAGCCAATCGAGCAAATCCGAATGTGAGGGCAGCGATCCCTGCGTGCCGAAATCGTCCTCAGTCTCGACGAGGCCGCGGCCGAAGAATTTTTGCCAGTCACGGTTGATGGCGACGCGTGGCGTCAGCGGATTTTCTGGCGAGACGAGCCAGCGGGCGAAATCGAGACGGCCAGCTTTGCTCTCGGCCGCGGCCAGCGGCGGAAGGACAGCCGGCACGTCACCAACTACGTCGGGACCGCGATCGAGAAAATCGCCTCGTCGATGGACGAACGTTTCTCGCGGTTCGGCCCGCTCCCGCACGATCATGGTCGTCGGAATTTTTGGCTCGCCCTCGCGCAACTCGAATATTTTCTGCAGCACCGGTAGCGCCTCGCGGGCGAATTCGGATTGCCGGAAATAATCTTCGACCAATTGTTTGTTCTTCTCATCGCGGGCTTCGAGTTTCATGTCGTAGGCGACTTGCACCGGCCCGGGCAGCCGGGAGCGCTGTTCCGGTGTGACGGTCGCTTCCCATTTCCGCTGCTGTTCTTCGAATTCCGGCCGCTGAACTTCGACGACTTCTTCCAGTTTTGCGATTTGACCGCGAATTGCAGCGCGCTGAGCCAGTTCATTACTTTCGCGCTGCAGGCGGGTCGGCACTTCAATCGTCGGTTCCTCGCAGTCGTTCAAGAGGGCGAAGAGCTGGTAATACTCGACGTGGCTAATTGGATCGTATTTGTGCGAGTGGCAACGGGCACAGCCAACAGTCAAGCCGAGCCACACGGCCCCCGTCGTGTTTACGCGATCGACGACTGCCTCGACGCGGAATTGCTCTGCGTCCGTGCCGCCTTCCTCGTTGATCAGCGTGTTGCGATGAAACCCGGTGGCGACGAGCTGCTGCTCCGTCGCGTCGGGCAACATGTCACCAGCGATCTGCTCGATCGTGAATTGATCGAACGGCATATTGGCATTGATCGCCTCAATGACCCATTCGCGAAATTTCCAAATCTGCCGGCCGAAATCACGCGTGTAGCCGTTGCTGTCGGCATAGCGGGCTAGATCGAGCCAATGCCGGCCCCAGCGCTCGCCGTAGTGCGGCGAAGCGAGCAGCCGATCGACAACCCGCTCATAGGCATCGGGCGATTCGTCGTTAACGAAGACATCGACCTCCTCCGGCGATGGCGGCAGGCCGATGAGGTCGAGTGCCGTCCGGCGAATCAGCGTCGGCCGCTCAGCCGCATCGGAATGGGCGAGTTTTTCTTGTTCCAGTCTGGCCAGTACAAACGAATCGATCGGTCCAGTCGGCCATTTGGACTCAACGACGCTCGGCAGTGCCGGCCGTACCGGCTTCTGGAACGCCCAGTGCGTGCTTTTCGTGGTCGGAGCGGCCGAATCAGCCGGCACAAGCGCTCCACCATCGATCCATTGCCGAATGATCGCGACTTGCGTCTCGTTGAGCGGCGACTTTTTCAGCGGCATTCGCGACACGGTTTCGCTCGTGCCGTTGATCGCCTGAATGAGCAAGCTCTCGGCCGCTTTGCCTGCGACCACGGGCGGCCCGTTATCTCCGCCGCGCAGCACAGCCGCACCATAATCCAGCCGCAAGCCGTTTTCTTGTTTCTTCGGCCCGTGGCACTCGACGCAATGGGCCGTCAGAATGGGCTGCACGTCGCGGCGGAAAGCTTCCGCGGCGCCGCGCGGTTCTTCGGCGAGCGCGGCGGCAGCCGCCATGCCCAGAACACTCGCCACGAATTGCTTGAAAAACGCCATCGCCAGATCAACGCGCAAGCCGCGACGCTCCGTCCAGTTTCAGCAGGCCAGGATCGAGAATTCAGTATCAGTCGCCGCCGCCCAACGGGCAAGCGACATTTCATTACAAGACATGTCCAATCCGTATCAAACGCCGGCGTTCGATCCACGGCAATTTCAGGATCAGCCAGCCGGACCAGCCGCGGCTTATGGCCCCAACTGGGTCGGCCAGGTACGGATTTTCGCCGTTCTCAACGCCGTTCAGGGCATTCTCGAGGTTCTGATGGGCCTCATGCTCACCGCCATCGGCGGAATGCTGCCCATGATTACCCAGATGAAGGAAGTGAAGGAGGCGAAGACGCCCGAGGGGATGCCGCCGGAGCAGTTTTTTTGGCTATTCGGCGCAATCTATATCGCCATCGGCCTCATAGCGCTGAGCAGCGGCATTTTGCGGATCGTCGCCGGCGTGCAGAACTATCGATTTAAGAGCCGAGTACTGGGATTAGTCTCAGTCATCGTCGGCGTCGCGCCGATTTTCACGTGCTATTGCGCCCCAACGGCCATCGGCATGCTTGTTTATGGCCTGATCATTCATCTCGACCCGGCTGTCGTCGCCGCCTTCAAAATGGCCGCCGAAGGCAAAACCGCTAGCCAGGTCCTCACCGCGTTCGATCCCGACCAAGCCTCTTATTACTCACCGCCGCAGCCGCCGGAAGGTCCGATGCCGCCTCCAACCTAACGGCCGATCATCATTTGCAATGATTCACTTGCCCTTTTTTTGGTGTTAGAACATTAGCTACCTGCCGGCGGCCTTTGCTCGGTGTTCGCCACTCAAAAATTCACCTATCCCTACGATTCACAAAGAAAGACCATCCATGAGTCTGGAACCCAATTCCAATCGCCGTGACTTCCTGAAGACCACCGGCACCTCGCTCGCCGCGGGCGCTCTCGTCGGCGCGACGATTCCCGCCGTTCATGCCGCTCAAGACAGCACGGTGCAAATCGCCCTCGTCGGTTGCGGCGGCCGCGGCACCGGTGCCGCGCAAAATGCTTTGGGTGTTCAGAACGGTCCGGTCAAGCTCGTCGCGATGGCCGATGTGTTCGAGGATCGCTTGAATACCAGCCATAAGGCGCTGAAGGACAAGTTCGAGGGACAGGTCGATGTGGCCAACGACAAAAAATTCATCAGCTTCGACGGCTATAAGAACGCCATCGATTGCCTCCGCCCCGGCGACGTGGCGATTTTTGCGACGCCGCTGGCGTTTCGCTGGGTGCATTTCAAATACGCCATCGAAAAGGGCGTGAATGTTTTCATGGAGAAGCCCTTGACGGCGGATGGGCCGACGACGCGCAGGATGCTGGAACTAAACGATTTGGCGAAGAAGAAGAATCTCAAAGTCGCCGTCGGCCTGATGTGTCGGCATTGCAAGGCCCGCGCGGAGCTGTTCGACCGCATCCAAAACGGCGAAATCGGCGATCTGATCACGCTCCAGTGCTATCGCATGCATCCGCCGGTCGGCAGCGCCTTTTCACCGCCGCAGAAAATCTGGGAAGAATCGCTGGCCACCGGCGATGGCGGCAAAAAAGACGGCCCGGCTCAGCGGAACGTCAGCGAGTTGGCATTTCAAATTCGCCGCTTCCATAGCTTCCTGTGGGCCAGCGGCGGCCTCTTCAGCGATTTCTACATCCACAACATCGACGAATGCTGCTGGATGAAGAACGACTTTCCGACTCAGGCTCAAGCCAGTGGCGGCCGCCATTACCGTCATCACATGACGCCGATCGAGAAGGGCGAGGATATCGACCAGAATTTTGACAATTATTCCGTCGAGTACACCTTCGACGACGGCGCGAAAATGTTCCTTTATGGCCGCACGATGGTCGGCTGCCACGATCAATTCGCCAGCTACGCCCACGGCAGCAAAGGCGTCGCTGTCATCTCGACCTCGTCGCACACGCCCGCCCGTTGCCGCATCTATAAAGGGCAAAAATTCAGCGCCACCGCCCGCAGCCGCGGCAAGTCAGAACGTAGCAAAGCGCTGCCGCCCGAGGAAAACTTGCTGTGGGCCTACCCGCAGCCGGAGCCGAATCCCTACGACCTCGAATGGGAAGACCTGATTCGCGCGATCCGGCAGGATCAGCCATACAACGAGGTCGAGCGCGGGGCAAAGGCCAGCCTCGTTACTTCGATGGGTCGAATGGCTGCTCACACCGGCCAGATCATCACATATGACGAAATGCTCAACTGCGAGCACGAGTTCGCGCCCGATGTTGATAAGCTCGTCATCGACGGCCCCGCGCCGATCAAGGCCGACGCCAACGGGCGGTATCCGATTCCGATGCCAGGGATCGTGACGAATCGCGAATACGCCTGATACCGTGGGGGGGTAGGCCTCCGGCCTGCCCAAAAAACAATTCTCAAACATAGGCACAGAGAAGCAGAGACATGCAGTGTCGTTGGTTGTCTGCGTTCGCTGCTTCGCAAGCTTCAAAGTAGCGCAAGAAAAGTCGTTCCATTTACCAATCATTACCTCTGTGTGAGATTTCTAAGTCTTCCATTTGTGAGTAATTATGCATTTGCTGAAAAGCCTCGTCGTTATTTGGCTTTCCTTCTCTGGATTTGCCAATACTACTTTTGCCGCCGATTGGCATAGCCTCCCACTAGTCAAAGACGGCAAAGTCGCCCCCGAATGGCAACAAGCCGGCTGGGGCCAGATGGTCGTCGAAGGCGACGCGATAAAAACTGACCCCAGCGAAAAGGGCCTCGGCCTCTTGGTCTATACCAAGGAAAAACTCGGCAACTGCCAGATCAAAATCGTCTATAAACCGCAAGACAATCGCGACAATTCCGGCGTTCACATCCGCATGGACGACGGCATCTTAAAGTGGGTCGGCAAAGATTCGATTGCCGTCCAGCGCGACGCCAAGGGAAAACTCTCGCCCGAGATGCGGGCCAAAATGGAAGAAGCGTCGGAGAAAGAGGAAGGCGCCTGGTACGCCGTCCATCACGGCTTCGAAGTCCAAATCATGGATTCCGCCGACCAATTCCACCGTACCGGCTCCATCTACTCCTACGCTCCCGCCGCCGACCTGCCGCCCGCTCCCGCCAGCGGCTGGCGGACCATGATCATCACGCTCGACGGTAATCTCGTCGTCGTCGAACTCGACGGCAAGGAAGTCACCCGCTTCGATTCATCGTCGAAGGACATTCCGCCGCGCAAGCAGTGGGCCGAGCCCAAACGCGACTACGTCCGCCCCGCCGTCGGCTACATCGGGCTGCAAACCCACGACCCCGGTGACACTGTTTTCTTCAAAGAGGTCAGCGTCCGGCCACTCAAGTAACCCGGATCGGTGCTAACAGCTTTAGCACGCTTAAGTATTTGTTCACTAAAATCTTACTCCCTATGCAATTTGGGATCATAATGGATTGAGATTTCTATATAAGGTTACGGACGATGAGAGCATTTGAATTCACTGCCCATCCCACCGAGAACGGATCAATTCAATTACCTCCTGGCATTGTGAGCCAAGTGAATCCGGACGTGGGCGTCAAGGTAATCGTGTTGCTGCCGGAGGACGACGAGCAAGCTTGGATAAAATTTGGGATGGATCAGTTCGCGAAGGGATACTCGCCCGAGGACAATATTTACGATGACTTACGCGCCGGGTGATATTCTGCTCGTTGATTTTCCATTGGTGAGCGGCACGACCAGTATTTTGCGGCCGGCTCTCGTGATCATTGATTCCGGCGATAATGATGTCGTACTGGCTCGTATCACAACACAGCAACATTCATCGACGTTCGACCTGGCAATAACCGATTGGAAAGGTGCGGGTCTTCGCGCAGCGTCCTTTCTTCGCTTGCATAAACTTGCAACGAGCGAAAAATCTTGCATTCACAAACAACTGGGAAAGTTACAGCAGGTGGATCACGTCCGTGTCAGCAATATTTTGCGAGCATCTTTTTCTAACTGGTAAATCCGTGTTCTCCGTGTAAATCCGCGGCTCCTCTCTTCCGCCTATGCAACGTCTCCCCCTCGGCCCGCTCTACTACGAATTCTCCCGTCACAACGAGCCGCGCCTGCGAATCCAGCCCGGCGAAACAATCGTCGTCGAATCCGAAGACGCCTTCAGCGGCCAGGTCCGCACCAACGACGATCGCCGCGACAAAGCCAAAAAACCATACGGCAATCCTCAAACCGGACCGATCTGGATCGAGGGCGCCGAGCCAGGCGATTCACTCGCCGTCACGATCCACGAAATCAAGCCATCCATCGGCCAATGCGCGACACGGACGAGCGACCCGAAGCAACTAGCCGAGTGGCTCGGCGCCGAATGCCCGCACGGCACGCACGTTTGCCCAATCCGCGATGGCAAAATCTACTGGAGCGATGAGATCACGATTCCCTATCAGCCGATGCTCGGCTGCATCGGTACTGCGCCCGACCATGGCGTGCCGACGACATTCCCCGCCGGCCCGCACGGCGGCAACATGGACATCGTCGAGGTGGCCCCCGGCAACATTATCTATCTGCCCGTCTTCGTCTCCGGCGGCTATCTCTATTTAGGCGATGCCCACGCCGCGATGGGCCATGGCGAGCTCTCCGCGAGCGGCCTCGAGATGCCGGCGGAAACGACCATCACTGTCAATCTTCTGAAAGGCAAAAAAATCCCCGGCCCACGCATCGAATCGCCTACGGAAATCATGACCATCGTCAGCGGCTGCCCGATGGAGCGCTCGATCGCCGAGGCTTCCGCTCGCCTCATCCTCTGGCTCGAAGCCGACTACGGCTGGGACCGCTGGCGGGCCTACGACCTTCTCACACACGTCGCCCGCCACAGCATTGGCTACTACGCCCTTGGCACCGTGGCGGTGAAAGTGGCCAAGGACTTTTTGTCGCGGTCCAGACTGTAATTCGGTCGCTTTCCATCAGCAACCGGGAATTAGCTCGAAATAGTTAGCAACTTGTTCTGCGCTTTGGCGAGAACTGTAGTTAGCTGTGCCGCGTCATCATGAAGCGGCCGCTAACGACTTATTCTCAGCAGCCGTCCGCTGCGGTTTGGGTGTCATAAGGAAGCTACCTATGGCCGACGATTCTTCCTTTAGTCTGAAATTCTCGATGCTGCCCGGCCAATACAACACGGGCGATCGCGATCATACGCTGCCTGTCTCCGTCACCCGCGTCCGCGCCGGCTATGCGTGGGAACATCATTGGCTCGATTCGCCCATGTTCGAGGCCTGGGTTTATCAAGCCAAATTCGTCGAGGATTTCGACGGCGCTGCGCGAGCTTACGGCTGGGACCGCCCCGACAGCTCGTTCAAATATGCCGAACCCAATCTACAGAAAAATTTACAACCCTTGGAAAGCCGGCACGGGCAACAAGCCGGACTTGCGAACGCCGCCTCTCCCTATACGAACCTCTGGTACGGCCACGACTTTCGCTGGGTGGGGGTGTATTCCGCCACCGAGCAATTCGCGCTTTCCAACGGTTTTGAGGTCGATTATCGCCCGCCCCTGCGCGACAACCGTGGCCACTATCCCGCCATTCAGCCGCTCGGTGCGCCAGCGCCGGGATATTATGTCTCGCAATGCCCCGGCATCGTCAATAAAGGCCTGCCCGATTGGGACCAGCGCAAGTATGCCGATGCCGAGACGTTCCCGTATATCGTGTTGCCGAACCAGTTCATGCAAATGGGCGCGCGCATCGGGGATGTCGGCCTCGCCGTTCATCCGCTCACCGGCCGGAGCAAGGCATTCGCTTTCGCCGATACGGGCACCGTCGGACATTTGGGTGAGTCATCGTCGTATCTCTATAAATCCGTTTCCGGCGGTCAAGGCAACGCCGGCTACGTCACGTTCGTCATCTTTCCAGGTTCGAACTGGTACCGCTTAAATGCGGAAGGTCTCGATCAGGCGGGCGCCATCGATTTTCGCGTTAGCGGCAGTCTCATGTTGGCTAGCGTCCAAAACCCGGACGAATTTCCACTGCTCATGGCTTATGGCGGCGATCTCAGTCGCTTGCGACACGCCCAGCAGCTAATCAAACAAGGTAAAAAACCGCCCAAGCCCGCCAACTTCGACCTCATGGTCAATGCTCTCAAGCCCTTTGACTACGCGCCCCAGCAGCGGCTGTTCGATTGATTCCCCGCGTGCCGCAAATCTCAGCGTTAATTCATGAAAATTACTCTAGGTGATTCCGCAGGCTGAAGGTAAGGTTTGCAAATCTTACAAATTCGCTGTCGATTCGCGGCTAGGAGGGCCAACGATCGCAGCGACATGTAAGTCGTGGCAGTAGCATCCTTTAGATCGCAAAAGATGCGATCGAAGTGTCTGCGTTACTGCTTCGGCCCGCGGCTTGCGTCTAGCGCGCGACAAAGCCGCGAGTTATTCCGCACGGTGACCCGAAGATCGGGTCACAATTCGATTCGCGATCCAGGGAAGGATTACTGCAAGCATGGATGCTCGATTCTTGCGCTGTGCGCTCGTTTTGGCGATTGCCGTTCTCTCTGCTGGTGCCGGCCGGCCCTATGCTAGCGTTCGCTCGCAGCATTTCATCGTCACCGCGCCGTCGCAGCAACTCGCGACCGAAATCTGCCAGGCCGCCGAGCAATTCCGCCGCGACCTGGCAATTGAATGGCTCGGCCACGAATTGCCCGAATGGAACGGCGTCTGCCCAATCAAAGCCGACGTCGCCCAAAACCTCGGCGCGGGCGGCGCGACCAGCTTCGTCTTCCAAGGCGGCGCGCCCGGCCAATGGACCATGAGCATTCAAGGCTCGCGCGAACGGATTCTCGATAGCGTCCTGCCGCACGAAATCACCCACACGATTTTCGCCACCCACTTCGGGCGCCCGCTGCCTCGCTGGGCCGATGAAGGAGCTTGCACGACCGTCGAAGACGAAAGCGAAAAAGCCAAGCAAGACAAATTCCTCGTCCAGTTCCTCACCTCCGACCGCGGCATCCCCTTCAACCGCATGTTTCAGATGAAGGACTATCCGCCGGACATCCTTCCGCTCTACTCGCAAGGTTATTCGCTCGCTCGCTTCTTCATTCAGCAAGGCGGCAAGCAAAAATACGTCCAATACGTCGGCGAAGGCATGCGATCGAACAATTGGACCGCGACCACGCAGCAGTTCTACGGCTTCAAGAGCCTTTCCGATCTACAGCTCACCTGGGTCGAGTGGGTCCGCAGCGGCAGCCGTCCGCTGCAGGACGGCCGCGTGCCCGAAACGTTGCTCGTTGCCGCTGGGATTGCCCCGGCGAGCGCCCCCACAAGCGACCAGCCACCCCGAAATGCTCTGGCGTCAAACATGGTCGCCAACACTCAAATGGCCTCGCTCACGCAGCTCCCACAATCTCGCATTCCCGGCGGCGCTCGTGAGAGCTGGCAAACCGTCCAGCAGCAAAACGACCGCGTCTTCAACAGCCTTGATCCGAATTCGATTCCCGCCGCCCCCGCCAGCTACGCCCGTCCCGCTCGCGCTGTAGGGAACGCCCTCCGTGGCGTTCCGTCTGACACCGGCACCGACGCCGACTTCAGCAGCGTTTCCCGCCCCGTTTCTGACGGCTGGTATTCCAAACGCCGCGACCAGGCCCAAAACTCCATGACCAATCGCGTGAACGATTCGATCTCCGACGCACCCACCACTCAGCCACAGCAGACAACCGCCGACCTCAGCGAACCCGTACCCCCGCTTCCTCCGCAGCGCAACATCATCGAAGCCCAGCCGCTGACACCCGTTCGTCCCGCCGCCAATCAAACAACCGCTGCCAGCGGCAGCGCCGGCCGAGTGTTGCTGGAATGGACTCGGCCTGAAACCGAACCGACCCGCGCTTCCAACGAGGTGCTTGGCGTTGCCCTGAACGATCGCGGTACGACGATCCGCTGATCGCGAATATTGCCGGCGGCAGAGGAGTTCGACACCCGAGGAATTCCATGCGACGTTCAAGCTCTGGGCTGTTGTTGTGCTCTCTCATCAGCCTCTGTGCGGCTGTCGGCTGCACTGCTTCGTCACGATTCAACTGGGATACGCTCAAAGGCCCCGGTTTTCCTGGCTGGACCGAGCCATTGTCCGCTCGCACCGGCGCCGACTCGCCCGCCGCCAAGTCCAGCGGCTTCTTCACCGACCGCCGCAGCGAGCAAATCGAAAAAGACCTCGGCGGGTTTTAGCTTTTTGTTGTGCCAGTAATTGCCTGCCGAGCATGGATCAGCGAAGTTCGTTATCCTAAGAGATAAGGAAACGTCCATGCCTATTGCCGATCTCCAAGTCGTCGTTCACGCGGATCCAGATATTCTCGGTGGCGCACTTGTGTTTACGGGGACGCGAGTTCCCGTAGAGAGCCTCTTCGATCATCTCAAGGCAGGC
>DASXLL010000009.1:0-65859 GCA_036496265.1 Pirellulaceae bacterium | reverse complement strand
CAGTCTGTCCTGATGAGCATCTATCGCACCTTGAAACAACGAGGCCATGATCCCATCACCATCATCCGCCAGGCACTCACCACTTACCTCACAACCGCCCAATTAACACCCCTGCCTGCCCCAAGCGGCTAAAGTGTTACGAACTTTGAACCTTGAACCTTGAACCAAAAAAGCTTCGCCTACGCAAACACCTCAATCCCCTTCGGCGGCGGCGGTGGAAACGCCTTGCCGCAATCCAAACATGTCTGACGGTCGCGCGGCGACGGCTGATGGCAGGCCGGGCATTCTTCCAGGACGGGCCAAGCGCGATGGAAACGATAGGCAATCCAGCCGGGTATGCCCATGACATACACGAACACCGCCCAGCCCAGCGGATTCGGCAGGTTGAACCGCTTTTGCCGCCGATATGCGGCCCACGCTGGAATCACGCACACTGCGTAAAGCACGAACGCCGCCAGCCACGCCCGCCGAAAGACCTTTGCAAATCCCGCCGCGTAGGACGGCGGCTTCAGGCGATCGCCTTCGAGCTTCGAGATATAGACAAATAGGATCGTCTTCGCCAGCGGAATGGGGGCCTGGATGTTCTCCCACCACACCTGCGTGATCGGCAATTCATACGAGTTTCTCGCCAGACGGAACCGCTGCTCCTTGACGATCTTGCTATCCGGGCCGAACCAGAGCAGTTCATCCGGCGGCGGCACTTCCTCTCGATACCACGACGCCAAAACCAGCACTTGCCCGTCCGCCAATTGCCAGCCGCTGAGCATTGCATCGTGCAGCCGCGTGGGCAGTTCAATCTTCCGCTGCGCGCCGCTTTTGCGGTTCACGATCGTCAGCATCCCATCCGAACGGGCCGCCGCAGGACTTTCCAGCCGAGCCTGCATCCGGGCTTCGGGCGTCACCTCCGCGCTGTTCGCATCCAGCGGCGCCATTTTCCAGAGCGTGCCAACCGAATACGCTTCTGGACAATCGGCGAGCGATTTCACCTGCCTGCGCTGCAAATCGATGAGCCACAGCTTGTCGCTTGCCAGCAGCAAAAAATTTGGATCGCTATTATTCCACTGCGGCTCCTGGGCATAAACATTCGTCGTTGTCGCACGCCGCAAGCTTCCATCCGTGATTTCAAACCACTCGCTGACCGGCGGCAGCGAGTCGGAAAATCCCTGCTTCCCGAAGTAACCCACGAGCAGCTTCGTCCGCGAGTGGTAGCCTATGCCATACACGCGGCCCGGCCGATTGCCGTCGTCAACCAAGTACCAATACGTCTCGGGCGTCCCACCGTCGTTGATCGCCGCCAGCCGCTCCGACCAGCTTGGCGAGTTTTCCTGGATATAGCGTTCTGAACCTTCGAGATGCGCAAAGCTTCCCGCTAACTCAGTCGATGTGAAGTTTCGGGGCTGGCCGTCCAGCGTGACCATTTCATCGACGGACGTGCGATATCCCGAAGAATACGACGAGCGAACAATCAGCGGCTCACCGTCCGGCGCGAGGCTGATGCTTTCCATCTGCTTTCCTAGCCGGTTCAACTCCGTAAGCGAATTCCAGCACCAGTCCGCCACACCTTGCCACAAGCCGGCAACACCCATGGCCAGGATGAACGCCACGACCATGCTTCCTGCCCGCCGCTTCGACTTGGTCATTTCCGCCTCCCTTACACAAAATCTCGCGTCTCGATCGTGTGAAAAATAGCCGCCGCGAGCAGCGCATCCGCCGCAGCAACATAAATCGGCCAAGCCCACCCAGTGGTCCACTCCGAAAGAAAGGTGCCCAGCCCAGCGGCGGCCAGCGGCAGCAGCCGCGTGCCGAACCACGCCGCGGGCCGAATGCCCGCCAGGAACGAGGCGAGATACAAAGTCGTCAAGTTCATCCAGGTTTTCCAGGTGTCGGTGGTCATCGACCATTCAAACGGGCTGGCGTGCGTCCCCGGCGTGGCCGCCCAGGCGGCATAAACGACTAAAGGCAACAACCCGCACGCCAAATACATCGCCAGTCCCACGCCCAGCTTCACCCCAAAAATCCGCCGCCGCGAAACAGGCCGGTGCAGCAAGAAGAGCTGGGCATCGCCCCAAAAATCGCGCAGCGACTGCGAGAACCCCAGGCCCATCGCCAGGAGGCCCGCTACCGTCGTGAACTGCGCTAACGCCGGGTCGTTGATGAACGGTATCGTGCCTGACCCGGGTCCGCTGAAATAGGAAGGCAGCGCGGAAGATCCGAAGCTCGTCATCATCAGCAAAAAGCCGGCGAGCGCCATCGCCCCAATGGGCAGCGTCTCGCGAAATTCCTTGTAGAGCAGGGCGGTTGTCATCGTCTTCCTCTCATTAGCCGGCAATGAGTTTGGTTCTGAAATTTCCGGGAGCAAGTTTGCGCCCGGCTATTGTGTTAATTCTGCAGCTCGCGATGCTTTTTCCACGGCCAATAGCGGCAACCCTTTCCGCTGGCCGCGGGTGTATTCAATGAAAGCGTCTTCGAGATTCATCTCGATGGTGTCGACCGAAAACGGGCCGAGCGATTCCACAATCTGCTCGTGCCGCTGCCCATAACCGACGATCACGACTTCCAACCGATTCCCGACGCGCCACGTGCTGACCAAACCATCGCACGCCGGAAACGGCGGCGGCTCGCCGACGAATTCGAGAATGATTTTCCGCAGCGACATTTTGAAATAGTCGGTGGGACAATCGACGCGGAGGACGCCGTCCATCATGATGCCGATGTGATCGGCGACGCGCTCGACGTCGGCCAGAATGTGCGAGCTGATCAAGATCGTGCGGCCTTCGCGCTGGATGATTTGAATCAGCGATTCCAGGAAATCGCGGCGGACAACGGTATCGAGGCCGAGCGTCGGATCGTCGAGAATCAATAACTCTGGGTCGGGCGCGACGGCGAGGGCAAGGGAGACCTGGGCTCGCTGGCCGTTCGAGAGGCGGCGGATTTTGGCCCGGCGGGGCAAGGCGAAGTGATCGAGAATCTGATCGAGCAGCTCGCTATTCCAATGGGAGTAGAACGAGCGCGTGAAATTTACCGCCTCGCCGATCGTCATCCAGCGATGAAACGGATGTCCTTCGGCGATGTAAGCGATTCGTCCGCGCGTCTGCGGCGTTAGATCGCAAATATCTTCGCCCAGCAGCGTCGCGCTGCCGCGATCGGGCTTCACGAGGCCCATCAGCATCTTGATCGTCGTCGATTTGCCCGAGCCGTTGCGGCCGAGCAAACCATAGACGGAGCCCACGGGCACGCTCAAGTTGAGCGTGTTCACGACGCACCGTGGGCCGTAGTATTTCGTCAAACCGTGAGTCTCAATGGCGCTCGTCATCGCTTGACTCCTACTGCCTACTCTCTATTCGCTACTCCCCTGTGCAAACACGAACTTCTCCATCCTCTCTGTCACGACCCCACTTACTTCTTCTCCGGTAAACCCCAGATGTACGGCTTCCGTCAGCAAGCCATCGACGAGGCACGTCAGCCGTTCCTTCCGCACGCGCTTCGTCAACTCATTCCGCGGCTGAGCCACAAACACGCCCAAACCGGGCCGCGTGTTCAGAATTCCCTCTCGCTCCAGCTCCGTATAAACCCGCGCGACCGTATTGGGATTGATCACCAACTCGCGAGATAGCTCCCGCACGCTCGGCAGCCGCTCATCGGTCTTCATCCGCCCGCGGGCGATCGCCTCGCGAATTTGGGCCACCAGTTGCCGAAAAATCGGCACCCGGCTGGCGCTTTCGATGATGAATTCCATACGGCAGCTCGCACTCAACTGTATTAATAGTATCAGTACAGTCAACCTGTGTCAACGGGTCGGGACAAAATCTTATTGCCGGAAAGCCTCCCATTCTTCGTCGAGCTGAGAAATCGTGCCCGAGTGTCCGTCGGTTATTGAGAACGGAGCCAGTTATTGACGATGTCGTCGAGCACATCGAGGGGTACGGCGCCTTGGCGGAGGACGACATCATGGAATTCGCGGATGTCGAATTTGTCGCCGAGCTGTTTTTTGGCGCGGTCGCGGAGCTCCTTGATTTTCAGCTCGCCGATTTTGTAGGCTAGGGCCTGACCGGGCCAGGCGATGTAACGATCGACCTCGTTAACAATGTCGAGCTCCGTTTTAGCGGTGTTCTCTTTGAACAGATCGATTGCTTGTTGTCGCGTCCACTTCTTGTGATGCATTCCCGTATCGACGACAAGGCGGATGGCGCGCCACATTTCGTAGGTGAGCTGGCCGAATTTGGAATAGGGGTCTTGGTAGAGGCCCAGTTCATGGCCGAGGCTTTCGGAATAGAGTCCCCAGCCTTCGATGAAAGCGGTGAACCCGCCGTAGCGACGGAAGGGTGGCAATTCGCCGAGCTCGGCTTGTAGGGCGAGTTGCAAATGATGGCCGGGGACGGATTCGTGCAGCGAGAGGGCCTCCATTTCGTACTTCGGCCGCGTCTCGGGGCGATAGAGATTGACGAAGAAGGTGCCGGGGCGGTAGCCGTCGGCAGAGGGCTGGCGGTAATAAGCCGTTGTAGTGTCCGGCGCGATTTGCTGCGGCACCGGCTCGATGCCATACGGAATTCGCGGCAGCGTCTTGAACAGTTTCGTCAGCTCCGGATCGACGCGCTTGCACAACGCGAGGTAACCGTTGAGCAATTCTTCCGGCGTGTCGTAGTAAAACTTTTTGTCCGTCCGCAGGTACGCCAAAAATTCCTGAAAGGTGCCCTCGAACTTGACCAGCTTGACGATTTTTTCCATTTCGCCGCGGATGCGCTTCACCTCGGCCAGGCCGATGGCATGAATTTCGTCCGGTGTTTTGTTCGTCGTCGTGAATTGGCGGGCGCGGAAGGCGTACAGCTCTTGGCCCCGCGGCAGTTGCCAGGCGCCGACCTCGTCGAAGCAGGCTGGGTAGTATTCCTTGTCGAAGAAGATCGCGAATTCGCGATAAGCCGGGACGACGTGGTCTCGAATTGCCGATAGACCCTCCTTCTTCAAACGCTCTTGTCCCGCGGCCGAAATGTCGTCCGGGAATTTTTTGAACGGCTTGTAATACAGGCTGTCGGAGGGGTCGGTGACGATTTGCTTTTTGATTTGCTCAGGAATCCGCCGCATGACGATCTTCGGTTGCACAATCTTCTGGCGAATGCCGGCCCACATCAGGTCGGTCGTCTGCTGCATGTACAGTGGGAACGATTTGAGGCGGGCGATCCAGTCTTCGTAGTCCTTGACGGTGCGGAAGGGCAGTTGGTCGGCCAGCTCGTTCTCGGTTTGAATGCCGCCGCGCTGGTCGAGCGGCACGAAATGCCAGCGATAGGGAAACGCTTCGACTTCTTCGGCAATATCCTTGCGAAACAGCTCGTAATTGAGCTTGTCGGCGGCGGATAGCTTCTGCTTGTCGATCTTTTCCAGCCTGCCGAGCGTTTCCTGTCGATGCTGATGCCGCCGCTCGATCGCCGCCAGGCTCACGTCGGGCCAGCGGTCGTTGTAGCGCTTGTCGCCTAAGTGAGAAGCGAACGTCGGCGCCTCGCGGAGCGTGTATTCCCATTCGTCCGACAGCAAATCCTGAAACTGCTTCGTCACCGCCGCTTCGTCGGCTCGGCCCCGTCCAACCAAAGCCGCAAAGAGCAAAACCGTCAGACAAGAAGCCAGCCGCATCGAACGAACTCCGATCCGTTTTGGTTGTTCCGACCCAAAAGTTACTACCGCAAAGACGCAAAGAGCGCAAAGGGACAAGAGACTTCCTTCGCGTCCATCGCTTCTTTGCGATCTCTGCGTTAAAGGCAGTGCGACTTGCCCAATGAATTACTTTGCATCCGCCTTCGCCGGTTGGATGTAGCCGAGACCGACGAGGAAATCGTCGAGGGCGGCAGAAGTTTTTTCATAGTACTCGTTGTTGGCGCGGCCGTAGTTGAAGAAGCCGTGGGCCTGGCCTTCGTAGCCGACGAGCATGCACTTGTTGCCGGCGTCGGTCATGGCCTTGGCGAAGAGCTCGGCGGTGGCATAGGGCACGGTGTTGTCGGCCTTACCGTGAAACACGATCGCCGGCGGCGCGCCGGGCTTCACTTGGTGGTAAGGCGACAGCAGGACCGGATCGACGCCCATGCGGTCCTTAAGCGAATCGACTCGCTCTTGGTTGGCGTTGGCGAGGCCCGGCGCGGCGGCGAGGACGACAGCCGGGTTGAAGAGGGCCATGGCGTTGGGCACGCTGCTGATGGACGCGTCTTCGCTCGACTCGTCGAAACCTTTGACGACCCCCACGCAAGCAGCCAGGTGCCCGCCGGCCGATCCGCCGCCGGCCACAATGCGATTGGGATCGACGCCGAGCCGCGCGGCCTCCTTACGGACATACCGGATCGCGCTCTTGGCGTCTTTGACACACTCGACGGCCTTGACCTGGTTCCGGCTGGCGACACGGTAGTCGGCGGTGATGGCCACCATGCCCCGCGAAGCGAGGTGCTTGCAATGCTGCTCGAACTGCGTCGGCGAGCCGTTCGTCCAGCCGCCGCCGAAGAAGAACACGATCGCCGGCGATTTGTCCGTCGGCTTGTGGCCGGGCGGATTGTAAATGTAGAGGTTCAGCTTGGTATCCCCGGCTGTCTTGTACGTTTCCACCTCGGCCCCTTCGAGCTTCGGCGGATAGGTTTTGCCCTTTTTGTCTTGGGCGGCTGCGATTTGCAGCAAAGAAAGGACAGCGGCCAGCGAAATAGCAATCGTACGACGAAACATGGGGGGTGTGCCTGTAAAAAAATTGGACGTGGGAGCGGCTTAGAATGTCTAACACTAACCCGAAGCGTCAGCGAGGGACCGCCCGAACTGGCTTGATTCCCTCGCTCACGCCTCGTATTTGTAAAGGTTTGTTAGGCATCTTAGAAACAGAATAGCAAACGGCCGAATTGGGTGGAATCATTACAACGGTGCGATAGAATCGGCCAGTGGCGGTCATGAAAGGCAAATATGCAACTCAACCCTTACGAATCGCCGCGTGTTCCGCAACCGGGGCAGGAGCAAGAGCTCGCCGATTCGAACTCCGTTCGCCAACTGTTGGTAGAAATTCGGGACGGGCAACGGGAGCTACTGCAGCTCCAGCGGGAGGCGTTGAAGGCTCAGGGCGTTTTCAAGCGATTTGCGGCGGTGAGGATGCTCGTGCCGCTGCTCATATTCGGCGGAGTTATCGCTTCTTCATTCTATCTGCAAACGACGATGATCCGGCCACGGCCGGTGGTGCCGCCGACAGCGCCCATGCCCAGAGCGGTTCCGAGGACAACGCCGGCGCCGCGCGGAGGAACCGTCGTTGTGCCAAGTGGCGACAAAGCGGCAGACTAACAGGAGCATGCCGTTCGGATGATTTTGGAATTACTTCTCACCCGGCATCTTCCAATTCTCATGCGGTGTATAAGCCGCTTTCATCGTCGCCGCAAGCTTGGCGACAACGTCAGGATGCTGCGCGGCCACGTCGTGCTCTTCGCCAAGGTCTTTCGAGAGGTCATACAGCCGCACGGGCGAATCCATCGGCTGCTGAATGGCTTTCCAATTGCCAACGCGCGCGGCCTGGCCGCCGCCGCGCTCGTAGAAGGTCCAGTAGAGATAATCGTGCTGTTTTTGTTGATCGGGCTTGCCGGTGAGCATGGGCACGATCGACAAGCCGTCGATGTTTTTTGGCACGGCGTCCGTTGAACCGGCGAGCTCCGCCAGGGTGAGCATCATGTCCTGAAAGCCACCGGCGAAATGACTGACGCCGGGCGAGATGTGGCCGGGCCAGCGGGCGATGAACGGCACGCGAATGCCGCCTTCGGTCAGATCGCGCTTGATGCCCTTCAGCGGGCCGTTGCTATTGTTGAAATCGGGGTTGTTGCCGCCTTCGCGATGCGGGCCGTTGTCCGACGAAAAGAAGACGATCGTGTTGTCGTCGATGCCCAGCTTTTTGAGCAGCTCCATCAACCGGCCGACATCGGCGTCCATTCGCGTGATCATCGCCGCGTGAGCCTTTTGCTGCGGCGGCCAGTCGGTGCTCGCATATTCGCCAAGCTCCGGCACTTCCATGCCGTTCTGACCGCCTTCGTTGTTGGCGTGCGGCAGCGTCGGAGAGTAGTAGAGGAAGAACGGCTGCCGATGGTGCTCCTCGACCCATTTCAAGGCTTCGGCGGTGATGAGATCGGCGCTGTACTCGACTTGTTTCGTTGCCACGCCAACGCCAAACGGCCCCTCGCCCGGCACGACATTTTTCAGCGGGTAGCGGTCCTCATTTTTGATGAGATAAGCCGGATAGTAGTTGTGGGCGTGGAATTGATTGAAATAGCCGAAGAAGTAATCGAAGCCGTGCTTGTTCGGCGTCCCGATCGTGCCTTCGTCGCCCAGGCCCCACTTGCCGCACAACGCCGTCGCGTAGCCGGCTTTCTTGAGCACTTCGGCCACCGTCACATCGCTGTCGCGCAGCACCTGAATCTCCGGCCGCTCTTTGCCCGCGTTGCCGCGAATGTGAGCATGGCCCGTGTGATAGCCGGTCATCAGCACGCAGCGCGAGGGGGCGCAGACTGTGCAGCCGGCATAGAAATCGGTGAACCGCAGCCCTTCCTTCGCCAGGCGATCGATGTTCGGCGTCTGAATTCGCTTTTGGCCATAGCAGCCGACGTCGCCATAGCCGAGATCATCGGCCAGGATGAAGATGATGTTAGGGCCACGGGCATCCGCTGCAAGTGCGGCTGCCGACGCAACGGCGATCGCGAAAAACAATGCAATCCCTGCTAAGGTCAAAGTACTTGGTACTGAGTACGTAGTACTCAGTACTGAGCGCTGAACTGATTGGGGCCCGTGTCGTTGGAAACGATTGTTCATTGGGAGTTCTTTCGTAGTTGTCATGACCGGGAGACTGACGCCTCCCGCTCGCCGGTTATTTCTTCGCGCTCTTCTCCACAAAATTCGGCGGCAGCGTGTATTTCTTCGCGTTGGCGGCGTTGCGAGTGGTGATCAATACGACTTGTTTCCCGGGGCTATCAGGATCCGGCCCAACGCACCACACGAGCTTCTGATCTTTTTCCGACGGATCTTTGACGGTCGTCACGGGGTTCGCTTTGCGAACGAGCGCGGTGAGAATGTCGGCGACCGTTTGATTCTCCTGTTTGAAGTCGCGGATCGATTGATTGCGTGTAATGCCGTCCAGCTTGAGATCGTCGCCGATGATCTTGATCACGAACTCGAACGGGGCGTTCTTCAAGTTACCCTGCACATCGTCCGCCAGGTCGCGCATCGCGAATTCGAGCGACTGGTTATCGAAATTGTACGACGTTTTTATCTGCAGGGCTTCGGCCAACGTCTTCGGGCCGCTGGAGGCTGGCGCGGCACTGCCGTTATTGCTGGCGAGCGAGGCCGCCGGGCCCGGCGCGGTTGACATCAGCAACTCGCCACCGAGCACCAAATTGTGGGCGGCGGTCATGGGCAAAACGGCGTTGATCAGAGCCATCTCATTTTCGACGCCCACACGCATCTGGTTTTGCAGCTCACGAATCATCAAAGGATAGCGATTGGAAAGTTTTTTCCAAAACGGCGGCGCGCTCAGTGACACGAAATAATCTTCGATTGAGCCGGGAATCTCCGAGAGCCGCTCGCGCAAATCCGCGGCCAGGGCAGACGGCTCTTTGTCGAGCGATGATCTCAGCCGGGCTTCGAAATAGAACTCCTCGGCAAAATGGGCACTGACGCCAGCCGCCCGAACATCGTCACCCAGCAGCCAGATCAGCGACTCCTTCACTTTCGCCCGTTCGTCGGCAAACAGCCGCTCGCCGTCTTCTTTGAACAAAAACTGCGGATAACACAGCAGCGTGAAATGCCGGTCCGCGTCGCTCAGTCGCCGCAGCCGCTCCATGTCGCGATACACCGGTGGCGGGTCGCCAGCGGCGGCGGCGACTTCCTTCATATCGCGGGCCTCGCCCATCGCGAACGTCCGTTCATCCGCGGGCGAATTGGAGATGTAATAGGCGGTCTTGGGGCCGGTGTAATACGCCTCGTTGCCTTCTTTCGTCATGTCCGGATCGCCCCACCGGCCCAGCAGCTCCAGCTTCGAGAGCGGCTTGACCGTTTGGACCACATAACTGACGCGTGGGAATTTTCCGCCGCTATCGTGCAGCGTGATGTGGAGCTGCTCGATCTCATCGAATTTGCATCCGGCGGCCTTTTCAAACGATTGCTGCACGACGGCATGGGCTGGTCCCAGTGCGGCGATCACGCGGCGGCCTTCCTCGCTGGCCAGCATGGCTGCGGGCCTGATGATGATGAATACCTCACCCTCGGGCGGCATGCAACGAAACGTGATCGGCTTGCCGTTCGTCGGCGAAGCCCACAGTAGCTTGCCGTCATCTTTCACGACTTGCTGAATCGGCGGCATGGAGGAGCTGACCATTTTGGTGGCCGCAGGCGGATTGTCGCCGGCTGCAGATGCCTGCTGATCGCCATCGGCAGGCGTTAATTTGGCCCCGCCATCGTTCTCTGCCTTTTGTGCATCGGCTGGCACCGCCGTCGGCGTCGTCGGTTCGACCGTCGCGACTGTCTTGGTTGTCGGCTGCGGACGCGTGAGCAAAAACAGAGTGCCGCCCAGGACAATGAACGCCAGTAACGCCAGCCCGCCGATCCCGACCAGCAACAGATTCCGCTTCTGCCGCTCCTTGCGCTGCCGCGCGATGTCATTCGCGGCATTCGTCGCCCGCGGCACCGGCTGCGTTTTAATGCTGAATTCGCCAGGCGGCGGCGCAGTGATGGCCACGGTGCGGTCATCGTTGCCTGGCGCGCGGCTGGCGGCGATCTGCGGCACCGGCTGAGCGACTGGAACCGGCGCTGGTTGCGGCCGCGCTGGCTGCTTCACGACCGGCGGCGGCTTCTGCTGCAGGTATTGTTCATATAGTGCGAACGTCGGCGGCGGCGGCGGCGGTCCGCTGGATAAACTGGCTGGGGGCACGAACATTGCCAGTTGGTCCGCGACCTGAGCCGCCGATTGATAACGGACGCCCGGATTTTTGGCCATTAAATACGAGACGAGCTGGGCCAGCGGCTGCGGCACACCCATCGTCTCCAGCGGCCGCGCCGGCTCGCTGAGCTGTCGCTTCAGTTTTTGCTGCACCTCGCCGCCCGCGAATGGCGGCTTACCTGACAGCAGCGCATACAGCATTGCCCCCAGGCCATAAATATCGCTCAGCGCGTCCGGCACGCGCCCCGCAGCAAGCAGTTCGGGCGCGAGGTAGTCGGCCAGGAGTGCTAAGCGGCTGCCCTCCTGAAGCTGCGATAAATCCAACGCCGCCGGCAGCGCTGCCGCGTCGTAGAGCAACTTGACATTCGGCGGCTGATTGCCAAAGGTCTCCAGCAAAACATTCGCCGGCCGCAAATCGCCGTGCGCGCGTCCCGCGGCGTGCATCGCAGCCATACCGAGCGCCACCTGCCGCATCAGCCGGCAGGCCTCGGCCGGCGGCAGCTTGCCGCTCGTTGCCAGCGCCTCTTCCAGTCCACCGCCGCGGACGTCTTCGCTGACGATGAACTTGAACCGCGTCAAATCGACTGTTTCAAAACACCGCTGCACATAGGGCGAATTGATTTGCATTGCCAGCGCAGCGTTCTCGCTGGCCGCTGCCCATTGCTGCGGTTCTTTCAAAAGCAAGCCGGTCGCGAACCGCAAGTTCACGCAATATTTGCTGGCGTTATGAAGCGCTCGATAGCAGCCCGCCAACCGCCCTTTGTCGATCCGCTCATAAACTTTGTACTCGCCGAAGAAGAAAGGTCCCGATTTTCCCGCCACGAGCACCTGGGCCTGATACTTGCCAATGGCCCGCAGGTCCATCAGCCATTGCGCAGCAACTTTGACCGTCTGTTCGCTCGGCGGTTTTTCTGCTTGAAAATCAGTTGCCAGCCGCTGCACCTGCGCGGCCGACAGCAAGCGACTATCGGCCAGCAGCTTCCAAAAATCCGAGAGCGACATGGGTTCAGTCGAAGGCGTTCGTGCGGCGACTATTTTCTAGACATAACAGGTTCAGTTTAACGCCTCGGTAGTGTCGGCGAAAGAAACGGACGCCCCGCCGTCGCCCCGCAAACGGCTCCCAATGTCGTAGAATTCCATGTCGTAATATTTATTGTGACCTGCACCGGTCTCATTCCTCTCCTAAATTTCGACCACATGAAATCGCACGAAGCCGTTCAACATTATTTCAACAAAGCCGCCGAAAAACTGGGCCTCCATCCGGCCGTTCGGCGGATGATGATCGTTCCCAAACGCGAGGTGCAGGTCGAAATCCCGGTCGAAATGGACGATGGCCGACTGGAAACGTTTATCGGCTACCGCGTGCAGCACGACGATTCGCGAGGGCCGATGAAAGGCGGCCTGCGATACCATCAAGAGGTCGATCTCGACGAAGTCCGGGCGCTGGCCACGCTGATGACCTGGAAAACGGCCGTGGTCGATCTGCCCTACGGCGGAGCGAAAGGCGGCATCGCCATCGACCCGCGCAAGCTCAGCGTGAAAGAGCTGCAGCGGATCACACGGCGGTTCATTGACCAGATTCACGATGTCCTCGGCCCCGACAAGGACATTCCTGCCCCCGATATGGGCACTTCGTGGCGCGAAATGGCTTGGATTCGCAACCAGTGGGAAAAATATCACGGCTTCAACCCGGCCTGCGTCACCGGCAAACCGGTCGAGCAATACGGCATCGAAGGCCGCGAAGAGGCGACCGGCCGCGGCGTCGGCATTCTGGCCTTCAAGTTCCTGTCGCACCTCGGCCGCAAGCCGCAGCATTTGTCAGTCGCTCTCCAAGGCTTCGGCAACGTTGGCTCCCATGCCGCCAAGTTTCTCTATGAATCGGAATACAAAGTCGTCGCCGTCGGTGACCAAACCGGGGCGTATTACAAAGCCGACGGCCTCGATATTCCGGCCATGCTCAAGCACGCCCTGAACAACAACGGCCTCCTGCAGGGTTACACGCAAGCCGACAAAATCTCTAACGACGAGCTGCTGACGCTCGACGTCGATTTGCTGATTCCCGCCGCGCTTGGCGGCGTCATCACGGCCAAAAATGCCGCCTCCATTCGCGCCCCAATGATCATCGAAGCGGCTAATGCCCCCGTCGATCCCGATGCGGACGAATTGCTCTACAACCGCGGCATCCGAATCCTGCCGGACATTCTTGCCAACGCGGGCGGTGTCACCGTGAGCTATTTCGAGTGGGTGCAAAATCTGCAGTATTACCGCTGGGGCCTCAACCGCGTCCGCCAGGAGCTCGACGCGGTGCTCACCCGCGCGTTCGACGCCGTCTGGAGCGAGCACAACACCAGCCACTGCAATCTCCGCACGGCCGCTTACATGATCGCCATCCGCAAGGTCCAAGCGGCGACGGAGCTGGCTGGACATCAGTAATCGCTGGTAATTGTAGGCACCCAAGGAACGGGAGCTATAATTTAGTCGGAGGAACCTTATGACCATCGAGCAGTTACAGCGAATGCATCAAGTGCGGCCGTTCAAACCGTTCGATATTCATTTGGCCGACGGTCGAGTACTTCCCGTGGAGCATCCTGAGTTCCTCTCACAATCTCCTGGCGGACGCACAATTGGAGTGGGCTGCATCGAGGACGATACCATCGAAATCGTTGATTTGCTTCTTGTGACCAGTTTGAAGCCTCGCTCCAACGGTGCTCCAAAGTCTAAGCGATTGCGCTGATTAGGAATCCAATCTCAATCGGCGGTTTTGTTAGTAGCCAGCGATTGCGTTCAGCGTCGAGCAAATCCTGGAGGATGTGCTCGAGCAAGTCGTTCGCGCCGCCGCCTTGCCCCTGAAAAAGCAGTCGGCACGTGAAGTTTTTTTTCCGCATCGGCTCAAGTCCGCGTGAAACTTTGCCGATAATCCGGCGAGCGACGATCCGGCAAATAGTCCGCGCAGCTAGTAACGACTGCATAGACCTTGCCGGCACGACAGCACTGCTTGCATGGAGGCTTAGTGATGATGCGGCCCGATTTTCGGCGACTCACCGTGCTGGCGTTGTCGGCCATTCTTTCCGGCCTGGTTGGTTGCTCGATGTTCAAAGAGCAGGCCACGCCGAAGCTCAGCGCTGAAGTGACGCCCGGCCCGCAACCCGATGGTCCGCCGGCCGCTAAATACACGATCGAAATCCGGCCGGAAAAAGGCAAGCCCCAAGCGGTGGAGAAGTCGCTGACCGAGCCAGTACACGTGCAAACGGCGATGGAGCAAACGGGCGCTTTGAAAAAGTTCGGCCGCTCGACGATCACGATCTATCGCCAACTCCCCAGCGGCAGCTTGCACAAGATGGACCTCGAATTCGATCGTGAGAACAAACGCATCCCGCCGGAATACGACTATGCCATTCTGCCCGGTGACCGAATCGTTGTCACTGAAGACCCTCGGAACGTCATGGACGATGTGATGGAACGAGCCCTCAAGCCGCTGGGAATCAGCCCACCCAAGAAGGTCGATCCGATTAAGGAGCGGTATCAGGTTCAGGGCTAACAAGGTGTTGAAAAAGAGGACAGGCACCTCGCATGACTGTCTTTTGTATTTCTGCGTGTTGGGCTCGGAGCCGGTCCCCTTTTTCAACCGGCTGCTAGAAGCCGTCCGAAAGGCTCGCTATCCCACCGATCGCTTTTCCGCTGCCGCCTCCGGATCGAACGCTGCCAGCAAATTCTGCAGCATCACCGGATCAACCGGCTTCACGAGGTGCTGGTCGAAGCCTGCGTCTGCCGTGCGGCGACGATCATCTTCTTGTCCCCAGCCGGTGACTGCGACGAGCAGGATATTTTGCCCCTCGGGAAGCTGTCGCATTCGGCGGGCAACTTCAAAACCGTCGAGCACCGGCATCCCGACATCGAGCAGTACGATTTCCGGCCGGAAGTTAGGCAGCGATTCCAACGCGCTGCCGCCGTCGTATGCGACATGCACCGCCGCTCCCATGAACTTGAGAAACAGCCCGAGGCTGTCAGCCGCGTCTCGGTTATCATCGACGACGAGAATCCGCCGCTCCGACAGCGCCGTGCGTGGATCGGGCAATCGTGGCTCCGCTGCCGGTGGCGGTTCGGGGAGCGATTTCTCCAACGGCAGTCGAATCGTGAATTCGCTGCCCTGGCCTGGCCCCGCGCTGGCGACTTCCACGCGCCCGCCATGCATTTCCGTCAGTCGCTTTACGAGCGTCAGGCCAATTCCCAGACCCCCCGTCGTTCGCCGTCCGGCGGGCTGAATCTGAGCGAACATGTCAAAAACGTGATTGAGCTTGTCCCGCGGAATGCCGATCCCCGTGTCGCGGATCGAAATCAAAACTTCGTCCTCTTCCGGCTGAGCCGTCAGCCAAATTTGCCCGCCGGGATCAGTGTATTTCGCCGCGTTATTCAACACGTTCGCGATGATTTGGGACAGGCGCACCGAGTCCGCGTTCAACGTCAGCGGCTGCGGCGGAATGCTGATGGCCAATTGATGTCCGGCTTCGTCGATCAGCGGCCGGCTGGTCTCCACGGCGTTCAAAATCGCGGTCGCCAGTTCGAGAGGCTGCCGTCGCAGTTCGATCTTTCCGCGCGAGATGCGCGAGACTTCGAGCAAATCATCAACCATCCGCACCAGATGATCGACCTGCCGCTCCATCACTTCCTGGATTTTTTCGCCCGCGGGAGTCAACTCACCCGACAGCCGCAGGATGTGCAACGAATTGCGAATCGGCGCCAGCGGATTGCGCAGCTCGTGAGCCAGCACGGCCAGGAATTCGTCCTTCGAGCGGTTGCTCGACTGCAGCTCTGAATAGAGCCTGGCATTTTCGATGAATTCGACTGCCTGGCGAGCACAAAGATCGCCCAGGTGCATCGTTCGATCCGTGGGTTTGCGCGGCGAACGGAAATGCGTCGATAAAACGCCAACCAGCCGGCCGGCGCGCGTAATCAACGGGGTGCTATGCACCGCGCGAAAACCCGCCAAGCGCGCCGCATCGCGATAGTCATTGAAAATGGGATCCGTTTCCGTTTCTTCCACAATCACGCGGCGTTTTTCGGCATAACAAACGCCAAGAGCGCCGACTCCCGACGGGGCCCGCTGCACCAGGCTCAAAAAATCCGGCTCAATCCCCAGGTTGGTCGCCAATTTGAGCGCGCCTGTTTCTGAATCGACCAGCGAAATCATTCCCATGTCGGTATTCTCAATCGCGGTCGCCGTTCGCAGCGTTTCCTCCAGAATCATTTTCAAATCGAGTGTTTTCGAGAGGCGCGTGCTCATGTCGTGCAGTCGCCGCAAATCCGTAAGCTGCGAAGCGAGTTCATCCTTCAGCAGCACCAGCGATTGCTCCGCCTGTTTTTTCGACGTGATGTCGCGGGCAACCTTCGAAACAGCGACGACTTTTCCGTTGGCATCCCTGATCGGCGAGATCGTCAACGAGATATCCAGCCGCCTGCCATCCTTCGTCACACGGATCGTGTCGTAATGGTCAACCCGCTCGCCGCGTCGCAACTTTGTGAGGATTGCTTCTTCTTCATGTTGGCGTTCGGGCGGAATGATAATCGTGATCGGCTTGCCAATCACTTCTTCCGGCAAATAACCAAAAAGCCGCTGAGCGCCGGAGTTCCAACTACGAATAATCCCCGTCAGCGATTTGCTGACGATCGCGTCGTCCGACGATTCGACGATGGAAGCCAACAAACGCTGCGTTTGCTCGGCTCGATCGCGGTCGGTGATATCGACGAGAACGTTGACCGCGCCAACGATTTCACCCGCTTCGTTTCGCAGCGGGCTGGCATGGGCCAACGCGGTGCGGCGCGTCCCGTCCGGCCGCTCGATTACGATCTCCTGGCCCGTGAAATCCTGGCCGGTCTGCAGCGCCTTGGCCATCCAGCAGTCTTGATGCTGAATGGGCGAGCCATCGGATAAATAAAGCTTGAACGAACCACAAAACCGATCAATCGGGTCGCCTAATGTCGGCTTGCGGCCCCACAGCGTCGCGGCTTGATCGTTGAAATACGTTATCAGGCCATTGCGGTCGCACATATACGCGCCCGCAGGCAATCGCTCCAGCAATCGCCGAAATTCGGCTTCACTCAGCAGAGATTGGGCGGCCGACTTCATCGTTGAAGCCGTCGGCGATGAAAATTCAGCAGACACTAGGGACTAGCCTCGCAATCGGGCTCGATTTCGAAACATTCTCAGCGAACCGCCACTCAATCAGGTCGCGACTGCACTACCGGCCGAGCGCGTTGCAAAGCTTCGCCCTTGCCGCCCTGACTAGGAAACCGCGCAGCAAACAAACCGCGACAAAATGTCGTGATTACGAATCTCGTGGGGGGTGCAAATCGCAAGCCGCGCTTCACCGCTCGGCGTCGATGGTGTAGTTCAGCACCCGCGAACCGCCGATTTCCTCGGCCCTCAGCCATAGTTTTTTTCCGATCAACTCGTCGCCATCCGGCAACACGAACTTCAGCGTTATTCGATCGCGGCCCAGGTTGATCACCTGCCGCGTTTGTCGCCGCCGGTCGGGCGCGAACAAGACACACTGGAAGCTGAGCGGCCGATCGGAAAGGTTCGCCAGATGTACTTCCACGATCAGGGCGCCGTTTTTCAGCCCAGCCGTCCTCTCGACCTGCACGTCATCGAGTCCCAGTTGCAGCGTTCGATGCACGCTGAAATGGTGGCCCGCCACGTCAAAATCCAGCCGCACCGGCTGCGGACCACTATTCGCGTCCGTCATTAGCATCACGGTCAGCGGCAGCCGCAATTCTTCCCCAGCCGCAATCTTGAACCGCGTCGGCCGCGGATCAACGCCCCAACTCTTTGGTGCAAACAGCGTCAACTCGCCGCTCACGCCCTGCGGAAAGGTATTTTTCATCCGCAGCATCAAAGTTTGCTCGCGACCCGCAATACTCGACAACTGCGAATTCTCGAACGTCAACGCCGATTGCCACTTTGCGACGCCCTCGCTCAGACCAGTGACAAATGTCGGCAGCGGTCCAATCGACAGCTCAGACAGCTTGCGCCCGTCCTCCTCGCGCGTCTTCGGCTTCGTGCCGCGACCCCACACATCGATCTGCTCGATGTTTTCGGCCAGATCGACCCCCTCGATCGTCGGTCGATCGCTCCACACCGCCATCACCGCGTTGCCGTTGCGGGCGAACATGTGCCCCGTCGTCCCGCCCGGAAGCTGCATGGAACCCAAATACTCCGCCCCACCGAGCAACATCGCCGTGGTCCGCCACGGAACAAACAACTCGCCTGGCGTACCATCCTCGTTCATGATCCCTGCGTCGCTGCTGAACGGCTGCGGCATAAAAATCGCCTGCACGCCCGTCATCTTCGCCGCCAGCATTCGCTGCACAAGATCTTGCAGTCGCACGTCGCTCGAATATTCATCCCGCGCCAGTGGCGAAATCTGCATCCATCGCCGCGTCGGCGGGGCGATCGACCGGTTGGCCGCCGCGGCACGCGCGACGGCCGCCGATCCGCGCCCAACCGACACGCTCGTCGTTTTCATCCGCTTTTCCGCAGGCTGCGATGGCGCATCCGCCACCACCGCCGGAACATAGAGGGCCGTCTCCTCCGCAGTCAGCGGCGGATCGATGCTATAGCACAAGCAAGACCAGGGCGCCCCGCGCGGCCCAACCGCCTTGGGCGGCGAATAAATCCACCGCCAATTGATCCCCAGATGAATCTGCTGCCCATATTGTTCCAAATGCTTTTTGATTTGGGCGACCTTGGCCTCCAAATTCGGATGACCCACGAAGCTGATGTCTTCATCGTTGCCAAGCTGCCACCAATGCACCTTCAGCGACAGCCGGGTCATCGTCGGTGCAACCGCCGGCTGCCATAGCTCCGGTTCCTCGAATACCGTCGCGACCGGCAATCGCCCTTGCTCGCGAAACACCGCGCGTAGCTCCGGCGGCGGCTGATCGAGAATTCCCACCAGCTCAATGCCTTGAATGCTCAACTGTTCGGCGAACCAAGCGATGCGATCGGTCGCCGCCGTCTCCTTCGGATCGTGCCACACCGGCATCTTCGCCCAGCCCAGACCGCTCTGTCCCAGCAAATTGGCGAGTTTGCCGTAGTCAATCAGCTCCTCTCCGCCCGGCAGCGTCCAGCCGAATTCGCTCTTGGGTGGCGTTGTGAGCGGCCGCAAATAGGCAATCGTCTGCGTCCGATCCAGCAGCACCTGGTCCGATTCTTCACCCAGCAGCGACGCCCGCACGTGATAAAAGCCAAAATCCGGAAACGGCGGCGTCCAAGTCGTCTGCCCTGCGTACCCATCCGCCGGCAGCTCCTTGGCGGCCCATTTTGCCGCATCCGCCGCCGAGAGGAGCGCCGTGCTCGCTTCCGACAACAGCTTGCCATCGTGCTCGAACAACTCAAACCGTACCCGTGGATTGCGAGCCCGAATGCCCGATACCGAGCACGCCAGCTCCGCCGAGTCCTTTTTGCCATAGATGCCCATCGACCCAACCGATGTAAGCTGCATCCGCGGCAGACGCATGATCCGCAAATCGTCGAACCATGCCCGCCCCCTCAAATCCTCATGCTTGCCCAGCGGCGCCAAATGCAGCGACACCACCGCTTTCGCGACCTTCTCGCTCACGGCGTCGATCGGCGGCAGCGCGATCGTCTGCCACTCCGGACACTTCGTCACCGGCTGCGTAACATGCTTCTGCACTTCGCGGCCTTCGTCGTCTACCAGCGTCAGCTCCACCCACGCCCCATCATGCACGAGGCCGACTGTCTTGATTCGCACCGACATCGCCAGACTGAACTGCGTGCTCACCGGCTGCGGCGGACTCGATACGACCGCCGCCCCGCCGTTCAGCTCGATCTCCAGGCAGTGATTCAAACTCTTGCTTCCGGCTCCCGTACCCTGTTTCCCGTCCCCTGTCTCCTGTCCCCTGGCCCCTGATTCCTCAACAATCCCAACCCGCAAAAACTCCGGCAGCTCACGCGAATGCTTTCGCGTCCAACCATCCGGCCAGCCGTCATAATCGCGATCCGTGCGCACCTCAAAATCACAATTGAGCACATCCCCAGCCGTCACGGCTCCCGGGTCGTTGGGAGCCGCCGCGACCGCCGATAAAATAATTAGAAAGTACAAATTCATGGTCGGACAAATTCCAAGACCCAAGTAGCGAAGAACCTAATAGAATCTCACGGTTCTTTGTTGGTTCTTGGGTCTTTGGCTCTGGGTTCTTTCTCTATGCTGCAAATCAAGTTAGGCCTCGAACTGGCCACCCTGAGGATGCCCCTCAAAAAAGCCTTGCTTACCGCTCGCGAACTGGGGGCTGAGGCCGTCGAAATCGACCTCCGCAACGAGCTTTCCGAAGCCGACCTGTCCCGTACAGGCATACGTTCCGTGCGGAAAATGCTGGATGATCTGAATTTGCGGCTGGCAGCGGTCGCCTTCCGCACCCGCCGCGGCTATGCCGACCTGCCTGACCTCGACGCCCGCATCGACGCCACGAAAAAAGCCATGTCGGCCGCCTATGACCTTGGCACCAGCGTCGTCGTCAACCACATCGGCCACATTCCGCCAGAAAGCGACGCCCGCTCGCGCACCACCTTGCTCGAAGTCCTCACCGATCTCGGCCGCCACGGCCAAAAGTGCGGTGCCTTCCTCGCCGCCGAAACCGGCGCCCAGCCTGGCGAAGAACTAGCTTCCCTTATTCAGTCGCTACCCCCAGGCTCACTTACTATCGACTTCAACCCTGCCAATCTCATCATCAACGGCCATTCCCCCACAGAGGGCATGCGAGCCCTGGCGCCCCACGTCGCTCACTTCCACGCGACCGATGCCACTCGCGATGTCGCCCAAGGCCGCGGTATTGAAGTGCCCCTCGGCCAGGGCAACGCCGAACTCCCCGAGCTCCTCGCCCTCCTCGAAGAACAACAATATCGGGGCTACCTCACCATCTCCCGCCACAACTCACGTTCACCGATTGAAGACGTCAAACAAGCCATGACTTTCCTCCGCAACCTTTGATCGTGGGACCGGGCGAGCCGTCGAAAAATCCACCCGATTCGGCCGGCGACTTGCGTTTTTCACGACTTTTATGCGTCAAAAAAATGCCGACGGCGGGAATTGGGACCATCGGCGTATAATACTCGGTGAAAATTGATGCATCTGCATCATTACCCGACTTAGCAGGCGGAGCCTCGCGTGAACGACGACATTACCGGCAAATCGGTCGATGATATTTCGAGTTTCGATCTGGTCAGCGAAAAGCAGGACCGTCGGTCGCACATCGACGACCTCATTCAGACGATCAAGGAGACGGCAGACAAGCTGGCGGCCGAAGGAACGACCCGCGGCGACATCAAAATTCTTAGCCGGACGCTGCGCGAGCTGCGGTATGCGTTCAAGGTGTTTTCGCCGTATCGGCGCAAGCGGAAAGTGACGCTATTTGGCTCGGCGCGAACGCAGCCGGATGAGCCGGCTTATGAGCAAGCGGTAAACCTGGGCCGCGTGATGGCCGAGGCGGGCTGGCTGGTTGTCACCGGCGCGGCGAGCGGAATTATGGAGGCCGGCCATCGCGGCGCGGGCCGCGAATCGTCGATGGGCCTCAACATCATGCTGCCGTTCGAGCAGTCGGCGAATCCCGTGATCGCCGGCGACCCGAAGCTCGTCCACATGAAGTACTTTTTCACTCGCAAGCTGATGTTCGTAAAAGAGTGTGACGCGGTTGTTTGCTCGCCCGGTGGCTTCGGGACGCTCGACGAAGCAATGGAAGTCATCACGCTCCTCCAGACTGGTAAGCGCGACATGATTCCCGTCGTTCTGCTCGATCCGGCCGGCAGCGGTTATTGGCAGGGCTTGGTCGATTTCGTCAACAAACATTTGCTCCAGGCCCGCATGATCTCGCCCGACGATTTGCATCTCTTCAAGCTGACCAACAGCCACGAAGAAGCCCGCGACGAGATTTTGCAGTTTTTCCGTGTTTATCACAGCATGCGGTATGTCAAGCAGGACCTCGTGCTCCGGCTGCAATCTCCTCTCCATCCACTGCTGCTCGACGGGATCAACGGTGAATTCAAAGATCTGCTAACCGACGGTGATTTTCAGCAGCGCGAGGCCCTCCCGCTGGAAAAAGACGAAGCGGACATTGCGCACTACCCGCGCCTCGTCTTTCACTTCAACCGTCGCAGTTTGGGGCGACTGAGGCTGCTCATCGACGCCATCAACCGCGGGAGTATTGAAGGCGTTCCTTCGTCGTAGCGATCTCCCGAAGAATGGAGCCGTTTTTCGATACGTTTTTAAACGTCTCCGGCGGCGTGGCTTTCATAGCCTTGTAAATGCGATTCGAATTGCTCGTGCGCGGGCGGACTGATTTCTTCACGGCCATGCTCTGAGTTGTCAGCCGTGCTATGACCGAGCATGTGGTACATCTCGCAGTGGCCGGTGTGGCCGCGCCAGATGAAGGCCCCGCCGATTCCAGCGAGCATCAACCCGGACAAGGAGCCGCGGAGGAGGCCGCAGACCGCTAGCACAGTACCGCCGATCATGGAGAGCTGTCGCTCCCTCTCGCCGACGTTGATTTTGTGATGATCAGCCAGGCCGCGGCCGTTGCCAGAAGGCCGGTTTTCATTTTCGCGCGCCGCGGCTGATTTGACATGGCGGCGCTTGGCAATATTCGGGTTCATTTTCGTTCTCCGGATCAAGTAGTTCGTTTTCCAGAGCCGGTATGACGCAAAGTTTATGCCGAGAAAATAAACGACGAGCCCCACGCTGCTTCGGCGTTGGGCGGACCGAACAAGACAAGACCCTTATAGGTCGACGGCCTTTTCCCGACTACTTGGCTGCGGCGCTGTTAGATTTTTTTGAACCACCGAATATGCCGCGCCACCTCGACAAACCCCTCGCTCGCATACAGGGCGTTCCCAACATCGTTGTCAGTGAGGCAATCTAAATTCACGAACTGGCAGCCGAGCGACTTCAGGTGCTCAATGACTGCGCGCAGCATCTGCCGGCCGAGCCCCTGACCTTGGAACTTACTTCCGACCGCCAATACATCGATGAACCCCAGCATCGCCGCGCGATCCAGCGTTGCCGTTGCCATCGCGGCGAGATCGCCAGCCGATTCACCAACCAGCACAATCTGCGTCTTGAAGATATTCGCCAGCCGAGCCGACCATCTCTCCCGCCAATCGCGCCCATTCAGCGGTCCAAAGTCTCGATCGAGTTTTTTCTGCCACGTAATCGGTTCAAACGCTTCGATCACCATCGCTTCAAGCGCGGGAAAGTCCGATTCGACAGCGAGACGAAAAACGAGCGGCATATCAATACTCATGAACAGCAAGCCAACGAAGCAAAGGCCCGACAGGGCATTTCGCTTTTAACTCTTTGCTGCTTGGCGTCCTTCTGTTCAACATCTGTTTGCCATCTTGGATCTGATGAGAATTGTAAATCAATCGGCAATCGCGGATTAGCACGGCTAATAAGTCGGTCCATAGCACGCCGACGCGATCGTCAGCCAGCGACATGCTGACCAATCGCGGTGGTCATGAACCGGCCAGCGAAACGTGAGTTATGTGCGATCAGCCGGGCCGAATTGGGCCGCTGATTACCGCAAAACAACGAAAAACCGCCGAACGACAATCTTTTTGCCGACAAGGCACGGCGCGTGCAGTAGCGTGGGCGACTAGAGCGCTGCGGGAGCGCCGTAGCCGAGAGGGTCCTCGGCTCTTTCACAAAAAAGTGCTTCGAGACGGTTCAACGAGGGAGAACAAAGTATGTCCGCGAAACAGTGGTCCGCGTTGTTGGCTATCGCGACGGCGTTCGTCGTGGCCTCTTTTATCACCACGGCACAAGGACAAGTGTTGCCGAGGAATCGAGCGCCGCGCACGGGCCCAGCGCCCACGGCGACAGCGCCGGTTGCACCGCAGCCGGTGGCCCCGGCAGTTGGAGCGACGGCCCCTCAAACCCGGCTTGAAGGCCGCCAGGAAGCCCGCGACGCCCGAGCGGGCGCTCGCGCCGCCGGCGAAACAGGCCCGCAAGCTCGCGAGACCGCTCGCGAGACGCGGCAAGAAACCCGGCAGAATGTCCGCGGCGCGGATTACGGCTTGACGTTCAACAATGCAGCAACCAACGGCTTGGTCGTTTCGAATATCGCGGCTAACACCGCTTTTGCGAACGCCGGCCTGCGGGCAGGCGACCAGCTCGTGTCGCTCAACGGCCAGCCAATCACAAGCCAGCAGCAGTTCTACCAATACCTGAGCGGACCAAATCTGGGTACAAAACCTCTGCAATTGGTGACGCTCCGCAATGGCCAGCGCGTTCCGCTGACGATCCAGCCTCAATCGCTGGCGATGTATAACAGCCCGTTCTATCAATACGGCTTCGCTCTCGACAACCAGAACCCGAATCAGGTTCTCGTACAGCAGGTCTATCCGAACACGCCCGCTTACACCGCTGGCCTTCGCCAAGGCGACGTCATCACCGGCCTCGGCGGCCAACCGATCAACGGCGTCAATGCCTTCACTCAAGGACTGACCCAAGCGACAGGCAACATTCCGCTGGCCGTCACGCGGGCTGGCCAGACGCAAAACTTGCAGTTGCAAGCTCTCGGCAACCAGGGCAGCTCAGTGCGCACCGCGCTACGTCCGAACTATGACGGCGCGGCCGGCTCCAATGCGAATCCTGGCGCTGCGATCAATGCCGGCGCGAACGCTCAAGGTGGCGCGACCATTAATCCACCCGCCGGCGCGAATATCAACGCTCAAGGTGGAACCGGTGCGGCCACACCAGCGACTCCGACCACACCACCGACTTCGGCCACGCCAGCGACTCCGGCCACGCCAGCGGCACCTGGCACCGCACCTGGCATACCGGCAGCACCAGCGACGCCGGCAACACCCGCCACACCGGGCGCTGGCACATCGCCGGCACCGAGTGCCCCATAAGGCCCGAAAAAAACAACAACAAAACACACCGGCGATCAGGCTCGCTCGCCGGAGTTCAACCAGCCGCGACGATTGTCTTTAATGGCAGCGTCGCGGCTGATTGTTTTTTCGGCTTTCATCCTTCGAAAGCCCGCCCTTTCGCGGATCGGAAAAGGCGACATTACTCCACAACATGCGCCCGCTTTAACCCGCGGGCCAGTTGTTCGAGAGCGCGGGCATGCAGCCGGCTGGCCCAGGCCTTGCTGATGCCGAGCGATTCGCCGGCGTCTTTGAGCGTTTTGCCTTCGAAATATGTGCCGTGAATAAGCTGTCTCGCATCAGCGGGCAGCTCGTCGATTGCTGTCCGCAGCGATTGCTTGAGCTCATCGTCCAGCAGACTTTCCAGCGGCATTTCGGCCTGGGCGTCGGCGACCTCCGCGCTGGCTTCCCCATCCTCACCGGCTTGGCTGAGGAAAAACACCATCGCCAGCTTGCCACCGACGCCGCTGAGCCAGTGTGCGTCGTCCGGCCGCCCGGCAGCCGCGGCCGAATCGGCCGCATCGGTGGCCAGCACATCACCGCTCATCCGCTCATACCCGCTGCCAGCCACGGTCGTCCGCTTGAGCCAGTTCATCTGATTCGCGCCGTCGAGAATCGCGCCGCGAATGCGGTAGTAGGCAAAGGTCGAAAACTGAACGCCGCGGTCGGGATCAAAATCCCGCGCGGCTTGGGTCAAGCCAAGCTGCCCATAACCGATGAGATCATCCAATTCGATAAAGCTTGGAAAGCTGCGGTGAATGCCGCGGGCGATCGCTTTGACGAGGCCCTGATGACCAAAAACGAGCTCGTCGGGATGCCGCTGCCCGCCGCTCATGCCACTTCCTCCAGCAATTTCGCCCAGACATGTTCCAGGCGGCGGCGAGCGGTCAAATCGGCGAGCAGCGATTCGGCGACCGTCTTGGCTGCGCGATTGAGTAGCGCCGGGCGAGTCGCCAAGAACGAAAACTGATGCTGGAGAACTGCCGCTAACAGCGCGGCGCCCCCCGGTTCGACCGTCATCGGATGGCCTGCATATTCGCGAGCGATCGCGACCATCGCCGCATGCAAAGCCGGGTCAATCGGTTCTGCCGATGCAAGTTGGGCCGTCGTTTCGGCAACGATTTCCGACAGCACATCCGCAGGCAAATCACCAGTGGGCTCAGGAGGCAAGTCCTCGCGATTGTTTTCGATTTTTTCGTCGCGCCGCGCGTTGTCGCCAGAAGACATGTGGCCGGAAGACATAGGGCCCTCGTTCGGCTCATCCTATCGCCGGAAAAGTCGATACGTCAAAACACCAGTCGCAATCACCAAGAGGCCAGCCGCAACCATGCCAACGCGAGCCCATGCCTCGCGGGCTTGATCCTGCCCCCGCGCCTCGTCGGTCCATTGCAGATCGTCTTGATTTTCGAGCATGCGGTCGGCCAGCACGGCCTTCAAAAAACCTTGCAACCGTTCGATTTCGCCGGTGGCGGCGAAATAGCAGCCGGCAAAAAGCATCGGTCGCTCCTCGGGATCTTGTTGAGCGAATGCTCCGCCCAAATACGACTTGAGCAGATCAGAAAATCCTGTTCGCGTGCGGCACAGCAAATTATAGAGCTTTCCGTTGCCCGGTTTATTGTAACCGTCGTGCATTTTGTAGAGGTCATACACATTGCCCTCAATCCGATCGCAGGCATGAACGGCGAGCGCTTCCATCCGCTCGCGCGTGGCGAGGTTCCAGGGCTCGAAGCGCATGCCAATCCGCTGCTCGAGCGCAGGCCCCGTGCCGACACGGCGGATGAGCTCGCCAAAGCCGGCCTCGTGCTCCAGGCCTCCGACGAGCGAGATCACCGGGCAGCGGATATGAGCCCGGCTTTGAATCGTCCGCAGGTCCTGTCGCGTCGCATTGGCCAAATGACGAACTTGCTCATGACCGCGACGCAACAGCCCGAACGGCGTGACGACCAGGATTCCATTCAGCGTGCAATACGGATCGCGAACGCGTTCCAGCAGCCGGCAAACATGGCCCAGCCGTTCGGTTTGCCGGCTTTCGTCGATTTTGTCGAGCACGAGCGAGCTTTCCACCGCGTGTCCTGCGTTCGACTCGGAGCCGCCGCGCGAATCGCTGAGATCCATCGTGCCGCGCATGTTAATCGGCGCCTGCCGGGCCAGTGGCGCGGCGGCGGGCGGTCCGGCGACGGTGCCCCGCATTTGCTCCATGGTCTGCACCCGCGGCGTGTCGCTGCTCGACGATTCGCGGATTTGGCTCATCCGGACTGTGTCCTCGGGCGGCCTCATCGCCCGTTCGCGGCCGCTCGATTCCGCGGCAAGCGCGACCAATTTGCTCGTCTGGCTGGCGTCGGTGAGCATGAGGTAAATGGCGTTCCACGATTCATCGCGTTTGAGCTGATAGTTTTTGATGGCGTAGAAATAGAGTGGGTTGGAGCCGCCTTCCGGCGCGCCGAACACGGCGAACTGCAGGCCGGTGGCATTCATGAACGCCCGCACCTGCCGCTCATTGCGCAAGCCCAGCACCAGGAAAACCGGCGCTTCGGCCAGCGACAATCCTTCGCGGGCTAGTGCTTCGACGCCTTCGCGCCAGGCTCGGTCGATATCGGGAAAGCGGCCCGAGCGTCCCTCGCTCCACAGCCACACGGCGATATAGACAATTGGCGGCGTGATTAGCGTGCAGATGGCGATGGGCAGCGTATAGGTCCAGAGAATCGTCCGCATGTCGGGGGCATCGTGCCGCACGAGCGGGCTGGATAGAAGTGTGCCGACAATCGTCAGCAGCACCATGAACAGGGCGACGGCCAGCGCGGCGCGAGCCGGCAGTGAGAAGGCGCGGACTGCCCGCGAAGCGGTCAAAACGGCGACGGGCGCAGAGAACAGCAGTTGAAACGGATAAGAGACAATCTCGATCAGTCGGCCGAACATCCGCACCGCGCTACATTAAATGGAGTCGTCGCCAGTCGTTCGGTGCAAGCCTAGCCAGAACCCGTGCGAATTACAACAACAAGCATGGCGACAGCAATTCCGGCAATGATGGCCACGAGCAATGACGTGCCCAGAAGCATCTGTTTGCCGTAGCGCGGCGGCGCGACATCGGCGGGGCGGCGGGCGTCCGTAATCACCGGCAGTTCGCGGCCGAGTCGGATCGCATGAGCATATTGGCTGATCCAGCTTCGCAGGTCCGGCGGCAGGCCGATTGACTCGACGACACGAACTTTGTCGCCTTCTGGCAGATTTTCATAGAAGCCGCGAAAGCCCAGGACGACGCAGACGTAAAACACTTCCAGCGCGTCTTTCGACGACAGCTTGGCTGCTTCTTTGGCCCGCTCGAAGAATACAACGTTTGCCAGACCCTGGCCCCAGTAGTCGAGCTCGAGCGAATTGGAATGCCACCATTCGCGACCTTCCCAGGGGCGGACTTTCGCCAGTTCGGAGTCGATCCAGGCGTACATCGCGTAGCGAGCGAGATCGTTCCATTCCGGCGATTGGCCGAGAACCGCGCTCGCCGCATCGAAGCATTTGACGATCTTGGCCTTTTCATCGACCGGATCGCACGGCTGCCCGCGGTCGATGCGGTCGAGCAAGTCGAGCACCGTGGAGAAGATCGGATCGACGGCGCGGGCAAATTTGGGCGTCATGCGTCTTGCAGTTGGCGGAGGCGTGCGTGCTAGTGTAACACGCGACGGCGGATTCAGCGCAGACGAGCCATTCCCTCGCGAATCGACGCTCCTCATGGCCGATTGACCGCTCAAAATGCGAGCGATACGATTGGCGGCTGGCTCGGCCTGGAACGGCCGGGCTTTTTTGCGGCAGACTTCGTGATAGAATTCACAAAGTCTGATTGTCGAACGTAAATTAATGCCCTGAAACGGCTTATGGACAACGGATTGATCCCGATTCTGCTCTTCATTGCTGTTGCGACGGCGCTGGCCGTTGGGATGCTCGTGGCCGGATCGCTAATTGGGCCGCGGCGGCAAAGCGCCGTGAAGCAGATGCCGTATGAGAGCGGCATGGACCCGATCGGCGATACGCACCGTAAGTTCGATGTCCGCTTCAACTTAGTGGCGATCGCGTTCCTTGTGTTCGATGTGGAATTGCTCTTCTTATATCCCTGGGCGGTTGCCAGCCGGGATGCGGCGGGGATCGATCAGGCCGTTTCGCTGGCGATGGCAACCAACATTGGCCTGACGCGATCGTTGGTCTTCGGCGAAGTCATGGTTTTCCTTGCCCTGCTGGCGGCGGGTTTGGTTTATGCCTGGCGGCGGGGGGTGTTTCAGTGGCAGTAGCCCCGCCGGAAAACGTCGTTGTGACTCAGCTCGATGCGCTGGCCAATTGGTGCCGCAAGAACAGCTTGTGGCCGCTGCCGTTTGCCACTGCGTGTTGCGGGATTGAGTTCATGGCGACCGGGGCGAGCAAATTCGACATTGCCCGGTTTGGCGCCGAGGCAATGCGCTTTAGCCCGCGGCAGGCGGACCTGATGATCGTTGCCGGCCGCGTGTGCATGAAAATGCTGCCGGTGCTGCAGCGGATCTGGATGCAGATGCATGAGCCGAAATGGTGCATCTCGATGGGAGCCTGTGCCTCGACGGGTGGCGTATTCGACAATTATGCCACAGTCCAAGGCATCGATCGCTTCATTCCGGTTGACATCTATATCCCCGGCTGCCCGCCGCGGCCGGAGCAAGTGATCCAGGCGGTCATCGATCTGCAAGATCAGATTCAGCGGGGCGGAACGATTTCAGGAACCGAATTCGACGTCCGTTCTCGGCAGCAAACAAAACGGGCGCTGCAGGAGTTGCCGCTATATGGTCGCAAGACGTTTGTGCCGCCGAAAACGGATGCGGTGAATTTAGAAGCTCCAAGAACCAATTATCAAGTCACAAACAATATCTAAGCTTCGAATTCCAATGAGTAACCAGTCCCAATTGGGTCATTGTCCATTTGAGCTTTGAGTTTGTTTGTGATTTGGTGCTTGTAGTTTGTGATTTCATGACAGCGGATCAACAAACGATCGATGCCTTGAAAGCTTGCTGCGGCGAATTGCCGATGAGCGAGTTTCGTGGCGATACGCGGGCGGTGGTCGGCAAGGACAAGCTGCTGGATGCGATGCGGCTACTGAAAGCGAGTCGCGGTTTCGATTTGCTTGTCGATGTGACGTGCGTGGACTACTTGAAATATCGTGACGCTGCGCACCGCTTCGGCCTGGTCTATTTACTGGCCAATACAGCGACGAATGAACGTCTGACTGTCCGGGTGTATTTGGATGAGCCCGATTTGACCGTGCCGACCATGTTTCCGCTGTGGGCGGGCGCCGATTGGCTGGAGCGGGAGGTCTATGACATGTTCGGCATAATTTTCGCCGGCCATCCGGACCTGCGGCGAATTCTGATGCCGGAAGAGTTCGCTGCTTTCCCTCTCCGCAAAGACTATCCCCTCCAAGGCCGCGGCGAGCGGCACAATTTTCAAAGGATCGCTAGAACCGAAGCGTAGAAGGGTCATTGGTCATTAGTCACTTGTCACTGGACGGAATGACAAATGACAAGTGACAAATGACAAATGACAACGATGTCAATCGCCGAACCGATTACCGACGCCGAGCTTGAGTCCAAAGAGGATTATCTCTGGACGCTCAACTTCGGCCCGCAGCATCCCGCGACGCACACGACGCTGCGGCTGGTGCTGAAGCTCGATGGCGAGCGGGTGGTGGACGCCGTTCCGGATATCGGCTTTTTGCACAGCGGCTTCGAAAAGGAAGGCGAGCACCTCGACTACAACCAATATGTGACGATCACCGATCGCATGAATTACATCTCGCCGGTCGCGAACAATGTTGCCTGGCACGGCGCGGTCGAAAAGCTCCTCGGCATCGAGATCACGCCCCGCTGCAAATACATCCGCACGATCGTCGCGGAGTTGGCCCGCATCAGCGATCATTTGCTCGCGACGGGCGCGATGGGACTCGATGTCGGCGCGTTCACGTTCTTCCTGTACGCCTTCTATCAGCGGGAAGTCCTCTACGACATTTTTGAGACGCTCTCGGGCCAGCGGTTTCATCCGAGCCTGACGCGCGTCGGCGGTTTGGCGTATGACTTCACGCCGCTGGTTATCGAGAAGATTCGCACGTTCATCAAGAACTTCCCGCAGACGCTCGAAGATATGGAGCGGCTGCTCAATCGCAACCGCATTTTCGTCGATCGCACGAAGGGCGTCGGCATCTTGAGCAAGGAGCGGGCGACGAACATGAGCGCGACGGGGCCGATCGCTCGCGCCAGTGGCGTCACCCGCGATCTGCGGAAAGATGAGCCGTACCTCGCTTATTCCGACTTCGATTTTCAGGTCTGCTGTTCAACGGCCGGCGATTGCTTTGCCCGCTATTACCTGCGGATGGCCGAGATGCGGGAGAGCTTGCGCATTGTCGAGCAGGCGATCGAAAATATTCCGGCTGGCTCGATCAATGTGGGTGTCGATGAGCGAATGACGCTGCCGAACAAAGCCCAGGTCTATCAAACCATCGAAGGCACGATCACACATTTCGAGTTGGTGATGACCAATCGCGGTTTCGAGGTGCCCAACGAAGAAACCTACGCGGCGATCGAGTCGCCCAACGGCGAACTCGGCTTTTACGTCGCCGGCGACGGCAGCAACGTCGCCTACCGCGCTCGCTGCCGACCACCATCGTACATTCACTTTGCGTTGTTTCCCGAGTTGATCCGCGGCCACACGCTGAGCGATGTAGTCGCGGTGTTGGGAAGTTTGAACATTATTGCGGCCGAGTTGGACCGCTAATATGCCCGCCGAACGCATCCTCACCGACGAGATGAGCGACGCCATCAAGGCGTTCTTCCCACGCTATCCGTCGCGGCAAGCGGTGACGTTGCCCGCGTTGCACATTGTCAACGATAAACTGCGATATGTCCCGCGGCAGGCGGTGGTTGAAATCGCCGAGTTGCTGGGCCTCGCGCCGGCGCAAGTCCAAGACACGCTGACGTTTTACGGCTATTTCAAGCAAGACAAGCCGACCGGCCGCTGCCGGCTGTGGGTTTGCCGGTCGATAAGCTGTGCCCTGCGCGGCGCAGACGAATTGCTCGATCACCTGAGCCACACGCTCGGCGTCGCCCCCGGCGAAACGACTCGCGATGGGCGCGTCACGCTCGAATATGCCGAGTGCCTCGGTGCCTGTGAGCATGCACCATGCATCTTGGCCGATTCGCAGTTGGTGAAAAGCGTCAGCCAGCAACAAGCGGATGAATTTGTGAAAACATTGCCCTAATCCCTGTAGGGAACGCCCTCCGTGGCGTTCCGTGAACCACCAAACACATTCCATCCCGCCGCAGAATGCCACAGAGGGCATTCCCTACAAAACGACGAATGCCCGAATTCGAACCAGTCCTGTTAGCTCAAGTCGGCAAAGCCGAGAGCCATACGCTGCGCGCGTTTGAGCAGACTGGCGGCTATCAGTCTTGGAAGAAAGTGCTGAAGGAGAAGACGCCGAAGGAAGTCACGGAGATTGTGAAGGCGAGTGGTCTCCGCGGCCGTGGCGGCGCCGGTTTTCCGACGGGACTGAAATGGACGTTTCTGCCGCAGAATCATCCGGGGCCGATTTATTTTTGCCTCAACGCCGACGAGAGCGAGCCGGGGACGTTCAACAATCGCGTGTTGATGGAGGAGGATCCGCATCAGGTCGTCGAAGGGCTGATGATCAGTTGCTACGCGACCAACGCGACGACGGCGTACTACTACATGCGGTGCGAATATCCACTCGCGTGGCAGCGGATGCAATCGGCCGTCGATGAGTGCTATGCGGCCGGCTATCTCGGCAAAAACATCTTCGGCAGCCCGTATTCGCTCGATATTTTTCTACACAAAGGCGCTGGCGCTTATATCTGCGGTGAAGAGACGGGCCTCATCGAAAGCCTGGAAGGCAAACGAGCTTGGCCGAGGATCAAGCCGCCGTTTCCCGCCGTCGAAGGTGCGTTTCGCAAGCCGACGGTCGTGAACAACGTCGAAACAGTCGCCTGCGTTAAGCAAATTCTCGATCGCGGGGCGGACTGGTTCAAATCAATGGGTATCCCGCCCGATCCGGCGAATCCCCGCGACGCCGGCAGCTACGGGCCCAAACTGTATTGTCTTTCCGGCCACATCAACAAGCCCGGCTGCTATGAAGCACCGCTGGGATTGACTGTGGCCGACTTGATCGACCGTTATGGCGGCGGCGTTTGGAAAGGCCGCAAGGCGAAAGCCGCGATTCCCGGCGGCATCAGCATGGGTTTGCTCACCGCTGACGAATTTCACTGCCCGCTCGATTTCAACGGCCCCGGAAAATTCGGCTGTCTGGGCCTCGGCACGGCCGCCGTCGTCGTCATGGACGAGCAAACGAGTATGGCCGATTTTCTGTTCAACAGTTGCCGCTTCTTCTCGCACGAAAGCTGCGGCCAGTGCACGCCCTGTCGCGAAGGCACGAGTTGGGCCACCAAGATGATGCTGCGAATCAAGAACGGCCGCGGCCGGCTGAAGGATCTCGATTTGCTCGCCGAAATCGGCGACACGATCGGCATCATGCCGGGTACGACGATCTGCGGCCTCGCCGACGGCGCCGCCTGGCCGATTAAAAACTGCATCAAAAAATTCCGGCCCGAGCTGGAAGCATACATCAAGAAAACAAATCCATCCGGTTGGGGCGAGACCAAGCCTGTGCCGGCGATGGAACTAGTTGGAATTCATTGAACCAATAATGCCCACAGTCACCGTCAACGGCATCGACGTCCCCATCGGCGAGAAAGAACGCCTCAACGGCATTCAAGCTGCCGCGCGCGCGGGCTTCGAAGTGCCGTCTTATTGCTGGCATCCGGGGCTTTCCGTCGTCGCAAGCTGCCGCATGTGCCTCGTCGAAGCGGGCAAGAAGGACGATAAAACAGGCAAGGTCGCCATGCAGCCGCGGCTTGTCCCGGCCTGCCAGACTCCGGCGACCGACGGGACCGTGTTCGTCACCAACAGCGAGAAGGTGACGAATGCGCGGGCGATGGTTGAAGAGGATTTGCTGCTGCGGCATCCGGTCGATTGCCCGATCTGCGACAAGGCCGGCGAATGCACCCTGCAGGATTATCACTTCGAGTACGGCCAGAATGAGCGGCGGGCCGACATCAAGCCGTTCACGAGTCGCCGACGTAGTCTGGGTGATACGGTCACGCTATTTGTCGATCGCTGCGTGATGTGCAGCCGCTGCGTGCGGTTCACGCGCGAGATCAGCGGCACGAGCGAATTGATGGTGATCAATCGCGGTGCTCAGGAAGAGATCGACGTGTTCCGGAACGACATCGGCGACATTCAATTCCCGCTGGCCAACAAGCTCTCCGGCAATGTCGTCGATCTGTGCCCCGTCGGCGCACTCGGCGACAAGGATTTTCTCTATAAGCAACGTGTCTGGTTCATGAAGAGCCACGACAACGTTTGCGCCAACTGCTCCACCGGCTGCTCGATCAAGATCGAGGAAAACCAGGACCGCGTTTATCGCCTCAAGCCCCGCGAAAATCCGCACGTGAATCAATGGTGGATGTGCGACGAAGGCCGCTACGGCTGGAAGCACGTTCACGACGCGCATCGCGCTACGCAACTTCAGCGGCGAGAGAAAACGGGCTACGCACCGATCGAATGGTCGCATCTGGCCGGCGAGTTAGACCAAAAGCTGAAGCGCGCCGGCCGCCTGGCCGCCGTCATTTCGCCGAATCTGACCGTCGAAGAGGCGTATTTGCTCGCGACGTACATTCGCGGCATCGATTCCAACGCGGCCCTCGCCGTCGGACCAATTCCAGTGGTTGGCGAAGATGAAAAATTCCCCAATGGCTTTACCATCCGGGCGGAAAAGTGTCCGAATCGCAAGGGCGTTGAAGCGATTGCCGCGCGGCTTGGCGATGGCCTGTTGAACTGGGGCGACTTCCTCGGCCTTGTCGCAAGCGCGTCGTTCGGCGCGGTTTGGTTGACGGGCGGCTATCACATCCCCTGGCACGACGCGGCAGCGGCTGAGAAATTCGTCGGCGTCAAGACGCTGATTGTTCAAGACTGCTTCGCGTCGCCGCTGTGGGACCGGGCCGACTATCAAATTCCCGGCGCTACCTTCGCCGAACGCGAAGGCTCGTACGTCAACGCGACCGACCGTCTTCAATCGTTCAAATGGGCCATCCGCGCACCGGCTGGCGTCATCACCGAAGGCCAGCTTTATTGGCAATTGCTGAGAAAACCCGGTCTATACCGCGCGAGTGACGTGCTGCAAGATATCGCCCGCGAACTCGCCTATTTCTCAGCCGCTGACCGAGGAGTCCCGACTGTTGGAGTCGATTTGAAAGTCAACCAATTGGCCGAACCTTCCCAAACAGCCACCGCTATCGCCTGAACCCGTGATCGAAGCGCTCATCAAGATCGGATTGCTCGTCGGCGGCCTCATGACCGCAGCGGCCTATTTCGTGCTCTTAGAGCGACGGATGGCGGCGTGGACGCAGGACCGCATCGGCCCCAACCGCGTCGGGATTCCGCTCACGAACATCCGCATCTGGGGCCTCGGCCAGCCGTTGGCCGACGGTCTGAAGTTCATCCTCAAAGAAGAATACACGCCGGCCCATGTCGATCGACGGCTTTATATTCTAGCGCCGCTAATGATCCTCGCCTCGGCGCTCGCCGTTTATGCCGTCATTCCCTTCGGCAGCCTCATTCCGCCCTTTGAAATCGGCCCGCTAAAGTCCGACAAGCCGATCGAGCTAGTTGTCGCTCCGAATGTTGATGTCGGCGTCATTTATGCCTTCGCGCTCGCGAGCATCGCCATTTACGGCGTCATCCTCGGCGGCTGGGCCAGCAACAGCAAATACAGCTTCCTCGGCGGACTCCGTTCGAGCGCCCAGCTCATCGCGTATGAGCTGCCAATGGGCCTCGGCATTCTCGGCGTTGTCCTTTCCGCCGGCTCGCTCAATCTGACGACGATCATTCAAGCCCAAGGCCAGCAAGGCTGGTACGCGCTGGTGCAGCCGCTGGGTTTCGTCGTGTTCCTCGTCGCTTCGTTCGCGGAAGCGGCCCGCTTGCCCTTCGATTTGCCCGAAGCCGAGCAAGAACTGATCGGCGGCTATCACACCGAATACTCCGGCATGAAGTTGATTCTATATCTCATCGCCGAGTTCCTGCACATGATCACGGCGTCGTTCCTGATCGTGATTTTGTTCCTCGGCGGTTGGCATTTCCCGCTAATCACCGGCGAGCCGACGGCTGACACAATCACTTGGGGTACTGCGATCGTTCGCATCCTCGTATTGCAGGCCAAAATCTTTGCCGTCATCGTGTTTTTCATGTGGGTTCGCTGGAGCTGGCCGCGATTTCGCTACGATCAGCTGCTGAATCTCGCCTGGAAGATCATGCTGCCGCTGGGCTTGGTGAATCTCGTCGCTCTTGCCGTGCTCTACGAAGCGCGGCACATGAACGATCCGGAAGGCAACAGCACCACTTGGACCGCGGCCATTTTCATCGGCTCGTGGGCCACGTTTTTTGTGGCGTGGTTCATCGCCGCGATTGTGAATCCGCGCGTGTCCGACAACCGTAGGGTGACAACAGCATGAAACCCAACGACCCGAACATCAAGTGGATCGAAGAGCCGAAGCTCGGCCTGTCCGGCCGCATGTACTTGCCGCTCGTCGCCCAGGGACTGACGACGACGTTCAAGCACCTCTCGCGCTCGCTGCGCGGCGACGTCGTCACCATCTCGTATCCCGATGAAGAGCCGAAAATCGGCAATCCGCAGATTTATCGCGGTGTCCATCGCCTCAACAAAGACGCCGCCGGCCGCGTCAAGTGCGTCGCCTGCTTCTTGTGCGCCACCGCCTGCCCGGCCCACTGCATCGACATCGTCGCCGAAGAAAGCCCCTGGCCGGACCGCGAAAAATATCCGCAGAGCTTTTCGATCGACGAGCTCCGCTGCATTTACTGCGGCATGTGTGAGGAAGCCTGCCCCGTCGATGCGATCGAGCTGACGAGCCTCTATAACCTCACGGGCCGCAGCCGCGAGGAAATGATTTTCGACAAGGAGAAGCTGCTCTCGGTGTTCGACATGACGAAGGACAAAGAGCCGATGAAGTCACCGGCGCTCGGAGGGACCGCCACGTGACTCCGTCCCTTGCATTGCCGCTCGTCATTGCCGAGTTGCCGACGCTAAAGCACATCTGCTCGTGCCTGACGTTCTGGGGGCTTTTGTCGGGCGTCATCGGCCTATGGCTCCTCTTGCCGGCCCGCTTTCGATTTGCCCGGCCATTGGGTGGCTTGCTGGTCGCAGCGGCGGGCGTGCTCATTGCATTCGATTTGCCGCTCCTCGGCAATTGGACCGAACAGACCGTATGGACCGAGCAGACCGTATTTTGGCTGCTTTCGCTCATCGCCGTTGCCGCGGCTGTCGCCATGATCACGTCGCGTGCGCCGGTCTATTCGGCCATTTGGTTCGCCGTCTCCCTGCTCGGCGTCGCGGGCCTATTGTTCCAGGGCGGCGCGCAGTTCCTCAGCGTGGCGACCGTCGTCGTCTATGCCGGGGCTATCGTCGTGACGTTCCTTTTCGTCATCATGCTCGCGCAACCGGAGGGGCATTCATCGTACGACCGTCTCACGTGGGGCGGCTTGCCGAAGATTTTGGCCGTCGTCACTGCGGGACTGCTGCTGGGCATTCTGGTGATGCAGCTTTCGGGGTTGAAGCGTGAGGCAAATACGCCGATCGAGCCCCAAGCGGCGCAGCTCGCCGCGGAGCGACTCACGGCCGAGAACGGGATTTTGACCGCCAAGCATATGGCCAACCTCGGCCGGCATCTGTTCAGCGAGCAGCTCATCGCGGTGGAACTGGCAGGCACGCTGTTGCTCGTCGCCCTCGTCGGCGCAGTGGCCATCGCCATGCAACGGCAACCACGCCTGGCTCGTGCCATTGAGGAGGTCCTGCGATGACACTAACCCGAAGCGTGAGCGAGGGACTCGTTCGGGAGGCCTCCCAATGAACGAAGTCGCCCTCCTTTACAACTATCTGATCGTCGGCGGCGTGCTGTTCGCCCTCGGCCTGGTCGGTTTCATCGTCCGCCGCAATTTGATTGTGATGTTCCTCTGCGCCGAGCTGATGCTGCAAGGCGTTTCGCTCAGCCTCATCGGCTGGGGCCGTTACCACGGCAGCCTCGGCAGCCCCGGTGCGTGGGGCGGCCAAATGCTCGTCATTTTCATCATCACCGTCGCCGCCTGCGAAGCGGGAATCGCAATGGCCTTGGTCCTCATGCTCGGCCGGCGAATCGGCAAACTTGACTCCGCCGCTTGGCAAAACCTGCGTGAGGAAGGCCAGCCCGCTTTCGTCGATCGCGAAGTGCCCGAAGAGCGCGTCGAAGATCGTGTTTGGCCACATTTGACGCCGGCGGGAGTCCGGCCGCCCATTGGACCCGAAACGGAGATTCACCGGCCGCGCGTCTAACAATGCGCGAGCGTGTTTGCAATGGACGATACAACTCGCCAATGCCTGATTCTCATTCCGGCCCTGCCGCTGGCCGCGGCTGTGTTGGTCGCCGTGCTCGGCGCGCGCGTCCTGCGCAGCTACAGCCATTGGCCGGTCATTTTGGCGCTCGCCGGTTCATTCATTTGCAGCCTGGTGCTCCTGCGCGAGGTCAATCAGGCCCGGCAGTCGGACGACGACGGCGGCTTTGAGCAAGTGACGACGCTTTGGACCTGGGCGAACATCGATAATGCTTACGACTTGAAGGCCAATCAACCGGCCGCGACCGACCAAGATGCCGGCTGGCGCAATTTCCGCGTCGATATAACCCTGCGAGCCGACGCGCTCACCGCCATCATGCTGGCGATGGTCACGTTCGTGTCATCGCTCGTGGTTCTCTATGCCTCCGGCTACATGCACGGCGATCCGGGCTACTGGCGGTTTTTCGCCTACATCGGCCTATTCGTGTTTTCGATGACGATGCTCGTCTCGGTCAGCAACTTCGTCCTGCTGTTCGTCTTTTGGGAAGCGGTGGGCGTCTGTAGTTATTTGCTGGTCGGATTCTGGTACCAAAAACCCGAAGCGGTAGCAGCTGGGAAAAAGGCGTTCCTTGTCAATCGCATCGGCGACTTTGCCTTCACCACGGCGATTTTTCTGATTTGGTGTACGTATGGCACGCTGAATTATCACGACACAACAGCAGACGCAGCCGCGAGTGCTACTGCTGGTTTGTCCAGCAGTGATTCGCCACACGAAACGAAGCTCATCCGCGGCGTCCTCAGCCCCTCGCGCATTGCCGTCAACGACTATGCGGCCGGCGGGGTGGCTACCGCGATTTGTTTACTGCTCCTCCTCGGCGCTTGCGGCAAAAGCGCCCAGTTCCCGCTGCACGTCTGGCTCCCCGACGCGATGGAAGGCCCCACGCCCGTCAGCGCGCTCATTCACGCCGCGACAATGGTCACCGCCGGCGTATATATGGTCGCGCGTTGCTCGCCGTTGTTCATGGTTTCGCCCACGGCGCAGCTCGCCGTCGCCTCGATCGGTGGCTTCACCGCTCTGATGGCCGGCCTCATCGCGCTAACACAATTCGACCTCAAGCGCGTTTTGGCCTATTCCACGGTCAGCCAGCTCGGCTATATGTTCCTCGCCCTCGGCGTCGGCACATTCGCCGGCGTGACGAGCGGCATGTATCACCTCTTTACGCACGCGTTCTTCAAAGCGTTGTTGTTCCTCGGCGCCGGCAGCGTGATGCACGCGATGGGCGGCGTTATCGATATGCGGCAGTTCGGCGGCCTCAAGCGGCTGATGCCATACACCTATGCAACGTTCCTCATCGGCTGCCTCGCCCTCTCCGGCATCTTCCCCTTCGCCGGCTTCTGGAGCAAAGACGCGATTTTGGGCTCGATCCACGACAAAACGCACGCGATCGAACATGAAGAAGCTCATCGACACGCACACGCGACCGGCGGCGAGCATTCGCACATCGAGCCACCCGCGGCTGCGAGCATGATGCACGATTGGACCGATCAAGAGCTCGCCTTCGCTCGCCACGTCTATGAATGCCTGTACTATGTCGCCCTCGTCGCCGCTTTTTTGACTGCGTTTTACACGTTCCGCGCCTTCGCCCTCACCTTTCACGGCCCGGAGCGCATTCCCGGTCAGGCCGGACACCACGCGCACGAATCACCGCCCGTCATGGTCATGCCACTCGTGATTCTCGCTGGATGTTCGCTGCTAATCGGATGTTTCTGCCTAAGTGATCCAACAGGCAACTGGGGCGAAAACTGGCTCGTCGATCTGATGGGCCGCACGCCGTCGCTCGCCGCGGGCTTGATCGATCAAACTCGCGGCCCGGTCGAATTTCACAGCGACGTCGCCGGCATCAGCACGCTCGTCGCGCTCGCCGGCATCGGTCTGGCCCTGTTCCTTTATCTGGGCGAGCCCAACGAAGCCCGCTCTTTGCAGCGCTTGTGGAATCTTGAAGGCGTCCGCGGGGCGATGGACCCCATTTGGGTCGCCCGGCTGCAGCGTATTCCGTTCATCGGCACGGCGACGCGCAGCCTGCGAAAAGCGGGTCTGGGTTTCGTCGTCTCGTTCCTCGGTTTCCTGATCGCCATCGTTTCGCTGGTGATCTCGGTGCCATTGGTGGCTGCCACATTTCTGACGCCCTACCGCCTCTCCGCCAACAAGTTTTATTTCGACGAAATTTACGCTGCTCTGGTCGTCTGGCCGCTGCGAATTATCGCCCGCGTTTGTGCCTGGTTCGATCGCTGGGTCATCGACGGCCTCGTCGATTTGACTGGCTACATACCCTCGGTGATTGGCTACCTGATGCGGGGCTTGCAAGTCGGCCTCGTGCAGTTTTACGCCCTCGCGATGGTCCTCGGCATGCTCGTTTTGGTTGCCGCGCGTTTGCTGTGGGCCGGGTGACCTGTGGGAGGGCGAGGCTGTTGCCGCTGAGCGGCACAAGCCAAGCGCCGAGCCGCGAATAGTTTCTAATACGAAATGATCAGCCAACAACTACTCCTGACCATTTTCCTCCCGCTCGTCGGCGCCGTCGGCCTGTGGTTGGCTGCGTCAGCCGGGCGCGAGACGGCGCGGATCATCGCGCTCGCTGTAGTCTTGGCCACACTGTTCTGCGCGTCGCAGCTTGTCGTCGGTTTTGTGAAAGCCCGCGGAGCACAAGAATTCGCCGTCACCGATGCCGCCTGGCTCACCGGCGGCGGAGCGCCGATCGATGTGCGGTTCAGCGTCGGCCTCGATGGCCTGGGCGTCTGGCTCTTCGGCCTCTCCGCCCTGCTCTTCCTCACAGCCATCCTCGTCAGCTGGGAAGCTATCACCGACCGTGCGCCGCTGTTCTACGCAATGCTGCTTCTACTGGAATTCGGCTGCCTCGGCGTTTTTGTCGCCAGCGACATCATCCTCTTCTACGTCTTCTTTGAGTTCACGCTCATTCCGCTGTTCTTCCTGATTGGAATTTGGGGCAGCGAGGACCGCCGCCACGCCGCGATCAAGTTTTTCCTTTTCACGCTCGCCGGCAGCCTGCTCACCTTTCTCGGCCTGTTGGCCATCGTGCTCTGGGATTATCAAAACAACGGCGAACACCTGATGCGGTTCTCAATCCCAGCGCTGACTCGCGGCCTGGCCGCTCATCCGCTGCCACTGAATTGGCAAGTGATCGTGTTCCTGGCCCTCTTCGCCGGCTTCGCAATCAAAGTTCCGCTCTTTCCGTTCCACACCTGGCTGCCGCTGGCCCACGTGCAAGCGCCCACCGCGGGCAGCGTGATCCTCGCCGGCATCCTCCTGAAAATCGGCGTCTATGGCTTTCTCCGCTTTAGCGTTCCCATGCTGCCGGAAGCGACGGCGCTGCTCGTCACGCCGCTGCTCTGGCTCAGCGTCGCCGGAATCGTCTATGGTGCGCTCGTCGCTCTTGCGCAGTCCGACATGAAAAAGCTGATCGCCTATTCCAGCGTCAGTCATCTCGGCTTTTGTACGCTGGGCCTGTTTGCCCTGAATGCGATGAGCGTCCAAGGCAGCGCCCTGCAACTAATCAACCACGGCCTCTCGACCGGCGCCCTGTTCGCCATGGTCGGAATGATCTACGAGCGTTACCACACACGGCAAATCGCTGATCTGGCCGGACTCACGGCCCGCATGCCGACCCTGGCGTTCTTCATGGTCTTCTTCACGTTCTCCAGCATCGGCGTCCCCGGCCTCAACGGCTTTGCCGGCGAGTTTTTGATTTTGCTGGGAACGTTTCAGCGGGCTTGGTCGGATTCACCGGCCGCAATTAGCCCCCAGCTCACGACGATCGCCGTTCTGGCCGTCTCCGGAATCGTTCTCGGCGCGTGGTACATGCTCTGGCTCGTGCAGCGGGTCTTTTTCGGCCCGCTGAAGGAGCCGCATGCCGGGCATCACGAAATCCAAGACCTCTCGCTCCGCGAAATCCTCGCTCTTGCGCCGCTCGCCGTCTTCGTCGTTTGGATCGGCATTCGTCCCGGTGATTTTCTCACTCCAATGCAAACAGCCGTTGAAGATGCCCGCCGACCCGCGGCCATCGCTCTCGACGATTTAAATCAAAAAACGGCAAATCGCGAAACGGAGCTCGCCCGTGTTCGTTGAATGGCAAACGATTCAATTCCTCGGCCCGGAAGCTTTGCTTCTTGCAGCGGCCTCGGCCATTTTCGTGGCGGGAGCGTTCACGAAAAACCGCGCCTGGTGGTCTTCGGCTGCGATCGTGGCTTACGCGGCAGCAGCCGTCGTGCTCGCCAGTCAGCCCTGGCCGGCAATCGATTTCAGCACGACCAGCGGTCCGATCATCGTCGATCCCATGAGCCTCGGCCTCCGCTGGCTCGGCCTGGCCGTCGGCCTAATCTTCACGCTCGTTGCCTCGCGCTCGGCCGACGAAGAATTTGCCAGCGAATACTTCGGCTGCCTGATGATCGTCGCAGCCGGCATCATGATCACGTCGCTGGCCAACGAGTTGGTGCTGCTGTTTTTGGGCCTGGAGCTGATCTCGATTCCGACTTACGTGCTGCTCTTCCTCGGCCGTCGCGACCAGGCCTCCGGCGAGGCCACGATGAAGTATTTTTACTTGAGCATTCTGTCGTCCGCGCTGTTGCTCTACGGCTTCAGCTTTCTTTACGGCCTGGGCAAAACGACGATTATCGCCGGCACCGCTGTCAATCCGGGCATTCGCGAAGCCCTCGTCTCGTCAGCCTCGCTGGGCGTCCTCGCGCCGCTGGCGACGCTAGCCTTGGTGCTCGTTCTGGCCGGCCTGGGTTTCAAGCTCGCCATCGCCCCGCTGCAGTTCTATGCCCCCGACGTTTATCAAGGGACAACCAGCGGCAATGCCGGCCTCCTCGCCGTCGCTCCCAAAGTCGCCGGCATCGCCGCGATCGTTCGTCTTGTCGTTGTAGCCATGCCCGTCACGGCTGAATTCGCCTGGCAGCTCGCCCTTGTGCTGGCGATGCTCACGATGACCATCGGCAACGTCTGCGCCCTCTGGCAGCGCAACATCCGCCGCCTGATGGCCTACTCCTCGATCGCTCACGGTGGCTATTTGCTGATCGGCCTGGCCGCTGCCTCCGCCGTCGCCGCTGCGCCGCAAGGCGCGTATGGTGGCGGCGTCACTGCAATGCTCTTTTACGTCCTCGTCTATGCCATCGCCACGATGGGCACATTCGCGGCGCTCGCGTACCTCGGTTCGGCCGATCGCGACGTCAATCACATCGACGAACTGGCTGGCGTCGCCCGCTCGCAACCAGTAATCGCCGGTGCCCTCGCCCTGTTCATGTTCTCGCTAGCCGGCCTGCCGCCGCTGGCCGGCTTCTGGGGCAAATTGAGCCTGTTCCGCAGCGCGGTCGAGCTGGCCACGTCCGGCCCAACGACCTTGGCCCGCTGGTTCGCCCTGCTCGCCGTCGTCGGCGCACTGAACGCCGCAGTGGCCGCGGCTTATTACTTGCGCATCGTCTCCGTCATGTATTTTCAATCCGCCGCCGCGCCAGTCGCCGCTGCCGGCGGCGCTCTGGCCCGCGTCGCGGCTGTCATCTGTGCCTTGCTGGTTGTCGGCGTCGGCGCGTGGCCCGGCCGCTTTTTTGACGTGGCCGCTCAATCCGAATCGGTGCTGCGACCTGCCGCGCGAACGGTGCAGGTTGAGACAGTCGATGCGCCTTTAGCCGTTGCCAGCGATTCGCCAATTGCGAATTCCGCCAATTAGCCGGCCACGGCAACTATAATAGAGGCTTCGCTTCTCATCCGTTTCCAGCGCTCGCTTCATGCCCCGTCCGCCCGCTCCTAGTCGTCTGCTCGGCCGGCTGCTCGACGAAACGAGCTTGCCGCTCTATGCCATCGACGACCAGCGGCGAGTTCTGTTTGCCAATTCTGCCTGCTGCGAGTGGCTGGGCATTTCAGCCGACGATCTTATCGGCCGGCAATGCAACTATGCCGCCGGTGGCGACGAACCACTTGCTCCGCTCTGCGGCGCGCTTTGCCCGCCACCCGAAGCGTTTGCGGGTGAATTGGACCACGGCGAAATCTGCCGTGCCGCCTTTGGCGACCGGCCTTTCGAGCGACGACCAGCTATTTTCGTGAGACTCACCGGCTCGGACGGAAAAACTGTCGCCGTCCTAGTCGCAATCCCGCCGAACATCTCATCTGAGATCTCAAATTTCAAATCATCGAGTGCAGAAACGCTCCATTCCCTTCTAATCAAGCTCCGCGGCGACTTCGGCAAGCGTTACCACATCAGCCAGCTCATCGGGGCGAGCGATGCAACGAACCGCGTTCGCGAGCAAGTCCGAATTGCCGCAGATTCCGGCGCGCGAGCGGTGATCATCGGTCCGCCCGGCAGCGGCCGCGAGCACGTCGCCCGCACGATTCACTACAGCCAGCCCGCCGAGTCGATCGGGCCTCTCGTCCCCATCGACTGCCGCCTGGTCGATGCCGAGCAAATGCAGGCCCAATTGACTTCGCTCCTCCGCGGTCAGCACGAACATCCGACCGAGCGTCCGCCCGCCGCACTGCTTCTGGAAGTCGATCGCCTGAAGTCCACCGCCCAGCAAGAACTCGCCGGCTTCCTGCAACTGCCAAAAATCGAGCTGAAAACGCTCGCCACCTCCCGCGTCAGTCTCGACAAGCTCGTCGCCAAGGGCAAATTCCGCTCTGATTTGGCGAATCGGCTCTCGACGCTCGTGATCCGCCTGCCGTCGCTCGCCGCCCGCCGTGCTGACATTCCCCTGCTCGCGCAGCACTTCCTGGAACTGCAAAACGCTCAGTCGCCAACGCAGCTCTCTGGCTTCCAGTCTGCCGCCCTGGAGCTATTGCTCAGCCTGCCGTGGAAAAACAATCTCGACCAACTTGCCGCCGCCGTCGAAGCGGCCTGCTCGCGAACCACGGGCCCCCGCGTCGCCGTCGCCGATTTTCCGGATTGGGTTCATCTCGCCAAGGACGATGCCGCGCGCGCGCCTCGCGACGAAGAGCCCATCCAGCTCGACGCCTTCCTCGCTGAAATCGAAAAGGAGCTGCTGCTCCGCGCCATGCGCCGCGCCCGCGGTAACAAGTCCCGCGCCGCCGCGCTCCTCGGTCTCAGTCGTCAGCGCCTGATCCGCCGCCTCGTTCAACTCGGCCTGGCTCCCAAACCGGCGGACGAGCCCGTTATCTTCGAGCCGCTGCCGGAGGAGTCCTAATCGCTCTGCATAGCGGGGCTAATCCAGGCCGGTTGTGGACTTTTACCTGCGGCGCTACGATGCACGTGCTTCACCGATGGCCACGATGACAAATTGCCGACTCATCCTTTGCGAGAAAACCGCCCATTTCGCGCCGGCCGTGCGCCGCGAGCTGGCCGGCAATTCGCCGCGCCTCGTCCGAACGCGCATCGTCGAGACGCGTAGTCTCCCCGGCTGCGAGGCGGCCCTGGCCGAGTCGCCCGAATCGCTCCTCGCCATTGAAGTCACTGCGGCCAATCTGGAATCGGTCATTGGTTTCCTGGCTCGTCTCAAGGGCCACTACCCGCGTGCCGTCGCCGTCGTGCTGTTAACAGCTGAAACGCAGGAGGCTGAAACGCTTCTGGCCGAAGCCGGCGCAATCGCTGTCTTTCGTTCGGTGCTCGACGCCCCTGCCCTCGCGCGCTTGGCACAGCGAAAATCGGCGATTACCTCGCCGACCGATCTGAGCCTGCCAGAATTCGTCGCCGACCGTCTTCCCTGGCACGCCCACGCGACCCACGAACCATAGCTCAAACTTTATCTCGATAACCATGACTGCCACCACACCAGCCGACATTGAAAAAGCCCTCGCCGATTTCAAAGACCCCGAAACGGGCCTGTCCATCACGGGCCAGAAGCAAATCCGCGACGTGAAGGTCCAGAACGGCGCTGCGTCGTTGACGCTCGCGCTTTCCACTCACTCCGCCCCGCTCTGGAAGGAAACACGCGAGCGCGTGACCGATTTTCTCCGCGCTCGCCTGCCGGACCTCACCAGCGTCAGCGTCACCCTGGGTGTCCACGACCGACCGCCGCCAAAGCTCGGCCAGGTCGGCCTCACGGCCAAGAGCGTCATCGCCGTCGGCTCCGGCAAAGGCGGCGTCGGCAAAAGCACGATCGCGGCCTCGCTCGCCCTGGCCCTCAAACGCACCGGCAGCAAAGTGGGCCTGCTCGACACCGACGTGTATGGCCCCAGCATCCCGCATTTGCTCGGCCTCGAAGGCGCGCCGCCGCCGGCCGTCGTCGATGGCAAAGTTCCGCCCGTCCTCTTCGACGGCATGCCCGTCATGTCGATGGGCTTTCTCTTGCCGCCGGGTAAAGCCGTCGTCTGGCGCGGGCCGATGCTGCATTCCTACGTCACGCAATTCCTCCGCGACGTGGCCTGGGGCGATCTCGACTACCTCATCATCGACATGCCGCCCGGCACCGGCGACATCGCCCTTTCGCTTTCCCAAGTCCTGCCCGTCACCGGCTCCGTGATCGTCTGCACGCCGCAGCAAGTCGCGCTGCTCGACGCCGAGCGAGCCATTTCGATGTTCCACACAGTGAACATTCCCATTCTCGGCATGGTCGAGAACATGAGCGGCTTTATCTGCGAAAAATGCGGCCAGCGATACGATATCTTTGGTAGCGGCGGCGCTCGCGCGAAAGCCGAAGAGCTCGGCGTCCCCTTCCTTGGCGAAGTGCCCCTCAACATGCAGATTCGCACGTCCGGCGACGCGGGCGACATGCTTTCCAATTTCGACAACCCGATCGTCGGCCCCGCGCTCGAAAAAATTGCCTCTTCCCTCGTCCGCAACCTCGCCCAATCCGCCGCCGCCAGCCCACCGATGATGCAGTTGCCGGTGCTCAAGTAGGCGCGTTGCTCACCACTTGATCGAATCACCGGCTCGTATTTCGCCGCCCTCGATGACGCAGCACCGCAGGCCACCGCGCCGCTTCAGAGCCGCTTTGATGCCGAGAAAAGTACGGCTTTCCAAATAACCACACGGCTCACACAATTCCAATCCCTTCAAAATCACCGCACCAACGCGAAACGTCTTTCCGACAAGATCATTGAGCGGTACGCCCTCCGTCAACAAATTCCGCCGCGTCTGCAAATGGTCAATGGTGTAATTGAACTCGTCGTTGGCGCCTTCAATCGCTTCACTCGAGATCAAAGTGACTTCCTTCTCCGGCGAGCGGCGTCCTTTGAATTGCGCCGCGCCGATTCCGGCGCCGTAGCGATCGCCCCGCAGTCCCTCGTCGACGACAACTTCGATCAAATCGACGTTTTCCATCGGTCCCTTCGCCTGGCGGGCGATGGCAATGGCCAGTAGCTTCCCTTGGAACATATCAATCGCCGCGAAACTCAGTCATCAAGAAAACGTACCTGAATATTCGCCATACCCCCGCCCGCCATTTCCCATTCACCGCGATACAGCGGCCGCGGATCGCTGCGGACGAGCTTGATGTCGATTTTTCCCTTCAGCTTGCCTTCGCTGATGTCGAGCTGAAGCTCTCCAGGCCCCGTTTTCGTGAACGTCCCGATCTTATTGTTGCCGTTAAACAGCTTGAAGTTGTCCGCTCGAAACGTCCCAGTTTCAACGACCATTCCACCCTTCGTCACCGTGTATTCCCAGCGCTTGCCGGGAATGTGATCGCCCTTGCCGCCTTTCCCGCCTTTGTCTCCTTTGCCTTTGCCCTTTCCTTGAGCCGGCAATCGGCCGCAAAACATTGCCGCCACCATTCCGCAGACGAACATCCACAGCCACTGTCGCCTTGCCATATCAAAGCACTCCCCCCCCGAATTAAAAACGGCGCCGTTAAGAAACGGCATCCTGGTCAACTAAACCAAGATTACGCCGGGGGGATGCGCACTTCAACTGGCGAGCAAAATCGCGGCGGAGGCGCGAGGGGGTCGGGAGTCGATTGCGGTGACGGTTTTCCGTGTGGATCACGGCAATCGCAATCGACTCCCGACCCCTTCCTGCATTCTTTTGTGCCAGCCGACAATTCAACTACCGCTCAACCGAGGTCCGGCTCTTCCGCGCCCGGGCCAGCTCATTGGCCCGCGTGCCGGGTTTGCCGCCGAAAATCCGCTCGTCATACATCGCCAGAGCATGCAAGCCGTGCCCCAGCGGGCCGATGCCCCATTTCTCGTTGCGGTTTTCGCTCAAGAGGTTCGTGAGATAGCTGACGCTCTTGATCGTCCGCGCATCGACGAGCTGTTCCTTGTCGAGCGAGAACGCCAGCCACTCGGTGATGTGGCCGGTCGTTTCCAGCCGCTTCGTGGGTGGACCATTATCGGCCCGGCCGGCGAAGAAATCGGTGCTGAAGCTGCCGTCGGGATTTTGCAGCTTGAATGCATACTCATGAAAATCTTCGACAAACTTCTTGGCCCGCTGCCACTGGCCGGTGAACGGCTCGTTCCGCTGCTCGCGACGGCGAACCGCGTAGCTAAAGCCCGTCATGCGATGCGTTCCGCCGCAGGCGGCGCCAACGATCGGCTGAGCCAGCTCTTCCTTAATGAGCCGCTGCATGTCCCAATCCTGCCCGTCGTTGCTCTTCCACTTGTCGTCCGACTTCAAATAGTGCATGAACGCGATCAGCTTGAAGGTCAACTCAGTCCGCGGCCGGCAGTTGTCTTTCTCATACTGGATCAGGTCCGCGACGGTGAACGACTTACCTTCGACCAGCATCGGGAAATCCGTCTTCACCCGCGATTGAGCCAGCATCGCCAAAAACTGTCCGGGATGACCTTGCACGCCCGGTCCGATGCGGGCCTGAATCTTGCCATTTTGCGTGTAGAAGAGCTGCTGGCCGTTGCAAACGCCGTTGTAGCACAGGTAGCCGATCGCGTTGACCCGCTTATCGCCCGCGATCAACTCGGTATCGACGCCATAAGCGATCATCCCGTGCATCGCGCCCCACGGGCTGCGAATTGCCACGTTTTCCGGGCGGAAGTAGTAATACGCCAGGCATTCCCGCAGCTTCGACTGCAGCTCATACAGCTCCGGCGTCAACACAATCGCCGGTTCAGCTTCTCGGCTGTTGTTTCCACTTTCAACCGTTCTCTTTTCCACCCGATCAGCCGAATCGGAAAACTCCGCGACGCGAATCTGCTCCGGCAGAGCCGGCCGCAGCGAACTGAGCACTTCATCCACCGGATCGTCATAGCTGACCAGCGCATCGTCGTAGCCGACCAGCGCGATTGCGCCCCGCCCATCGCCGGCCACGTAGTGCGCGGAAGTCAGCCCCGTCGAGTCGCCGGCTTGCGAATCGATCGCCTCGCTTGGCTTCGATTGCGACGATGCCTTCACCGGCGTCGTCTCCACCGACTGCTGCAGCCACTTGCTAACGAGCAGCAGGCCACCGAATAGCAAACAAAAGGACAGCGCCGTACGAATCATTGGCGTAGTTCCATTGGGCCAGCGGAGCGGGAGCCATGCCGGCCAATCGAGTGCAATTCGCGGGGGTAGATCCCAGCCGCCGAAGAGAAGCCCGCCGCCAAGTCGGCTCCATCCGGTTGCTGCGCACGCCGTCGGCTCGGAGCTCAACGAAGCGTGGTAGCAGTGATATCGACTCCGCGGCTGGCAGAATGTCGCGTAGTGCAAGAAGTTCAGGTTTTGCCGGCGCGGAACAAATCCCTAACGATGGACCCTGACAACGGGGGGCAACAGTACGGTCGCCAGCGTTTGGCCTTGAACCGGCCAAGAAAATGCTAGCGGCAATTTGGCGAAGACGAGTGGACTCTGAGCAATGACTAGAACCACGACCAATACTGTTTAACGACCTCTGCAATGCTCGGCCCCGGAGGCGGTGTCGGGCTGCCGCCATCGAGGTGCTCGCGCCACACAGCCACATTGCGGCGATATTCCGTGTGGCCGTCCACGGCTTCCAGCGATTGCATTGCCGCGATCTGCAGCGCCGGGTCCCGGTCGTCCAGCGCCGGACGCAGCGCCTTCGAGGCCTCAAAACCCTTGTATTTTCCCAACTCGTGCGCCGCGGCGACGCGTACATCGAGGTCCGCATCATCGCTGACGGCGTGCGCGAGCGCCTGGCAGCCGTCCGCGGTCGGCGTCACGCCTAGTCCTTTGCAGGCCAGAACGCGAACGCTGGACGACTCGTCATTCATGCTAGCGACGAGTGTCTGCTGGGCCGTCGGGGCGCGGAAAACGGCCAAGGTTCGCACAAATTCGCCGCGCAGCGCCGCACTTTTCTCTTCCTTTAAGCGCGCAGCCAGTTGGCCTGCGGTCGTTTCTTGTTCCTCCGGCGACATTTTCACCGCTTTCGCTCGCATCTCGGCCAGATCGGCCACTTTGCGGTGATACGTCGTCACCCGCTGCTCGTCCTCGGCCCATTGCTTACGAACCCACGGATTCAAAAACTTCGTTTCCGGAATGGGGCCGTCGGCGCAGCCAATGAGCGAAGTGGCCACCATCGCAGCAGCCGCAGCAGACGCGCATTTCGCAGCTAAACTCGTTTTCCGCATAGCGCAGACGTCGGGCGCATTCCTCGCCCGGCCTTTGAAGGGTCGGAACGTATAGCAAATCGGTCAGGCGAATGCCAGATGATTCGCCTTGGCGATTTTTTCATCTGCCGCGACAATCCGAGCCCTATGACGACGCTGTCATCACCACTGTGCCACGCTAGCGACGCAACCGCGGCTGAAAGCATTGGCTGCCGCCCGCCATCGGTATCGCGACTAATAATCTGTGGCAGTTGCTTCGCGATCGCGGCCATCCTCGCACTCAGCATCGATCGAACCGTAGCCCTCTGGTTTCAAGACCACCGCTTGCCCGGCGAATTGGCCCGCCTCGTCCGATTAGCCGAGATATTCGGTTGGGGCGGCGGCGCGGCACTCATCATTTTGACCGCCACGCAGCTCGATCCTCGCCGTTGGCGCATCGCACTGCCGCTGGCCATTCATTCGCTCGGCGCGGGCCTGGCAGCCGACACGATAAAACTCTTCATCGCCCGCACGCGACCACTGGCCACCGATCACTCCGCAACCGTATCCGATACCTTCGTCGGCGCGCTGCCCCTCTTGAACACGAGCGCCTTCATTGGCGGCTACGGCCACCATGTCCAATCCTTTCCCTCAGCCCATGCGGCCACCGCAGTCGGCCTCGCCATTGCTCTCTCGTCGTTTTACCCTCGCGGCCGCTGGCTCTTCACCATTTTCGCCGGCCTCGCCATGCTCCAGCGCCTCGACGCCCACGCCCACTACCTTAGCGACGTCCTCGCCGGCGCCGCCCTCGCCTTCTTCCTCGCCGCCATCTACGCGCGATTTAATAATTATCAACAGCCGGGACCAAACCTGGTCCCGAAAATCACGTAGGGTGGGACCAGCGAGCGCAGCTCGCGCCGGCCCACCACGCTTTCTAGAGCGGTTGCCGTCGCGCACCTTCCCAATTACGATAGAACTCGGCCAAGGCCTCTCGCCGAGGCCACGTATCTGGTACGGCAGATTCCCACCGTACGTCTTTTGCGGTCGCGGGCAGCTTCCCGGCCGCATGCCGCATGTGATCGTTGTTTGTAGTCAGTTGTCAGGTGCAAATCCACTGACAACGGACCACTGACAACGGACATAAAGCGGTTACCCCGCTCGCGCTTCCGACAAGACGCACGTATGGCCAAACAACCCACCGACGACCTGTTCGAAAAAAGCACGATGACCTTCGGCGAGCACCTGGAAGAACTCCGGGTCTGCTTGTTCCGCAGCGTCATCGGCTTGGCGTTTGGTTGCATGATTGGTTTCTTCGTCGCCAATTGGGTCGTCCGCTTCTTCCAAAGTCCGCTCGAGCGGGCAATGGAGCAGTATTACATCGAGAAAGCCGTCGATGATTTTCGGCCGCTGTTTGAGAAGGCCTATCACGTCCACCTCGATGCCGTCCCGGTCGAGGTCAAGCGCCAGATCATCGACGAAGGCATTATTCCCGAGCCGATTCAAATTGAGCCAGCTCACATCGCCAGCAGTCTTGCTCACATATATCCGCAGCCATTTGGCGACGTCAAGATTTCGGAATACTCGTTCACGCCGGGCGATTTTCTCGTGGGCGGTGAATCCAGGCTTTGCCGCCATCTGACTATCGAGAAAGATGACGATTCGTCGCCCGTATCGCGACTGTGGCAACTCTTGAACGACGATCAGCGCAAATTCGTGACCGAAACGGCTGAAAGCGGCCGCGATTTGACCGTCGAGCAAACCAACCAGTTGCTGACGATCTTGAACGATGTGGCCGGCAAACGCGAATTGCACGATTCACCCGAATTCGCCGACCTCTCCGGCCCCGACGCCGATTTCACCAGCACCTGGCTCACGAAGCTCTGGGCAAAACTCGGCTACAAAGAGCCGCCCCAAACCGATACCGCGGCTGTCCTCCGCAAAGAACTCTCCGAGCAATTCGACTCCGAAAAGTCGCGCCGCTTGAACAAATTGCTCCTGGCCCGCGTCTTTCCCGATTGCTTGCGTAAGGCCCGCCTCAATCTTATTCCGCTGCTCGCCTGGAAGCCCGTGAAGGTTCGCTTTCAAGTTCTCAATGCCCAGGAAGCCTTCATGATCTGGATGAAGGCCGCCATCGTAACCGGGCTCGTCATTGCCAGCCCTTACCTGTTTTTTCAAATCTGGAATTTCGTTGCGGCCGGCCTCTATCCGCACGAAAAAAACTACGTCTATCTGTATCTACCGATCAGTATCGGTCTATTCCTGGGCGGCGCCTCGCTGGCCTTTGCGTTCGTATTCGATCCCGTGCTGCGGTTTTTGTTCACCTTCAACAAAGGTATGAACGCCGACTTCGATCCCCGCGTCGGCGAATGGCTCAGCTTCGTGCTCATCCTGCCGCTCGGCTTCGGCATCAGTTTCCAGCTTCCGCTCGTGATGCTATTCCTCAACCGCATCGGCGTCGCCTCGCTCGATTTCTACATTCAGCAATGGCGGATCGCGATTCTCATCATCTGCGTCATCTCGATGGTCCTCACGCCCGCCGACCCCATCAGCATGCTCCTCATGGCCGTCCCCCTCTGCTTTCTCTACCTCTTGGGCATTGTCATGTGCAAATACATGCCCACCGGCAAAAGCCCCTTCGCCGAAGCCTACGAACCTTAAGCGGAAGCGCGTTGCGATGAACACTAACCCGAAGCGTCAGCGAGGGAAATGTAGCAATCGCTCGCTTGGGCGCTTCCCTCACGCCACAGGAAACTTCAGCGGCTTCCCCGCCAGCCCCAACAACAAATTCTCCACCGAAATCTCCGCCATCTTCGTTCGCGTCTGCACCGTCGCGCTCCCCAAATGCGGCGCAATCGTCACATTGTCGAGCTTGAGCAACGGATGATCCCGCGGAAACGGCTCGGGATCCGTCACATCGAGCCCAGCCGCATAAATCCGTTTCTGCGCAAGCGCATCCGTCAACGCCGCCGTATCCACCACCGGCCCCCGCGCCAAATTGATCAAAACCCCCGTCCGCTTCATCTTCGCCAGCGCCGCCGCATCAATCAGCCCGCGCGTCTCGTTCGTCAATGGACAACACAGCATCACATAGTCCGACTCCGCCAATAATGCATCAAACGCCGCATAGCGCACTCCCAGCAGCCGCTCCGCCTCCTCATCCCGCCGGCGATTGTGATAGATCACCGTCATCTCAAAACCCTTCGCCCGCTTCGCCACCTGCCGCCCAATCCGACCGAGGCCAACGATTCCCAAGGTCGCACCATGAATTTCGCGCCCGAGAATGTATCCCGGGTCATACCGCGTAAACGCCGCACTTCGGGCATACCGATCCCCTTCACACAACCTCCGCCCCGCCGCCAACAGTAGCGTAAATCCCATATCCGCCGTCGCCCCATCCAAAATCCCCGGCGTATTTCCCACCGGAATCCCGCGCTCCGCCGCCGCCTTCAAATCAATGTGATCCACTCCCACGCCATAGTTGCTAATCACCTTCACTCCCCGCAGCCGATCCAACATCCCCCCATCCACCGTCGGATGCCCATACGTATAAACCGCCGACACATCCTCCCTCCGCTCATTCGCCGTCTCCCACGGCAAAACTTCCACCTTCCCGGCGAGCAACCCTTCAATCACCGCATCCAACGGCGTATCCGCAACAACTTTTGGCAGCGACATCACGTAAACCTCGACGACATAGAACAACGAATTTCTCGCCGTGATACAATGACTTGGCGATGCACTTTACCATCGTCGGCGAAATCAGCCACATCGAAACCATCGCCAAGGGCCGCGGCATTCGTTCGCTGCCGCAGCTCCGTGCCGCCTGTGCTTCTAGTTCCCACGCTCCGCGTGGGAACTCATGTCTTGCCGCTCTGCGGCTGCTGCTCAATATGCCGTACTCAAGCACACAGTACCACTTGCTCACCGCGACGCACTTTGCCATCGTACTTTCAATCATATGAAGCATCACCCACCTAAACGCCTCTCCCCCAAACGCTCCCCCGTCGCCGCCGCCCTTTGCCTCAACAGCGGCGGCTGCGGTGATCTGGTGCTTCGCAAGCTCTATCGCATCTTGTCCGACAAAAAGGCCGCCGCCGAGGGCTACCTACGCATCGTAGACGAATCGGGCGAAGACTACCTCTACCCCTCCGACTACTTCGTCCTCGTTCGCGTTCCCGCCGCAGCCGCCCGGAAACTGCTCGTTGCCTAATGCCTTGGCAGTTGACCGCATCAAGATGGTTCCTTTGGGTCTGCATGGCCCCGCGAAACAAACCGCCTAAACAGATGTTCCATCACCGACGGCCCGTCGCGCGGGGGGTCGCTCGGTATTTCAACTGACAAGCCAACCAACGCGAAGCATACACGAGTGGCCGACATGCCCGCCCATGCGCCCCCTGCTCACCCTCACTAAACCGCCCTCAGCGACCCTCAACATCACCGGCAAAAGCACAACCCGACTCATATTCACAACCCATTGCTGCAAAACAACATCCATCATTCCACGACCCTAAACGCGCTCGCCGAAAATCTCGCCGAACCAAACCCTCAACCCCCCGCTTAGGGCCTGCTCACCTATGATTTCAAACAGGCCTGACAAAACGCTTTGCAGCCGTCAACCGTCTGATCCTGAGACCGCAATTTCACATTCGGAGCCGCCACCATGTCACCCTCTCCTCCCGAATCCGAGTTCTTCCGCGTCCATCCGCGGCTCAAATCTCCCTCTTCGCGTCCTTTCGCGCCCTTCGCGGTGAATCTCCTCCTGCTTGTGGCTTCCGCCATTGCCCCCGCCCAAGACCAATCCGCAGACCTCCCCATCCACCGCGTCGTCATGTTCAGCTCCGGCGTCGCCTATTTCGAGCACTCTGGCACAGTCGAGGGCGATGCCAACGTCGAGATGAAATTCGACGTCAAGGACATCAACGACCTGCTTAAAAGCATGGTCCTTCAGGACGAAGGCGGCGGCCGAATTTCCACCGTCAGCTACGGCAGCAAAGACCCGCTCACTCGAACGCTCGCGACCTTCAGCATTGACCTGACTCAAAATCCCACGCTCGCCGACCTCTTGAACCAAATCCGCGGCGAGCAAATCGAGCTCGACGCCCCCACCAAAATCACCGGCACGATCCTCGGCGTCGAAAAACGCCAGGTCCCCGCCGGCAAAGACGGCGCGACCGTCGAAGCCGCGTTTCTGACGCTCCTCACCGACGACGGCCTCCGCAGCGTCGCGCTCGACGGCGTCGGCCGCATCAAGCTCAAGAACGACAAGCTCGACAAAGAGCTCCGTCAGGCCCTCCTCATCCTCGCCACCAGCAAATCGAACGACAAAAAAGCCGTCTCGCTCAGCTTCCTCGGCCAAGGCAAACGCCCCGTCCGCGTCGGCTACATCCAGGAAGCCCCCATCTGGAAAACCAGCTACCGCCTCGTCCTCAGCGACAAGGACAAGCCATTTCTCCAAGGCTGGGCCATCGTCGAAAACACCACCGAATCCGACTGGACCGACGTCGGCCTCACTCTCGTCAGTGGCCGCCCCATCTCCTTCACGATGGACCTCTATCAGCCCCTCTACGTCGATCGCCCCGAAGTGAAGCCCGAGCTCTACGCCTCGCTCCGTCCCCGCACCTACGACCAGGATCTCGAAAAAGCCTACGCCGAATTCCGCGCCGCCAGCGGCGAGCAACTCACAAGGGAACAACTGCAGTCGCAAATGGCGCGAAGAGGGGAACCTCAATTCGCCAGTCCGGCACGCGCCGCTGCACCAGCCGCACCCCGGCCCGGCATGGCAGGAGGCGGCGGTTTTGGAGGACAACGAGGCGCCATGGCCGGTGGCTTCGGCGGTGAAGGTGCTGGCCGCAATTTGAGCCTGGCGATGCAGCAAACTCAGTCGATGGCCCAAGCCTCCAACGTCGGCGAGCTCTTCCGCTACCAAATCGCCACCCCGGTCAAGCTCGCCCGCGGCAAGTCCGCCATGCTGCCCATCGTCAATGAATCGGTCCAAGGCGAAAAAGTCTCGATCTACAACGAGCAAACGCAGCCCAAGCACCCGCTCAACGGTCTCAAGCTGAAAAACTCCACCGACCTGCACCTCATGCAAGGCCCGATCACCGTCTTCGACGACGACGCTTACGCCGGCGACGCCCAAATCCAAGATCTCCCGCCCGGCAGCGAGCGGCTCATCAGCTACGCCCTCGATCTCGACACCGAAGTCGCCCCCACGATCAAGCAACAGCCCTCCTCGCTCATCAGCGTCACGATCAACAAAGGCACGCTCATCACCAGCTACAAACACGCCCGCACCAAAAGCTTCACCGTCAAGAATTCTGGCAAAAAGACCAAGCAAGTCCTCGTCGAATATCCGATCGAGCAGCCCTGGACGCTCGTCGATCCCAAACAGCCCGCCGAAAAGACCCGCGCTCAATACCGTTTCCTCGTCACAGCCGATCCCGGCAAGCCCGCCCGGCTCGATGTGTCTGAAGAGCACACCCAGCGCGAGTCCATCGCCCTCACCAATCTCGACGATAACCGCATCGGCATCTTCACGAGCGCTCGCGAGGTCAGCGACGCTTTAAAAAACGCCCTCCGCGACATCGTCAAGCGGAAAACCGCCATCCAGCAATCCACGCAAAAGCGCCAGGAGCTCGAACGGCAAATCACCGTCATCGAAGCCGAGCAAAAACGCATCCGCGAGAATATGGCAGAGCTTCCCAAAGACTCCGACCTCTTCCGCCGCTACGTCACCAAATTCACCGAACAGGAAGACCAGATCGATTCCCTCCGCAAACAAACCACGGCGACAATCGAGGAGGAGAATCGCCTGAAAAAATCGTTAGATGAGTATCTGGCGAATTTGAACCTGTCCTGACGCAGGGATAGAGTCAGGCTGTCATTCACTAACCTTTGAGATAAAATCGTAATAGGATGATGCCAGCGGAATAAGGGAGCGTGCGAGATGGCCGATATTTTGTTAAGTGATGTAAGCGACGTGCTGTTGTCGGCACTTGACAAGCGAGCGGCTGAACATCAGCGCACTCCGACGGACGAAGCAAAAAGCATTCTTTCCGAAGCGTTGCTTCATTCGGGCAGCAGGAATTGGTCCAGGGTTGAAGAGATTTACAACCGCCTGGCAAGTTCAGGTCGGCACTTCGAGGACAGCGCCGACCTGATTCGCGAGGACCGCGATCGTTGAGTACCATCATCATCGATGCCAGCGTTGGCCTAAAGTGGTTCGTGCCCGAAGTTCATTCGCTCGAAGCTCATTACTGGCGCGGCCCTTCCCACGAATTGCATACACTCGCGGTCTTCTTTGAAATCGAGATTGCTAACGTTCTCTGGAAGAAAGTTCAGCGAGCACAATTGACCTTCCCGGAAGCAGCGCAAATCGCAATGGAATTCCCGGCGCTGGCGCTCCAGCGCCATGCCGAGTCCTCGCTGATACCAAGTGCGTTAGATTTGGCGCAGCAGATTAATCGGACCGTTTACGACTCGCTCTACTTGGCCTTGGCGGTGCAACTAAACGGGCGAATGGTCACGGCTGACCTGCGTTTGCACAACAGTATCTCCGCGACAGCGTTTGCCAAACACATTGCTTGGATTGCAGATATCTCACCACCGTAACTCCGCGCTCCGCACTCCGAGTTCCGCCCTCGCCCGATGCTCACCCCCCGCTACCTCGTCCCCTTCCGCCCCCGCGAGCTGCCGCATTTCTTCACCGACGTGTTGATCATCGGCGGCGGCCTCGCCGGCCTGCGGGCCGCGAATGCCATCGATCCCAAGCTCAGCGCCCTCGTCGTCACCAAAGACGCCATCCAACAATCCAACAGCAGCTACGCTCAGGGCGGCATCGCCGGCGTCATGGACCCCGACGACCGCTTCGAGGAACACGTCAACGACACGCTCGTCGCCGGCGGCACGCTCTGCGACACCGCCGTCGTCGATATGGTCATTCGCGAGGCCCCCAAACGAATCCAAGAGCTCATCGAATGGGGCACACATTTCGACGAAGACGCCGGCCATATCACTCTCGGCCGCGAAGGCGGTCACAGCCACAACCGCATCGTCCACGCCCTCGGCGACATGACCGGCCGCGAAGTCATGCGAGCCGTCATCGAACGCACACTAAAACAACCCAACGTCCGCGTCTGGGAAAACACTTTTACGATCGACCTGCTCACGTGCGATGGGGCCTGCCGCGGTGCAATCGTCGCCAACCAGCACGGCGAAAAAATGCTCGTCTGGTCTCGTCAAACGATCCTCGCCACCGGCGGCTGCGGACAGATCTACCGCGAATCGACCAATCCGCCCGTCGCCACCGGCGACGGTCACGCCATCGGCTACCGCGCCGGCGCTCAGCTCCGCGACATGGAATTCATCCAATTCCACCCCACCGTGCTCTACATCGCCGGCGGCAGTCGCAGCTTAATCACGGAAGCCGTCCGCGGCGAAGGCGGCTGGCTCGTCGATAAAGACGGATTTCGCTTCATGCCGGGCTACGACCAACGTGCCGAGCTTGCCCCCCGCGATATCGTCTCGCAAGCGATCGTGACGCAGATGGAAAAAACGCGACACCCTTGCGTCTATCTCGACGTGACACATCTCGACCGCGACTTCGTCAAAAAACGCTTCCCTGGCATCGCCGCCGCCTGCCTCCAATTCGGCATCGACATTACCCGCGATAAAATCCCCGTCCGCCCCGGCGCTCACTACATGATCGGCGGTCTGACGATCGACCATAGTGGCCGCACCACGATCCCTGGCCTCTGGGCCGCCGGCGAAGTTTCCTCCAGCGGTCTGCACGGCGCGAACCGACTCGCCTCCAACAGCCTGCTCGAAGGTCTCGTCTATGGCGCTCACGCCGGCGCGGCCGCCTCCGCCGCCGCGCTCGAAACAGAAACCGACTACCGCGTCTATCCGCTCGAAAACGCAGTCATCGCACCGACGGCCGAGCCGCTCGACCTCGCCGACATCCGCAACTCACTCAAAAGCCTCATGTGGCGCAACTGCGGCGTCCGCCGCAACAAAGTGCGGCTCGTCGAAGCCCTCGACGATGTCGATGGCTGGCGGCGTTATGTCCTCGCCCGCCAATTCGACGACGTCGCCGGTTGGGAGCTGCAAAACATGCTCACCCTCTCCCGCATCATGATCCAAGCCGCCCTCCTCCGCGAAGAATCCCGCGGGGTCCACCTCCGCACCGACTTCCCCCAACTCGACGACACCCGTTTCAACCATCACCTCTGGTTCCAACGCCGCGAAATCGACTCCGCCGAGCTCTCCGGCGCCAATTGATAAAAACCGAAGAGAAATGAACCGCGAAGGCGCAAAGAGCGCGAAGAATATTCATAAATAATCTCTTTGCGCTCTTTGCGTACTTCGCGGTTCCCTCTCCTTGGTTACCTGGCACGATGCGGCTTAAAATTGATGGCTGATCACAATTGAAATGAGGAAGTTCCTATGAGTATCCAGCCCAGTTATGGCCCCCAGCCGCAAATCATCGTCTATACCCAAACCTTCGGCTCCCGCCTCTGGAGTTGGATCGGCTGGCTCGGCTTCATCATCATGGGCGTCGTCTGCGTCCTCCTGTTGGTTACGGTGGGCGACTACTTCGACACCACCGGCGGCATCGAAGAAAAATTCGTCTCGGGCGACAAATCCTCCGACGACAAGATCGCGATCATCACCGTCTCCGGCACGATCTTCGAAAGCGAAGGCTACGTCAAACATCAGATCGACAAGGTCCGCGCCGACAAGCACGTCAAAGCGATCGTCCTCCGCGTCGATTCGCCCGGCGGCACCGTCAGCGGCTCCGACTACATCTTCCACCACCTCAAAAAACTCCGCGACGACAAATCGCTGCCCCTCGTCGTCAGCATGGGCAGCATGGCGGCCAGCGGCGGCTACTATGTCTCGATGGCCGTCGGCAAAACGCCCGACACCATCTTCGCCGAGCCCACCTGCACCACCGGCTCCATCGGAGTGATGATCCCCCATTACGACATCAGCAAGCTCCTCGCCCGCCTCGACATCAAAGACGACTCGCTCGCCACGCACCCCCGCAAGCTCATGCTCAGCATGACCAAAGAAATGACCCCCGAGGAGCGCGAGCTGATCCAAGAGCACATCAACGACATGTTTCTCCGCTTCAAATCCATCGTCAAAGAAGGCCGGCCACATTTCGCCGCCAACCCCGACGAGCTCGACAAGCTCGCCACCGGCGAAATCTTTACGGCTGACAAAGCCCTCGAAAACAAGCTCATCGACAAAATCGGCTTCCAAGAAGACGCCATCGACCGCGCCCTCGAGCTCGCCAGCCTCACCAAGGACAAAACCAAGATCGTCAAATTCAAAAAACCCGTTTCCATCTCAGACAGTTTTCTGTTTGGCCGCGCCCCCGCCGGCGGCGGCAACGCCTCCGCCGCCAGCGAACTCGCCGCCCTCCTCGATTTCTCCACCCCCCGCGCCTGGTTCCTCTGCACCAGCCTGCCGGCGCTCGTCACCGGCCGAACTTCCGAATAAATCAGCCGTTTCTTGTGAGGGCGAGGCTCCCGCCGAGCCTTGGGCCGCCTGCCGATTGGAATGACCGCGTTCTACCGATAAAAACGACTGCATGGCCGCAATTGCCGCCTGCCCAGTTACGAATTACGCTTGAGTGCCCCGACTGTTGCTCCCTGTAGGTCTCGCCCGCCGGGCGGGACCTTGCCCGTCGAACCGCGTCGTCGCTGCGAATGAGGTCCGCCTCGGCAGGCCGGACCTACATTGATGAACCTCACCGCCCCCGTCCTGGCCGCCGTCGCCAAACTGCTCAGCGGGGCCATGCTGCGCTGGCACGAATGTCAGCCCGACACTTGTCAGCGGGTCTATTTCGCGAACCACACCAGCCACCTCGACGCCCTCGTTCTTTGGTCCAGCCTCCCCGGCGAAATTCGCGACCTCACCCGCCCCGTCGCCGCCAAAGACTACTGGGCCAAAGGCCGCGTCCGCCCCTACATCGCCCAGTGCTTCAACGCCATCCTCATCGACCGCGAAGAAATCAAGGTCCACCAAAGCCCCGTCGATCTGATGATCCGCGAGATCGGCACAAAAAACTCGCTCATCGTCTTCCCCGAAGGCGGCCGCAACCCCGGCGACGACCTGCAAGACTTCAAATCCGGCCTCTATTATCTCAGCAAGAAGCGGCCGGACCTGGAGCTCGTCCCCGTTTATATTGACAACCTCAATCGCGTCCTCCCCCGCGGCGAATTTTTGCCCGTGCCACTGCTAAGCTGCATCACCATTGGCCCGCCCATGTGGCTCGAGCCCAAAGAAAACAAATTCGACTTCCTCAACCGCGCCCGCGACGCCGTGAGGCGATTGAAGGACGTGTAAAGTTTTGACAATCCGAGGATGTTCGAACTGTGCAATGCACGAATGATCAATGACCAAGTTCCAAATCACAAACAAATACCAATCACCAAAACAAAATGATTCAAATCAAATCGAGAAAAATCATTCTTATTTCGGTATTAGGATTTGTTTGAGATTTGATGCTTGTGATTTGGTGCTTTAACTCGAATGCTTTTCATTCCACTAATCCTGTCGCAGTTGCCGCCCCCCCTCGGCCCGAACATCCGGCTCGACCCGCGCACCAACATCCTCCTCGGTGTCGTCCTCGGCGTCCTGGCTGCCTCTTATTTCGTCGGCCGCGCCCTCCGCCGCCAGCCCGAAAGCACCGCCAACCCCGCGGTCATCCGCACGTTCAACCTCCGCGTTCGCGCGTGGTGGATGATGTTCGTCGTCCTCATTGCAGGCCTCCTCCTCGGCTATGTCGCAACCGTTGTCCTCTTCGGCCTCATTTCCTTCTGGGCCCTCCGCGAATTCATCACGATGACGCCCACCCGCCGCGGCGACCATCGCACGCTCTTCTGGACCTTCGTCGTCTTCACGCCGCTGCAATACTTTCTCGTCGGCTTCGGCCTCTACGCGGTGTATACGGTAATGATTCCCGTCTATGCCTCGCTCTTCATCCCGGCCCGCATCGCCATCGCTGGCGACCCCAAGCGGTTCCTCGAGCGTGTCGCCAAAATCCAAGCCGGCCTTTTGATCTGTGTCTATTGCTTGAGCCACGCACCAGCAATTCTCTCACTCGCCCTCACCACTCCCGGCCCCGACGGCAAACCCACCGCCTGGACGATCAGCCAAACCGCCGCCGGCGCTCCCGTCCCCGGCAGCAACGCCAGCCTCCTCTTCTTTTTCATCCTCATCGTCCAGCTAAACGACGTCTTCCAGTACATGTGGAGCCAACTCGTCGGCAAGCGTGTCATCGCCCCGCAAATCAACGCCAGCCGCACCTGGGAAGGCCTCATCGGCGGCGTCCTCAGCACGATGCTCGTCGCCATGCTCCTCTCCTGGGCCACCCCCTTCGGCCTCTACTGGTCCGGCCCCATCGCCGGCCTCGTCGCCCTCGCCGGTTTCGCCGGCAGCATGACGATGAGCGGCATCAAGCGCGACCGCGGCGTCAAAGACTACGGCACGCTCGTCAGCGGCCACGCCGGCGTCCTCGACCGCATCGACTCCCTCTGCTTCGCCGCCCCCGTCTTCTTCCACCTCACCCGCTTCTTCTTCTCCACCATGCAGTAGGGTGGGACCAGTGAGCGCAGCTCGCGCCGGCCCACCGTGCCGCCGGCGGAGGAGTAAGAGTAAGAGTAAGAGTAGGACCAATCCTAATCCTGCTCTTGCTCTTACTCATAATCATCTTCCTAATCTTACTCCTACTCTTAATCCTTCTCCGCCCGCCGCGCCCACGACGACTCAACACGCCTCGCGCCTCTTGCTAAAATCCAACCACGCACTCCCCTGGAGCCTCCCCATGCCCTCCCTCTCCCGCCGCCATTTCCTCCACACCTCCTCCTCCCTCGCCGCCTTCGCCCTCCTCCGCGCGAATCCAGCCTTCGCCGCCGAGGCCGACCTCATCGTCCGCAGCCAAGACCCCTACAACGCCGAACCGCGCCTTCTCGCCCTCGTCGCCGACCAAATCACGCCCGTCAAACACTTCTACGTCCGCAACCACGGCCCCATTCCGCGCGTAGAGGCGAAAGATTTCAAGCTGACCGTCGATGGAATGGTGGATAAGCCGCTGACCTTGACCCTCGACGATCTCAAAGATCGTTTTTCGGAGATCAGCGTGGAAGCAACGCTCACCTGCGCGGGCAACCGCCGCCAGGAACTAAGCGCTATCAAGGCGGTAGGTGGCGTTCAGTGGGACGCCGGGGCGATCGGCAACGCCAACTGGACTGGCGTTGCGCTCGCAGACGTTTTGACGCGAGCCAACGTGAAAACCTCCGCGACGCACGTTTGGTTCGAAGGGCTCGATCCGATCAAAGAGAAGGACGGCAGCGTAGCGCCGTTTGGCGGCTCGATTCCGCTCGAACGAATGTGGCAGGCGACAAGCAGCCGGAAGCAAAAGGCAGCCATTCTGGCCTACGCGATGAACGGCCAGCCGTTGACAGCCGAGCACGGCTATCCCCTCCGCTCCATCGTCCCCGGCTACATCGGTGCCCGCAGCGTAAAGTGGCTCACCAAAATCACGCTCAGCGACAAACCATCACCTAATCACTACGTCGCCGAAGCCTACAAACTCGTCCAGTCCGACTCCAAAGACGAAGCCGCCGCCGCCGAGCCGATCTACAGCTTCCCCATCAACGCCGCCATTTGCGCTCCCGCCGCCGGCGCGACCGTCAAAGCCGGCCCCACGCGCATCAGCGGCTACGCCCTCCCCAGCGGCGACATTGCAGCAAAAATCGACAAAGTCGAAGTCTCGGCCGACGGCGGCCAAACCTGGACCACCGCCCGCCTCATCGGCAATCCCGCCCCCTTCACTTGGCAACACTGGACCGCCAACCTCGATCTCAAGCCCGGCAAACACGACCTCGCCGTCCGCGCCTCCGACTCCCCCCACACCATGCCCAAAACCGGCAACTGGAACTTCAAAGGCTACCTCTACAACGGCTGGCACCACATCACCATCGACGCCGCCTAAAATGGCGAGCCTCGTAGGGTGGGCTGTGCCCACCATTGTCGGCTTTCGCTCCGCGAAAGCTTTGCGGCATGTGACGCATTCGCTACGGCGGGACCAGCTCTCGTAGGTCAGGACCAGCGAGCGCAGCTCGCACCGGCCCACCTAAAGTAGGTCGGCCAGGCCCTTGGCCGACCTGGGCCGCAAAACCGCGCTCAATGCGCTACAACAGGCACTGACCAAACATTTTTCGCCCCGCTTGCCGCAACGCGGCAACCTTCGTTAGCCCAGGGCAAGCGAGCGCAGCGAACGCCGCCCTGGGTTGCAAATCGAAAAATCATTCACAGCCCTGAAAGGGCGCAATATGCGCCACCAAAGCGTTCCCAACACCGTCACAGCCAGCTTCCCCCCTCGGCCTTGCCACTAACAACGTAAACCGCCCCACTTCATATAATTGACACACCACTACGCGTTTTCATCACGACGCCATACCCCCTCATACCCTTCGCACATCTTCACAACTTCCCTTTCCTTCCCACCACCGCCCACTGCTAAAATGACGCCATGCGCTTCCGTTTCCGCACGCTGCTAATCGTCTTGGCCGTCGCCGTACCAGGAATGATCGCATTGACCGTCTATAGCCACTGGGCAGTAATCGTTTTGGGCTGGTTGGCGTTCCTCTCTATCTTTGCGGTCTGGCATCGAATGCTGCTCAAATCGCAAACGAATCCGAAAATGCGGGGCGAACCGGACTACCATATTCATCCCGGTTAGCAACTCCCATGTTCCGTTTCACGATCCGAGACTTGCTGTGGCTGATGGTGGTGGTGGCGTTGGCCGTCGCGTGGTGGGCGGATAATCTTGCGGCAAGAAAACAGCTGATTCATTGCTATTCTGAACTTCGCGGCTTGGAGGTTGATAAGGAACTCATGGAGCGATTCCTTTTGGACTTTCCGAACGACAGCTCCAAGATCGAATATGCGAAAGAGACGGCAAGCGCCTGGCGATATTCCCGGACTGGCGACAAACGATGGGCACCGCCAAGCAAGCAGGATGTGCCGTAGCAGGCCCACTTAATAACCCACTACCCACCAAAACCAATACTGTACATCGGTACAAAAATTGCC
>DASXLL010000008.1:0-50232 GCA_036496265.1 Pirellulaceae bacterium | reverse complement strand
CTTCCGATTGCAATTCAATTCGCAGCTCTTGATAACGAACGCTGGCGCTTCTCTGGCTGACGAACCAACCGCAGCAAACAGTGGCCACAAGCGTCAGCCACAGCAAGTCTCGGATCGTGAAACGGAACATGACGACCTCGTCCTCACTGGGCCTTCGACGGTGTTGGTAGTGGTACTCCCGCGCCGCGAAGGGCATCGTCGAAAGTCGGCTGCGGCGAGCGCGAGACAGGAATAGCACCGTTTACTGCGGCCCCGTCAACGTACGCTTCACCCCATAGGCACTTAAAACAAATCACAAAATCGTAGGTATGACCTTGGTGCTCAACGTGGATGCCGTGCCTGGGCTCAAAGCAGCTCGCAACGGGGCCTCCCTCCGCCACACCTTTTTTAAGGGCCGCAACGAGGGTTTCTCTCCCTTCATCATCAATGACTGCTTTGCCGAGAATCTTCCAGTTGTGAAACCTATCGCCGTCGTCCACGTCACGCGCCATTGGTTCCAACGAAAGTAACTCAAAATGCTGCCCATGATCTAGAGCGGCTGATTGTGCTTCGGGCAGCACTGGCGTCGGTCGGCTCTTGCCGCAGCCAAGAGCAGGCATCATCGGCCCAATCGCCAAGACGATCAGCAGTGTGCGGAGGCGGAAGCGCATGGGTGCATTTTAGGGGCGCGGGGGCGGTTTTGCTGAGTTTTTCGGGAATTGGCGTGATCTTTGTGCGCGTTTGGCTGGCAGTTTTAGGCGGATTGTTTATTGGCGGGTCAGGCCGGCGAAGGGCCTCGCCGGCCTACTTTCGCGGAACAATTGACGGGGGTTTTGGTGGGGCGGTAGACTGGAGGGAAAGAAAGTTGCCGTGGGTGGCTTTCTTTCCTGCCTGTTGCCGCCGGTCGATGGATTGGCAGTCCCGCCGTTTGTTTCGCCCCGTTGGGGCTAACGTGGTCCTCATTAATGCCTACCCAGGGCTGCGCCCTGGGCTATCGAGTTTCGCCGCTTTGCGGCTGCAGATCGTTGGGCCTGTTTGAAAAGTGTTGCAAGATGGATGTGAACATTGGCTATTCCGCTCAGCTCGACTGTGGTTCGCTTCGCGACCCACAGCCACCCAGACGTTTGTTTCGCCCCGTTGGGGCTAACGTGGTCATAATTATTGCCTACCCAGGGCTGCGCCCTGGGCTATCGAGTTTCGCCGCTTTGCGGCTGCAGGACGGTAGATGCGCGACGGAATGAAATGTGATCGAGAAACGGATGACGGCAATCGTGGAGGCTCGTTCGCAATTGGCTCGCGACGTAGCCTGTCAGTGAGCGCCCCGCCGGCACAGGGCCGGCGGTCGCGGAGATCTGTGTTTAAGATTGTTCTTCCATAACCCCCCAAATATAAGAGCTGCCAAAGCACTATGGTTTGTCGGTCGTTTCCTTTTGTTCTGCTGTGCATGGTGGTTTTCGTTTCGCTTGGCGACGCGTCGGTGTGGTCGGCTGCGCCGGATGGGAAGCAGATTTATGCGGAGATGTGTGCGAAGTGTCATGGGAAAGAGGGCGAGGGGAGCGATGAGGAGTATCCGGAGCGGTTGATTGGGGAGTTGTCGGTGGGGGAGCTGGCGAGGCTGATTGATAAGACGATGCCGTATCAGCATCCGGAGAAAATTGGGGCGGAAGATTCGCTGCTGGTTTCGGCTTTCATTCACGATGCGTTTTATTCGCCGGTGGCGCAAGAGCGGAATCGGCCGGCGCGGGTGGAGCTGTCGCGGTTGACGGTGCGGCAGTATCAGAATGCGGTGAGTGATTTGGTGGGGAGCTTTCGGAAGCAGGGGAGCAAAGCCTCCGCCCTCACCCAGGCAATTGAACAGAAGGTAACGAAGGAAACGAAGGAGGAGGCCCTCACCCCGGCCCTCTCCCAGAGGGAGAGTAGGCGGCAGGGGCTGAAGGCGGAGTATTACAAGGGGAGGCGGATTCGGCCGGAGGATAAGGTTGAGGAGCGGATTGATGAGCTGGTGAATTTTGATTTTGGGACGGTGTCGCCGCTGCCGGGACAGACGGAGGATTATGAGTTTTCGATTCACTGGGAAGGGACTGTGTTTGCGCCGGATACGGGCGATTATGAATTTGTGGTGCATACGGAGCATGCGTGCCGGCTATGGATCAACGACATGGAGCAGTCGTTGATCGATGCGTGGGTGAAGTCGGGGAATGACACGGATTACAAAGCGACGATTCGGCTGCTGGGCGGCCGGGTGTATCCGATTCAGCTTGAGTTTTCGAAGTCGAAGCAGGGAGTGGATGACTCGGCGAAGCAGAAGACGAAGCCGGTGTCGCAGCGGGCGACGATTCGGCTGTTGTGGAAGCAGCCGCACGGGGTTTTGGAGCCGGCGCCGGCGCGGTGTTTGTCGCCGGGGAATGCGGCGGAGCGATTTGTGCTGACGACGCAGTTTCCGCCGGATGATCGAAGCGTCGGCTATGAGAGGGGCAACGCGATTTCGCGGGCGTGGGACAATGCGACGACGGATGCGGCGCTGGAAGTGGCTGCTTATGTCTCGACGAAGCGAGTCGAGTTAGCGGGAGTCAATGAGCCGCGGATCCGAGCGCCGAATAGCCCGAGTTTTCGCAATACTCGCCGGGGGCGGGGCGATGATGATCGCACTCCAGACACAGCGGAACAGCGGGCCAAGACGATCGACGATTTCTGCAGCAAGTTCGTCGAGCGAGCGTTTCGGCGACCGCTGACGAGCGAAGAGAAGGAGTTTTTTGTTGGGCGGCAGTTTGCGGAAGCGAAGGACGAAGAGACGGCGGTGAAGCGGGTGGTGCTGTTGGCGCTGAAGACGCCGCGGTTTTTGTATCGGGAGCTGGGGGAGACAAGTGAGGGGCTCGGGGCTCGGGACTCGGGGTTGAGGGGAGTGGATTCGTACGCGATCGCTTCCCGGTTGTCGTTTGGGATGTGGGATTCGGTGCCGGATGGGGAGTTGCTCAGTTCGGCGGCGGAAGACAAGTTGCAGACGCGGGAGCAGGTGGCGGCGCAGGCGGAGCGAATGATTGATGATCCGCGGACGCGGTCGAAGATTCGCGAGTTTTTGTTGCAGTGGCTGAAGGTGGATCAGCCGCCGGAGATTGCGAAAGATAAAGAGCGGTACCCGGATTTCACGCCGGAGGCAGCGGCTGACTTGCGGACGAGTCTGGATTTGTTTCTCGATGACGTCGTGTGGAGCGAAAAATCGGACTTTCGTGAACTGCTAACGGCGAATTGGGCGTTTCTCAATGGTCGCCTCGCGCAGCTTTATCGGCCCGATTTGCCGCTGGATGCGCCGTTTGTGAAAATGGCGTTTGATCCGAAGGAGCGGACAGGGGTGCTGACGCATCCGTACTTGATGGCGGGTTTTGCCTATACAGCTTCGAGCTCACCGATTCACCGCGGGGTGTTTATTGCGCGGAGCGTGCTGGGCCGGTCGCTACGGCCGCCACCGATGGCGGTATCGCCGCTGCCTTTGGATTTGCACAAGGATTTGACGACACGCGAGCGGATCACGTTGCAGACGAAGCCGGAGGCGTGTCAGTCGTGCCATGCAATGATCAATCCGCTGGGTTTTACGCTGGAAAATTATGACGCGGTGGGCCGGTTTCGGACGGAGGACGCGGGGAAGCCGATTGACGCTAGCGGCGGCTACCGCACGCGGTCGGGGGACCTGGTGAAGTTTCACGGCGTGCGGGATTTGGCCAATTTTCTGGTCGATAGTGAGGAAACGCGTGCGACTTTCGTCGAACAGCTTTTTCACTATATGATTAAGCAGCCGATACGAGCTTATGGCGGTGACGCGTTGCCGAAGCTGCAGGATACGTTTAGCAAGAACGATTGCAATATCCGGCGGATGGCGGTGGAGATTGTGACGACGGCGGCGATGGCGCCGTGAAACATGGTGGGCACAGCTCACCCTACGAGGAGATGAAGATGAGCCGTTCACGACGCGAATTTTTGAGGGATGCGGGCCTGAGCGCGGCGGCGCTGCCGTTTGTACTGAATCTGCCGAGCTTGGGTTTTGCGAATCAACAGGCGCGGAAGCAGCGGTTGATCGTCATGTTCAGCCCGGATGGCGTCGTGCCGTGGAATTTTTGGCCGGATGAAGAAGGTGACGAATTCACGCTGAAGGAAAGCTTGTTGCCGCTGACACCGCTGAAGGACCGGATGCTGACGCTGCACGGCGTTTGCGATCGGATACGCGGGGACGGCGACAACCACATGCGGGGCATCGGGTGCCTGCTGACGGGCATCGAGCTGTTTCCCGGGAATATTCAGGGCGGCTCGCACACGCCGGCCGGTTGGTCCAGCGGCATCTCGATGGATCAGGAGATCAAAAATTTTCTGCAAGCGAACCCGGCAACAAGAACGCGGTTTGGCTCGCTGGAATTCGGTGTGATGGTGCCGGATCGGGCCGATACGTGGACGCGGATGTCGTACATCGGTCCGAATAAGCCGCTAACGCCGATCGATGATCCGTATCAGATGTTTCAGAAGCTGTATGGGCGGACGAAGGATCGGGAGAGCTTGAAGAGCGTGCTCGACGAGCTGCAAGAAGACTTGAAGAAGGTCAGCGGCATCGTGAGCCCGGCGGACCGGCGACTTCTCGAAGAGCACGCGACGTTCGTGCGCGAGTTTGAGCAGGAGCTGCGCTCCGGGGGCGACGATGTGGGCCACGCTGTGCCGGAGTTGGAGCCGGGGGTGAAGGAAGAGAACGACAATATTCCGAAGATCACGAAGATGCAGATTGAGTTGATCGTCGATAGCTTTAAGGCTGATTTCACGCGGATCGCCACGCTGCAGATGACCAATTCCGTGGGCGGCGCTCGTTTTCGCTGGCTGGGGATCGAGGAAGGACAGCACGAGCTGTCGCACCACGAAGACAGCAAGACAGAGTCGCAGGAGAAGTTGACGAAGATCAATAAGTGGTACTGCGAGCAGTTCGCGTATCTGGCGCAGCGATTGGCGGAAACGCCGGAGCCGGGAGGCAATGGCAGCATGCTCGATAACACGGTCCTCCTGTGGACGAACGAGCTGGGCAAGGGCAACAGCCACACGCTGGACAATATTCCGTGGGTGATGGTGGGGAACGGGCTGGATTTCAAGATGGGCCGCGCGCTAAGGTACCAACGCGTGCCGCACAATCGGCTGTTGCTCGCGCTGGCGCATGGCTTTGGGCACCACATCGAGAAGTTTGGAAATCCGGATTATTGCGGGGATGGGGTGTTGAGCGGGTTGGTGTAATCAAAGATGGTGGGCCGGCGCGAGCTGCGCTCGCTGGTCCCACCCTACGCGATCGGCGGTGGGCACAGCCCACCCTACGGCTTTCGTTGGGCTTTGATGACGCGGGGGAGGTTGGCCAGGTCTTTGGTGATGGTGGCGGCTTCGAAGTGACCGTTGGCGGCGATGAGGTCGAGGACGCGGGTGGCGATCGTGGGGCTGACTTCGAGGATGAGCCAGCCGGCGGGTAGTAAGCGGTCGGCGGCTTGGGGTAGCAGGCGTTCGATGATTTCGGTGCCGGTAGGGCCGGCGATGAGTGCGTGGCGGGGTTCGTGGTTGATGACGGAAGGAGCAAGAGTGGCGATTTCTGTTTCGCCGATGTAGGGCGGATTGCTGACGATGACCGCGAAGCGTGGTTTGGCAGGTAAAGACGTTAGTAAATCGCCTTCGACAAACTCGATGCGGTCGGCGACGCTATGAGTGGTTGCGTTTTCTCTGGCAATCGCGAGCGCTGGGACACTAATGTCGGTCGCGAGCACTCGAACGGCTGGCTCGTGCTTGGCAATCGTTACGGCGATCGCTCCGCTGCCGGTGCCGACGTCGGCGACGAGGAAGGCTGAAGGCTGAAGGCTGAAGGCTGAATTGCTGATGCCCCTCAAGGCATCGAGAACTGCGACGACGAGAAATTCCGTTTCGGGACGGGGAATGAGCACGTCGGGCGTGACGCGGAAGTTGAGGGAATAGAATTCGCGGCGGCCGATGAGGTAGGCGACGGGCTCGCCGGTGGCGCGGCGTTTGACGAGCTCACGAAATTTGCCGCGGGTTTCGTCATCGACGATTTGATCGAACGCCGCATAGAGCATGATCCGTTCGCAGCCGCGAGCGTGGGCGAGGAGAACTTCGGCGTCGAGGCGGGGGCTGTCGGAACCGTTTGATTTGAGGTAGTCCGTCGTCCAGGTGAGAAGGCGAAGGACGGTCCAGGGTTCGGACATGGGGAAATGCGAAGTGCAGAGTGAGAAGTGCGGAATGCGGAATGAAGGTCGGATGGCAACGGACGCACGGCTACCGTTGGATTGTACTCAGTACCGAGCACCTCGTACCGGGCACTAAACATGTAGTAGTGCGGCAGATACGATGTTGGCATGTCCCGATTTGTCGTGCTGTTGCATCAAACGCCTGCGGGCTATGCGCGCGGCACTCATTTGGATTTGATGTTGGAGAAGGAAGGAATTTTGCTGACATGGGCCATAGCCGAACTGCCGACGATCGATAACTCAGTGCTAGCGGAGCGTTTGGCAGATCATCGGCTTACTTATCTCGATTATGAAGGACCCATTTTGGGCGGCCGCGGCAGCGTGGAGCGCATTGATCGGGGGGAATTCGGGTGGCTTGAGACGACGCCGAGGCGGTATGTGGCTCTAGTTACCGGCGAAAAGCTGCGGGGGCGGCTGGTTTTGGAACAAGATGATGCCGAGCCTCAGCGCTGGCGCGTTGTTTTGTCGGATTGACCGGCGGTAGCGGGCGCTGCGACGTGATCGTGAGGCGCTGACAGCAATTCGGTGCGGCCGGCGAGCAGAATTTGATTCGGCCGCGTGTCGAGACGATCGAGCACAGAACGCCTTTCGGAGTTGTCTGATTCGAGCGGCAGCCGCAGCAGCGCGACGGGCGAGCCTTTGACTTCGGTCCAGCGCAGATTGACGTCGGCTCGCTCGGCGCGGTCGTTGATTTCTTGAATTACGCGGCCCAGCGGAATGGGCACGAGGCCGGCGCGGGCGCTGTCGAGCCGAATCGCGACTTCGTTGGTTTGAGCGGTCAAATAGGCTTCGCCGGCGATCGATAACACCGTATCGACGCTGCCACGCTGATAGCGCACGGCCAGGTGAAACACATCGCCGTCGATCGCGACGCGGGGATCGGAGATGCCTGTAGGCAGCAGCCGCGGGAACTTGGCGGGCAAGTCGGTGGCCAGCCAGCCGTTGATTTCGTCGGCAGTGAGCGAGATTTCCCAGCGGCCGAGGTGTTGTGCGCTGTTGTGAAGGTCGAGGGCCGCGCGTTCAAAATTCTCACCGTGCCGGAGTGCGTCGGCGGAAGAGGCGGTCATGGCCTGGCGGTAAAAGCGCGGAGGCTGCTGAGAAGCGAAGTAGGCGGCGGCGATGCAAATAGCGAGCAGCGAAACGACCGCGCCGGCGATAATGACCGACTGCCGACCGTAAGCTCTCGCGAATCGATTTACAGATTCGATGTGCATCAAAAGTGAAAAATCATCGTGTGTGTAACCGTCGTCATTCTACGGCGTGGCAACGGCAGGGCTAATCGAAGCGGTTTGTCGCCATTTTTCGACTTCGCCCAGGACCTGTTCGCCCGCGACGATGGGGTCGAATGAGGTGGCGTCGAACGGCCGCGAGTAGCGCGTGCGTGGATCGACCAACATCCGGCAATGAAAGCGAAAGCGGCCGCTGTCTTGCATATCGACGAGGACATATTCGGCGCCAAGTTGTTCCAGTCGCTCGCGGATTTGCTGCAAGCGGGCGATCGTTCGCTCGTCGATTTTGGGGTCGGAGGGTGGTCCCGCATCCGGCACGGCAAATGGAGGCGCAGCGGGGAGGGGCGGAAGGGTTGCTGGCTCGTAGCGGATGGCGGCGGTTGGCGATTGTCCGGCCGCTGCTGATTGGCCGGTGGCTTGGGCCGGCTGGACGAGGTATTGCGGCGCGGGACTGGGCTCGTCGAATCGAGCCGGGACGATCGGCGATTTGGCGACCGGCGAGGGAGCCAGTGGCGTTTGCGCCATTGGCGCAAGCGGCGCTTCAGCGAGCGGGGGCGCCGGGGCGCGGCCAAACTCGGCGGGTGGCGGGCCGTAGAGCAAGTTATCGACTCGTCGCGCGACCGAGGGCAGAGCCAAGACCGGCATGGCGATGATAAAGCCGAGCAGGAAGATTGCGCGGAGCGAAAAGAAACGCATGAGTGGGGTCGGAGCAGGATTCGGGAAGAGGAAGCGGGGAATGATAGGCGGGCGCGGCGGCTATGGCCAAGGCTAAACAAGAGGCTGCTAGCGTCGATTTTGGAACGGGCATTCGGTGGGCCGCGAATCATTGCAATTGCTTGGGCCCGGCCTAGTTACGGCGGTTGCCGCGATGTCGGGTGGCAATAGATAATGCACACGATGTCGAATTCGAACCAATCCTCGCGCTCCGCGTCTCGTCGGTGGTTCCCGATTATCGGTTGGACGATTGTGGGGCTTTTAGGCGTTACGTTGCTCGTCTTCGTCGCGACGGTGCTGTTTGGCGCGGTGCATGGCGTGGAGTTTTGCCCGCAGACTTTCGAGCGGCGGAGCTATTCGTACTACGAGCTGCCGATTATCCGTGTGCAGGTGACGGGCGAGCGGCATGAAGACTTGACCGGCGAGACCGAGCAGTTTGTCACATCTGAGAAGTACGTTACGGCTGGCAGCGGAAAGAAGGAGTGGCATGTGCTGGTCGGTTCGCAAGGGACGCGACTGCGTCGGCCGGGCGATGCGGGGATTTTGATGAAGTATCTCGATGCGGCGGAAAGTGGCGATCGGCGGCGCTGGGTGCACTGGTCTGAAAATCACGCCGAGTTCGCCAAGATTCTCTGGCCGGCGGTGCAGCAACTGGCACTGAATGAGGCGTATGTTTTCGTGCCCGATTTGTTTGATCTGACCAAAACCATCGACTGTGATGATGAATTCAAGCAGGCTGTGCAGAAGCTAGTAGCGGCAAGGGTTGGAACCGCGGAGTCGGAGGGCGAGAGCAGCGAGCAGAAATAAAATTCTGGTACAATCCAGCCGAATGAAGGAAGACAAAAAAACCGCGGATTTCACCGATGAACGCGGATAGAACAGACGATAGCCCGATGAGATCAACGATGAGTGTTCGCCAATTGTTTGTCGTAATACTGGCTGGCTTATTGAGCGCTGCTGTGTCTGCCGCGGAGCCGTTTGCCGCTGGAGTGGCGGTTGTGGATATCACGCCGCCGCTGGGTTATCGGATGGCGGGGTACTACAGCGAGCGGCGGAATACGGGGACGCATGATCCGCTGTTGGCGAAAGCGATTGTGTTCGCGCAAGGCGAGGTGAAGGCGGCGCTGGTCGAGTGCGATATTGTGAGCATGCCGGCGGAAGTTTCGTCGCAGGCGCGGGCGATGGCGGAGACGGCGACGGGGATTCCGGCGAAGCACATTTCGGTGGCGGCGACGCATTCGCATACGGGGCCGCTATTTACTGGGCCGCTGGCGAAGTTGTGGAACGAGCGGGCGGCGGCAAAAAAGGAAACGGACAGCGCGACGTCGTTCGATTATCCGGCGTTATTGGTGAAGCAGGTCGCGGCGGCAATTGAGGAGGCGGCGAAGAACGCACGGCCGGTGAAATTGTCCGCGGGATCAGCCGAGGAGACGCGGCTGGCGTTCAATCGGCGTTTCCATATGAAAGACGGGACGGTGCGTTTCAACCCGGGGCGGAACAATCCGGATGTTGTGCGGCCGGCGGGGCCGATCGATCCGGCGGTCAATATTTTGCTGTTCGCCGATCAGGCCAACGGCCGGTCGCTGGCGTCCGTGGCGAACTTTGCGCTGCATCTCGACACGTTGGGAGGCACCGAATACTCGGCAGATTATCCGTTTTATGTGCAGCAGCAATTGCAGGCCGCGATGGGGCATCCGTTTGTTTCGATCTTTGCCACGGGGACATGCGGCGACATCAATCACATCGACATTCACAATAACAATCCGCTGAAAGGGCTTGCAGAGACGGAGCGGATTGGCAATGCGCTCGGCGACACGATTTTCGCGGCCATTCCGCGGCTGGTGGAGCAACAGCAGCCGTCGTTGGCGGTGCGGCAGAAGATGATTGACGTGCCGGCGCAGCACTTTTCGGATAGCGAGGTCACGAAAGCAAACGACCGGATGGCGAAAATCGGCACGCGCGATTTGACGTTTTTGGAACAGGTCGAGACAAACAAGATCGTCGATGTTTCGCAGCGATATGCCAACGGAAAGGTGCCGATCGAGGTCGTGGCGATTCGTCTCAGTCAGGATGCGGCAATCGTCACGCTGCCGGGGGAAGTGTTCGTGGATCTTGGCCTGGCCATCAAGCAGGCGTCGCCGTTCAAGACGACGCTGGTTGTCGAGTTGGCCAATGATTGCCCGGCTTATGTGCCGACGAAAAAGGCTTTTGCCGAGGGGTCGTATGAGATTGTCAACAGCCGGGTGGCGGCTGGCGGCGGGGAAAAAATGGCGGAGTTGGCGATTTCGTTGTTGAAAGAACTTGGTCGGTAACACAATTGGTGGGCACAGCCCACCCTACGTCTCCGGGACCAAGTTTGGTCCCGGCTAGTTGGTAAATTGAGGCATTATGAAAAACACACTTTATCTAGTCGCTCTTGGTTTTTTCATGTCGGCAACATTTGTTATTGGCCAGGAGCCGCTGAAGATTGGCATTATTGGGCTGGATACGTCGCATTCGATTGCGTTCACGAAGGATTTGAACGCCGAGAAGCCGGTCGTACCAGAATTGGCCAATTGCCGGGTCGTGGCGGCATATCCGCACGGGAGCCCGGATATTGAGTTGAGCACGAAAAGGATTCCCCAATACACGGAAGATATCAAGGCGCTGGGGGTGGAAGTTGTTGATTCGATCGATGAGCTTTTGAAGCGAGTCGATTGCGTGCTGCTCGAAACCAATGACGGGCGGCCGCATCTGGAGCAGGCGCTGCAGTGTTTCAAGGCGGGCAAGCCGACGTTTATCGACAAGCCGATTGCGGCGTCGCTGGCGGATGCGATCGCAATTTTCGAGGCGGCGTACAAATATAACTGCCCGACGTTTACGTCGTCATCGTTGCGGTATGGGAAGCAGACGCAAGCGGTTCGCAATGGTTCGCTTGGCAAGATTAGCAAGGCTGAAACGACGAGCCCGGCGAGCGTAGAAAAGACGCATCCCGAACTTTTCTGGTACGGGATTCACGGGTGCGAGTCGCTATTCACCGTGATGGGGACTGGGTGCGAGACGGCGACGCGGAAGACGACGCCGGAAGGCAAGATCGAGGTGGTTGGGGAGTGGGTTGGCGGTCGCATTGGGACTTATCGCGAGGATAAGGGCTATGTGGGCAAGGCCGTCGGCGATAAAGGCGAAGGCCCCGTCGGCGATTCGGCCGGCTATCGGCCCTTGATCGTCGAGATCATCAAATTCTTCCGCACCAAGCAGCCGCCGGTGGCGGAAAAAGAAACGCTGGAGATTTACGCGTTTATGGAAGCGGCGGATGAGAGCAAGCGCCGAGGTGGCGAGCCGGTGGAACTGGAAGAGATGATGGAAAAGGCGAAGCCGGTGGCGGAGAAGCGGCTGGTGGAGTTGGGAGTGAGATAGCGCTTCGCGGCCGGCGAAATGTGGTGGGCACAGCCCACCCTACTAATTGGATTGGCGGCTGGCCCATTCGTCGAGTTGGCGCTGGGCGTCGTCGAACGAGAGGAGCAGCGGAGGAATCACGGCGGCGAGGTCTTGCTCGCGGCATTGCCGGTCGTCGGAGGCCAGGACGTCTTCGACTTCTTCCTCCAGGGCGACGAGCCAGGCGGGGACGTCGAGGCCGACGCCGGTGGGTTCGCGGGTGAGATACTCGGTGTCGTGCTGGAGCATCTCGAATTTGGGCGATTCGCCCCCCTCGCGGGCTTCGTCGATGGCAGGGGCGACGAGGGCGCGAATGCGATCGATCGTCAGTGGGCGAATGAACCTCTCCGCGAGGCGATCGGCGACGGTCGGCATCCGCATGGCGTATTTTTTTTGTAGCTCAGCGAGTTTGACGAGGTACTGATTGGCTTCGTCCTTGATTCGCTCGGTAAGCGCCTTCCGCCAAATGCGGGCGGCGTCGTCTTCGCTGCGGCGGACGAGGATTTCGTGAGCCAGGACGACGGGCTTGAGATTCCAGCAGACGCGGTCGTAGCGCGACCTGAGCCGGAGAAAATCGAGGAGCATGTAGAGCAATTCGCCGCGGTCGGATTGGGTCGTGGTGCTGTTGTAGTCGCGATATTCGCCGTAATTTTCGACAATCGATTCCAAAACAAGGCCGAGATGCTCCGCCGCTTCCTCGACGGACGCCCCACCTTCCAAATCGGTGAGGAGTTTTTGCGGGGCGTCGTCGCGCGGCTCTTCCATGAGATTGGTGAGCCAGTGAGCGACGCCCTGGTGCAGAATGGCTCGAATGTTGCCGAGATTCAAAAACCGCTGCGTGAATATTTCTTCGCCGTATTGCTCGATAAAGGCGACCGTTTTTTTCCACGTCGCCCGATCGTGAATGCGCTCCAGAACGCTTAACCGCAACGTGCGGCTGTGGCCGAGCCAGCCTTGCAGCAGTGATTCGGTGAGTTTTTCGAGGCAGGAGACGAGGGCGTCGGCCCGCGGCTCACTGTCGCCCCGATCTTCCGGCCAGCTCTCAGCCGAGATGACGAGACTTTCGACGATCGAGCGATAGCCGATTTTGAAGAGCTCGTCGTATTCGGTGACCGCGCCGGGGCCGACGGGATGCTCGCGCTCCATTTGGCGGGCGATTTCGAGCAGCTCGCAGGTTTCGACCCACAGGCCGAGGCGGGGGAGCCAGGCGAGGAGCTCTTGGAGCGAATTCTGACGGACGCGGACGGCGACGATTTCGTCGGGATGGCCGCCTTTGGCGAGTGGGACGTAAAGCAGGGCTTGTTTGGTGAGCAGGCTGCGAAGCGGCGGGCAAAGGGCCCGCGCGGCGGCCGGATCGCGGCGGAGCAAGGCGGCCAGCAGGGAGATGATTTGCCGCTGCTCTTCGTCGGCGACTTGGGGCGCGTCGCCAACGACGTGCAGCGTGGCGGCGAGGAGGCGGACGGCACCCGCGACTTCGACGCTGGTGGCGATGGCCCGCTCCTGCAACGACTCCTTGGTCATCCGGCGGCGGTCGTATTCGACGAGGGCGTCGTGATCGGCTGACGGTGGTGAAATTCGATAGTGGCGAATCGCCGCCATGAGATCGGCGAGCGCGGTGAGGTTGGCTTCGGCTTGCTGAATCCAGCGGCGAATCGTGGAGGCTCGCGGCGCGAGCTCGGCGGAGCCGGGCGCCAGATCGGCGACGGCGCGAAACGCGGGGCTGATCGCCATTTGCTTCCAGAGCGAGGCGACGGTCGAAAGAAAGTCGAGCCGCTCGGCAACGCGGCGCGATTCGGCGACGAGCTCGTCGCTGGAGCCTTCGTCCGTTTCAAAAATCGAGCCTTCGACGCCGTCGTCGGTCGAATCGCGAAAGACCATGCCTTCGTAGGCCGATTCGAAGCGATTGGCGTCGTCGTCATCGTCGCCGGTCGCGGCGTCGTTGCCGTTTTTCCCGCCGGCTGTGCCGAGATTAAACGTCGGCGGACGCCAATAGGATTCGGCGTTGGCTTCCAAGTAGTCGAGGAATTTACGGGCGGAGTCCCAGCGCTTGCAGGCGGCGGTGGCGTCGGTTTTGTCGAGGCCGGAAAGCGAGGTGGTTTCGCTGAACCACCGCTCGGCGAGGTCGTGCCAGGAGGCGTCGGCTTCGACGAGGCCCACGGCGTCGGCTTGCGACAACCAGTGCATGAGAAGGGCCATCGTGGCGACATAATCGCCGCGGTCGAGAAGCGTTTCGATGACGAGGGCGTAGGCCTTGGCGGAATCGAACATTTCGGCGTGCGGGGCCCAGAAGGCGACGTCGCCGGACGACGCGCCGCCCTTGTGCCAAACATTCATGGCTTTGGCGACACGCTCGGCGGCGCGATAGACGGTTCGCGACTCAACCGCCTCGACGCTAGAGACTTCATGCACGGCGAACTTGTGCCACCAGATTGCGATTTCCTTGAACTGCTTGGAGACCTGGGCGGAAAGCTCGGCATCGTCGATGGCGGCGGCTTCGCTCCAGAGACGGGAATAGAGGGCCCAGAGGCGATCCATCAAGGCGACGAGCTCATCGGCGCGGTGGTCGCGAACGCTGTTTTCCAAGGCCGGAAAGAGGCTGTATTGGGCGTCGAAACCCAAAATGTTCCAGGGGTCGATGACCGCGCCGCAGTGAATGGCTCGTTTGAGCAGATCGACGATTTTAGGCAGGAATTGAGCCGCATCTTCCAATTGGCCGCGATCGCAGGCGAGCTGGCCGCTGGTCAGCAAGCAGTCGATCTGGCACTGCATGCGGGCCGAGGCGCAGGGGACGACGCTGGCTTCATGCTGGGCAGCCGCGGTCTGGCCCATGCGGGCAAAGATTTTGGCCAGATGGACATGCTCAAGCTGCGAGGCGCGCTGGCGGGCGAGTTGGGCGTTGAGATGTTGCCGCGCGCCGCCGAAGGGCTGCCGCCGCTCGGCCGCTTCGTGCTTGAGACGCTCGGCATGTTTGCCGCCGATCTTGGCGAATAGGCGTTCGTAGAATTCGTCGCGATAGCGGGCGATTTGCGGCAGAAGTTTCGAGAGCGTCATCGATGAATCGAACGTGCCGGGGCCTTCGCCGCTGATGCCGCTGGCCATGAGGACCGTGCCGGCGAGGACAGCGGCGGCTTCGACGAGCAATTCTGCGTGCGGAATGTCGGGGGCGTCGGTGAAGCGACGCATGAGGGCATTGAGCGTGACCTGTTGTACGACGAAGCGGCGGAAGCGGCCTTTGTTGTCGATCTTGTGCGGATCCCACTGGCCGAAGTGATAGTTGGGACGCTTGTTGGCTGGATGGTCGAAATCGTAGGCTCGCGGGTCGATGGAAAGCTCGTCGAGCTGCTCGGGATTGAAATAGGCACGGCGGAGGAGGTCGTCGTCGGTTTCTTCGAGCAGCTTGAGCGCGGCGACGACGACCTCGCGCTCGGGACCAAACGAGACGCCGGCGCCGCGGACATAAATCGGTATCGGGCGGACGAATTCGTGCTTGTAGGCTTCGAGCTTTTGCGATTCGAGGGCGGCGACGGGGCGATGGCCGATGTAGTCGTTGAGTTGGGCGACGGCGGCGGCGGCGATGCGGTCGCGCTCGGACCAGGGCGGGCCTTGCTTCAGCACGGCTTCGAAAACGCGGCCGACGAAGAAAGGGCGAAAGATCGAATCGTCGGTGCGGTGAAAGAGCAGGTCGCGATGGAAGCGGCGGTAGGCGGGGAGCGTTTGGTCGAAGACGAGCTCCAGCACGGCCGCGGCTTGCTCGGCATCGCTAAATGTGGCCGACGACGTGCGGAGTCCCGCCAGGCGATCGGTCAGCAGGCGGCCGGCCTCGAGCCAAACGGGCGAGCCGGAGCGCTGCGTGGCGGTCCATTCGAAGAGTTGATTGAGATTGCCGAGGAATTGAACGTCGGCGGCGCCGGAGGAGAAGTTGAGATACCCCAAAATCTGCTCGACGGCGGGCGGGCCGGCGGCTGGGGGATCTGGCTTCGACATTCCACAAACTCCTGCGACGTAGCGATTTAAGTGCGTCTCGGCTGCCGGTTGTGCTACGCTGCAAACGCCGCGTGGGGGCGGTGGCTACGCTGCCAAAGAACCAATCCTAAGTCGCGCGGGAAAAGCGGTCTAGCGGACGCGAAATGAGCAAAAAAAGTTGCCAGGCGGGTTCGGCAAGCAATCTGACCAAACTGGCGAGCAGCGCGTAGTCATGCTGTGGCGATTCGTCATAATTGGGAACCAAACTTCGGATTAACGACATGCAAAACACCGGCTCTCCTGATTTGACGAACGGGTCGCCTTGGTATTCAGGCATCACCTGGTATCAGTGGCTGGTGCTGATCATCGCTTCGCTGGGCTGGATCTTCGATGTGTTCGAAGGGCAGGTGCTGCTGTCGAGCGAAAAGCAGATGCTGACGGACCTTGTCCCCTCGGCGAGCGAAGGGGAACGGGACTACTACAAATATTTGGCGCTAGCGTCGTTTTTAGCCGGCGGCGCACTGGGAGGCGTGCTGTTCGGGGCGTTGGCGGACCGCATCGGCCGAGTGCGAGCGATGACGTTCACGATTCTGATGTATTCGCTGTTCACGTGCCTCACCGCGTTTTGTCAAAGTTGGTGGCATGTCGTTGCGCTGCGTTTTCTGGTGGCTTTGGGCACCGGCGGCGAATGGGCGGTGGCTAGCGCGCTGGTGGCCGAGGTTTTCCCGCCGAAGGCACGCTCTTGGTCCGGCGCGATTTTTCATGGTTCGAGCACGCTGGGAACCTACCTGGCTGTCGCAGCGGGGTATTTCATCGTTTCCAACCCCGACTGGGGATGGCGGCGGGCATTTATTATGGGTGCCTTGCCCGCTTTGCTTACGCTGTGGATTCGCTGGCAGATGAAAGAGCCGGCTAAATGGACTGCGAGTCAAGCGGTTGCCAGAACTCCGCGTAGCCTGGGCGGTCAGCTTGCTGAATTGTTTGCGCCTGGAATCGGGAGCAAGACGCTGCTGGGTTTTTCCCTGGCAGTGATTGGCCTATCGACGTTCTGGGGGGTGCATATTCACGGCAAAGAAATGGCATTTCGTCGCGCAAAAATCGAAATGGAGCGGGAAGCGGAAGGCGCGGGCTACTCGGCGGCGGCTGCAGGGAAAGATAGCGCCGAAATTGTGCAGGCTGTTCGAAAGCGGCAAGAGAACGAGCTCAAGCGATTTGAAATGTTGGGAATGCTGCTGGGGGCGACCGGCGGCGGCTTGGGACTATTTGCGTTTGGCCCGATTTGTGAACGACTGGGCCGCAAGAAGGCGTTTATCTTGTTTCATTGCGGCGGCTTTATCATGGGTCTGTTGATGTTTCAAACTTATCTGTATTGGCCGACGCCCGTTGTCTGGGTGCTGCTGGTGTTGTTTGGATTTTGGACGCTGGGAATGCACGCTGGCTATGCGATTTATTTTCCTGAGTTATTTCCTACGCGAATGCGAAGTTTGGGCGCGGGGTTTTGTTTCAACTGCGGACGAATTGCCGCGGCGGCGGTGCTGATCTTAAATGCGTTTGCGCGGCAGTATGAAGTGCCGCTGGAGACGGTCGGCACGGGTTTGAGCTTTCTGTTCCTGGTCGGCGCGGTTATTGCCATGTTTGGCCCGGAGACGAAAGGCACGACGCTGGCGTCGTAGAGTCAGGTAATTGCAGACGCGGAAAGCCATTGGCGGCATGCGGAACGCCACCGAGGGCGTTCCCTACAGGACGAAATATGACTCATCCACCGATTCGGTTTGGCTTGATTGGTTATGGATTGTTCGGCGCGCATCATGCGCGGGCGATTGCGGCGGCGCCGGGGGCGGAATTGCGGGCGATTGCGGTGCTGTCGGAGGCATCGCAGCAGGCGGCGCGGGGGGCGCATCCGGGGGCGGCGATTTATGGCGACTATCGCGAGCTATTGGCGCGGGACGATATTGATGCGGTCGATGTAGTGATTCCGAACCGTTGGCACTATGAAGTGGGACGGGCGGTGTTGAGGTCGGAGCGGCATCTGCTTTTGGAAAAGCCGATGGCGCTGACGCTGGCGGAGTGCGATGAGTTAGTCGGATTGGCGGCAAAGCATGATTTAGTGCTGGCTGTGGGACATGAGCTGCGGGTATCGTCGCTGTGGGGCGGAGTAAGGAAGCTGATTGAGGAGGGTGCGATCGGTCAGCCGCGGGCGGCGCTGGTGGAGCTGTCGCGATTTCCGTATCGGCAGGGCTCCGGCGGCTGGCGGTATGAGCGGGGGAGCGTGGGGAGCTGGATACTCGAGGAGCCGATTCATTTTTTTGATCTGGCGCGATGGTATATGAGCGGCAGCGGCGAGCCGGTGTCGGTTTATGCCCGCGCGAGCGCGCGGGATGCGGCGCGCGGCGACTTGCACGATCATTTCACGGCGACGATCGGTTTTGCGGATGATGCTTACGCGGTGATCGTGCAGACGCTGTCGGCATTCGGGCATCATCAGACGGTCAAAGTGTCGGGCACGAAGGGGACGATTTGGGCGCAGTGGAGCGCGTCGGATGCCCGGTCGCCGAAGCCGGTGTTTTCGTTGCGGTATGGAATCGCCGATTCCGTGCAGGAAATGACGTTCGAGAAACCAACGGGCGAGCTACTGGAATTGGCTGACGAAATCGTGGCGTTCACGCATGCAATTCGCGAAGGGCAGGAGCCGCCGTGTACGGGCGACGATGGCCGTTGGTCGGCCATGTTGTGCCTGGCGGCAGAAGAATCAGTTCGGCGAAAGCAGGAAGTAATTTTGGCCGATTACAGGGCGGCGTTTGGAATGTCGCCCCAGCCGCCCGAAGTGGCGTAGGGCTGTCACTGCGTCGCGACATTGTAGGAATATCGCAGATCACCTCTCCAGGACAGGCTCAGCAGGAGCTTCGCCCTCCCATTTTGTGATGAGAGCCGTCAATCTCGCCAGCCGAAATCGGTGTCTTCGCAGTAAGCGGTGACGGAGATTTCGTCGTTGATGACTGTTGTATCGCCCGCGGCTTGCATTGTACCGTGGAGCCACAACTGCTTTTGGTAGAAGGAGTTTGCGACGCCTTTGAGGGTCACAACGCCGCCATCCACAGCTATGTGCAGCCGCGACACGGCACGCGAATCCGCGGCAAGCTGGCGCTGGATTCTGCGGGCCAGTTGCTGGTCGGCGGATTCATGAGTGACGGGTCGAGGGGACAGCAGTGCCGACATGGAAACCTCTTTTCAATAACGCCCAAAGACAAGGGAGCGGACCTAGGTGCAACGCTTGTGCCAGCGCCACCGCGGTCAACTCAAACTATTGAACTAGCAATTATCAAGCCCAAGAGCGAGCGAGTTTTTTTAAGGACAACTCTCTATTTGGGACGGGCTCTTTTGCCCGCTGGCGTACCGCCGACGGCACCGCCGGAGCGCCCGGCCTGCGGCTCGTTGGGCATCTGCTCGTCGCCAGCGGTGTCTTCGTAGCCGTAGGCCATGGCGTCTTCGAGGTTTTTGTCATCGTCGGGCGAGCCATCGGGAGTGTTGGTTCCCCCCAGGCCTCCGGCGGCCAAACCGCCACCTGCCGTACCGATTGCGCCGACGTCACGGGCGGCTGGACCACTATTCTGGCCGGGCAACAACTCATCTGGTCGCTGCCCTGCCAGCCGCGGCGAGCGGGCCGGTTCGGTGCCTGGCTCCATGTTGCGCTGCTCGCCGTAGTATTCTTCGGCGGCGACATCGACCCAAATCAGCTCGGGGCTGTCGTCGGCGATCGCTTCGGCTTCAGCGATCGTGAGGCCGCTCGCACCATCGTCGATGCTGTCGGCGGATTTGTTGAGCGTGAGGCCTTCTTTTTCGGCGAATTCAATGGCATCGAATCCGGAGAGACGCATGGTGGTTCTCCTGTGTCGGAGTTAGTAACTGCGATTCGCTTCCGTTCGGGCACATTCGACGCATGCGGAGGCGTAGGGAATTGCTTTGAGACGTTCTTCGGAAATTCCACGACCGCATTCCGTACATTTGCCGAATGTGCCATCGTCGAGGCGGGCCAGGGCGGCGTTAATGTCGTCCAAAATGCTCCGCTCATTCTGCAGCACTTGCACATCGGCATCGACCGCTTCGCTGGCGATATCGGCCATGTGAACGGGCGCAGCGGATGTGTTGGCGTTGACGTTGACTTCTTCTTGAATGGCCAGCACGACATGATTCACCTCGCCGCGGGCGCGCTCGCGGAGTGAGATGAGCATGTCGCGGAAACGGTTCTTTTTATCGGCGCTCATAAGCGTTGTCTTACTTGTTAGAGGCTTCCCGAGAGGGTGACGGCCGCAGATTTGCGGACTCAAAACAGTTCAGGTGTGCGAAAGGCGTGCCGCGAGAATTACTGCGAGCGAATCGTCAGCGCGGTCCCGAACAAATGAAAATCTAGTAAGCTTTGGCGAAAACCGCGCGTTTGGCGCTGGGGCGGCCAGTGAGAAAACATTTGCCAGGCCCATTGGCGCCGGCGAGAGGGATGCAGCGGATGGTGACTTTGTGCTTTTTCAAAAACTCGTCGAGGTCGGGGCCTTCGGAATAGTGGCAGAGGGCGAAGCCGCCGTGGATTTCGGGTTTGTCTTCGTTTTTGCTCTGGGGAGTGAAGTAGGCGAGGAAATCGTCGAGCGTGTCGATGGTTTTGGTGTTGTCGTCGCGGAATTTGGTGGCCCGCTGGAAGAGATTGTTTTGAATGTCGGTGAGGCGCTGGGCGATGGTTTTGACGAATTCAGCGCGATCCACGCCGGTTTTTTCACCGGTGTCGCGGCGGGCGAGGAAGACGGCGTTTTTGGCGATATCTTTGGGGCCGATCTCGGCGCGGAGCGGAACGCCGCGCTTGATGTGATGCCAGTTTTTCTCGCCGCCGCGGATGTCGCGATCGTCGATCATGACGCGAATTTTACCGCCGTTGAATTCTTGGGCTTCGAGTTCCTTTTTTAGTGAGTTGACATACTCGAGGACCGACGCTTTTTCTTCGTCGCTGCGATAGATCGGCAGCAGAACGACGTGTTTGGGCGCCATGCGCGGCGGAAGGACGAGACCGTCGTCGTCGGAGTGAGTCATGATGAGGCCGCCGATGAGGCGAGTAGAAACGCCCCACGAGGTCGTCCAAGCGAATTCAACCTGGCCGTTTTGATCCTGAAATTTGATCTCTTGAGCCTTGGAGAAATTTTGGCCGAGGAAATGGGACGTGCCGGATTGAAGTGCTTTGCGGTCTTGCATCATGGCTTCGATGGCGTAGGTCGAAACCGCGCCGGGAAATCGCTCACCGGCGGTCTTTTCGCCTTGGATGACGGGCATGGCCATCCAGTTCTCGGCGAAGTCGGCATAGACGCCGAGCATTTTCATGGTTTCTTCTTGGGCTTCGGCGGCAGTGGCGTGAGCCGTGTGGCCTTCTTGCCAGAGGAATTCGGCGGTGCGAAGGAACAAGCGGGTGCGCATTTCCCAGCGGACGACGTTGGCCCATTGATTGATGAGGATTGGCAGGTCGCGATAGGACTGGACCCACTTGGCGTACATGGCACCGATGATCGTTTCACTGGTTGGCCGCACGATCAGCGGCTCTTCGAGTTGCGAGTTCTTGTCCGGCACGAGCTTGCCGTCTTCGGTCTGCACCAGCCGGTGATGCGTGACGATGGCGCACTCTTTGGCGAAGCCTTGTACGTGGTCGGCTTCTTTTTGCAGGAACGAGAGGGGGATGAAGAGCGGGAAGTAGGCGTTTTCGTGGCCCGTGGCTTTGAACATGCCGTCGAGGCCGTGCTGGATGTTCTCCCAGATGGCCCAGCCCCAGGGTTTGATGACCATGCAGCCGCGGACGTCGGAATTCTCGGCCAGATCAGCCGCTTTGATGACTTGCTGGAACCACTCGGGATAGTCGTCGGCGCGGGTGGGTGTAATTGCGGTTTTGGCCATGGGTTCTGAGTTTCAAGTTCCAAGTTTCAAGTTTCAGGTTTGAGGTTATGCCATTTAGCCGGGGCGCGGAAGGCGGTTGTGGGAACGACGGGCGATTGGTTGGGAAGGTGAGCAACTGGGAACAATTTATTCGGAATGTTCGACTTTGCGCACCCACGTTCGGACAGTGTGATTTTCAGGCTGCCGATTGATCGTATCAGTCATCGCGATAATGCAGATGCGGACCCCCGTAATCGGTGGCAACTACACCCGATCGCGTTCTAAGCTTGGGGATGGCGACTCAGACCGATCAAAGCTCACCGATTGAACGGCGACAGGCCGCCCGAACCGCCTTGCATATGTCGGTGCGGATAACCATTCATCCGTCATCAGGGAACGAGTCAGAAACGTCCAGAATCTGCCATCTTCTTATTCACGATCTATCGGGAGTCGGTGTCGGCGTCGTGTACTCCGTGCCGCTATCCGTTGGTCAGCGAGTTAGTTTAGAGATGCCAGACCGCACTCGCGAGGCGGTCGTTTGCAGAGTCGCGAGCATGGACAATGGCCACTACCTCGCCGGTTGTAGCTGGTGCGACTAGCCCTTCTTCCGCGTCACCTTCTTCGCGGCCTTCTTCTTAGCCACCCGCTCTTCTTTAGCTGTTTGGGATCGACCTTTAACAGGCCGCGCATGGCGTCGGTGAAGCTGAGGGGGATATGGAGGGGCTGATTCCAATTGCTATTGCTCGTATCCCTGGTCATTTCGGTGGTGGTGAGCGGTTGGTGAGCGTTTTGGGCGTGGTGGTGAGTTTTTGGTGAGCTGGTAAGTCGAAAGGGATACGTGATAGGCCTCGGAGGGTGCTTCCTCCAGCGCGCGTGATTGGCCCCCTAAGCTAGATCGCAAAAATGGCGAAAAACCGGACGGACGAAATTCTTGGGATTTGGAGAAGATTTTGGGAAATTCTCGCGGGGATACAGGTCATTGGTGGGCCGGCGCGAGCTGCGCTCGCTGGTCCCACCCTACACGTTGGTCTCACGCGATGCTGGCGTCTCGGGCGAGGGCTGGCGGCGGACGTGTTGAGCGATGAGGACGCCGAGGGGGCCGGCTAAGAGAGCGGGGAGGAAAAAGAGGTTGCCGATGAGGCCGACGGTGAGGAGGCCGATCATGAGGGCGCCGAAGCGAAAGGTGGGAATGAATGTGCTGAGGGCGAAGGCGGATAGGCCGAGGCCGATGACGCCCCAGCTTTGCGCCATGGCGCGGGCGCAGCCGGCGTAGGCGAGTTCGACGGCCGCGGGGGCGGAGAGGCCGCGCTGGATGCCGCGGCGAAACCAAAGGAGGAAGTGAATTACGTCGTCGATCGTGACACCGAGCGCGACGCAGGGGGTCATCACGGAGCCGATATCCACGACGACGCCGAGCCAACCCATGAGGCCAAAGCAAATCGACATGGGGAAGACGCTGGTGAGTAGCATCAAAAGGCCATTGCTCCAGTGCCGCAGGAGGAAGACGACGGCGACGACGACGAGGAGGACGTCGGTTCCGAAGCCGTAGGCCAAGCCGTTGAGCAGTGAGCGGCGCGCTTTGTAAATGATGGGAATCGCGCCGGTGAAGGTGGCGGAGACGCCAGATGTTCCTCCCGCTTTTGCGTCGGTCAGCACGGGCTCGACGTGAGCCTGCAACTCTTGCTGGAACTTGCCGTAATCGAGGTCGTTGGCGGCTGTGACACGGACGCTGATGCGCCATAGGTCCTCGTCGTTCTCCGCGACGATGAAGCCGGCATCGATCAGTCGCGGTCGGGCCTGGGTTAGGCGGCGATTGACTACGAAACTGCGGAGCGAGCCGCCGCTGAGATGGGTTTCGGGCGAAAAAGTGGCGGCGGACAGGCAGCCACCAACGTCGGGCAGTTGCTTGATCGTCTGTTCGAGCTTGCGAACCAGTTCCACTCGCTGCAGCATGGTCTGATCGTTCGAGGCATCGAAGCGGATGACGATTTCGAGCGGGACGAGGGCTCCGAGGTGTTCTTCGAGCCAGGCATAGCTGGCGATAATTTGTGTGTCGGGCGAAAAGAGGCGCATGACCTGGATTGATGTCTGCACGCGCAGCAGTCCCAGCCCGCTGACGGCCAACGCGGCGAGGCAAACGGCCGCAAATAAGGCATGACGGCGAACGACAAGCTGGCAGAGACGCTCCCAGCCGGGGGAAAGATGCGCCGCGGCGGCATCGGGCGAGTGGTTGACAGTCACTGCGGCTGGATTGGCCTTCGCTGGCCAGACGGCTAACAGCGCGGGCAAGAGGACGAGCTGCATCGCCAAGGCAACGCCGACGCCGATGGCCGAGAACAAGCCAAATAGGCGGATGGGGGCCAGGTCGCTGAACCAGAGAGAAAGCAGGCCGACGGCGGTGGTTGCCGTAGCGAGGCCGAGCGGCAGCGCGGCGTGGCGAACGGCGTCTCGAATCGGGTTACTCGAAGCTTCCTGGATGGAGTCGAGATAGTAATTGGCTAGATGGATGGCACCGGACATGGCAGCCACATACACGAGCGGCACCATGGTGATGAGAATGGCGTTGAGGGGAACGCCGCAGAGAGGCACAATGGCCAGGCTGGCGGCTGAGCTATAAGTGGCAATGATGAACACCACGGCGGTCAGGCGCAGCGTGCGAAAACAGAGCCAGGCAATCACCAGGCCGATCAAGGCCGCCAATCCGGCCAATCGAACCAGTGATTGCGAGCTGGAGCGGTCGATGGCGGCGTTGACGACCGGCGGACCGCCCAAATGAATTACATCCGCGGCGATTCCAGCATCCGCCGCCGCTGCGTAGATTTCAGCGAGCGCCGGTTTGAGCTGGCCCTGAGCCAAGTTGTTGAGCGTGATGATGGCGCAGGTCGTTTGGCTGTCGGGACCGACGATCGTGCCCGTGAGGCGAGAGATTACACGGTCTCGATTGAGGCTGACGGGCTCGGCGGTCATTTGCGCGACGAGCTCGCTGCCTGTCGTTACGCGCCGAAAGGGAGCGCCCGCTCCGCGCTGCTCATAAAGGTCGTTTCGCTCGCGGAGCCGGATTGCAAATTGCGCTAACTGGGGATCGCCAAGCGTGCAGCCTGGCCAACTGACGACGACGAAGTCTTCGTTGCCAAAGTGCTGACGGAACCAGCGATAGTCGCGAGTCTCGGCATAATGCCCAGGAACCCAGTCGCGGACATCGTTGGCGTTGCTGCGAATGGCCCGCACGACGCCGAAGCCGACGAGGGGCAAGAGCAGCACGGCAGCGAGAAGCAACCAAAGCGCCGCGGAGCGTGAAGGGGTCGGGAGTCGATTGCGGCGGGAATCTTGCGTCATGGATCGTGTGGAGCGCAATCGACTCCCGACCCCGTCGATCGGACTGTCACACCGAAATGGTGGGCCGGCGCGAGCTGCGCTCGCTGGTCCCACCCTACTGTAACTAATTAGTCACGGCTTCGCCTACGCAAGGTCGGCGGTGGCCAAGTTCGTGTCAGTCGCGTCCGGCGAACTCTGGCCTTGAAGGAATTGAATTATCAGTCGATTGATTAATTGCGGCTTCTCGAGTTGGGGCGCGTGGCCGCAATTGGCGATGGTTATGCACTGATAATTGGGGAGTGGAGCGACGGCCTTTTGGGTTACGGGCGTATCGACAATACGGTCCTGCTGACCGCAGATGACCAGGACGGGGCGATCGATCGCGGGCAGACGTTCACGGACGGAATGGCTCTTCGTCCCGCGAACCGTCTCAAACAGGGCTCGCCGCCAGGCTTTGGACTTGAATTTTCGTTCGTAATAGGAAATGACCGCGGGGCTGACGAGCCGGGGGTCGTGGAATGTGCTTTCGACCAGGCCACGATAGTCTTTGTGCCTGGCCCCGTTCATAATCGGCAGCCGCTCTTCGCTCCCCATGCCGGAGGGGCAGATTAAGACGAGTCGGTCGATGGTTTCGGGCCGCTCGCTGGCATATTCGACGGCGATTTGGGCACCCAGGCTGCTGGCGACGAGGTGATAGGGCGGTGTCTGGACGAATTTTTCAAGGTATTCGGTCAGACGGTCCTTCAAAAAGGCAACCGAAATCGGCAATTGGCTGGCCAGCCGTTGCTGCAGGATCGGTCCGTCATAGACCAAGACGCCGGGCGTGTGGACTTCGAAATGTTGTTGCCATTCCGCGCGATTGTGATACCAGCTCTCGCTCTGCTCGGCCAAGCCGTTGATGAGGATTAGCGGCGAGGTTCGAGCGTAAGTGTCGCGCGGCGGCTGGGGCGCCACACCGGGAACTAGTTGTAGTAAACGACGGAGCATGAGAAGAGCGCGAAAAGCCAGTTTTTTGTTGTGTTTTGACGAAGGCGCACCTTCTACCACCGGTTAGTAGCAACTATTGCTACACGCTAGCCTCCTGTCAAATTTCGTTAACAATGGAACGAATGGAAAATGCCGCAAAAACAGTGCCCGGCAGGGCCGCTTAGGACGAGCGGAATAGTGATTGTAGTTGGAGGTTTGGGACGCGATTGGTAGCATTTGCGGCCTTGGCGAAGTTGCCGGGCGCGAAAGTTGCTTTAATATGCGGCCGACACGTGCCTGAACGACGGCTTCGGAGGCGAGCGCACTAAAATGTTTAGCGACGGCTACTGTGCTCCTGAGTTCGAGTCGGTGCGAACCGAATTCGAGCGGAATTTCACTCGACGGAACGAAAAAGGGGCCGGCTGCTGCGTTTATTTTCAGGGGCGGAAGGTTGTCGATTTATGGGGCGGGAAGCGAGCGGCGGGCGCGACGTGGGATAGGGATACACTGGCGCTGACGTTCTCGGTGACCAAGGGAATGGCGGCGGCGGCCCTCGTGGTCGCGCATAGTCGAGGGTTGTTTGAGCTGGACGCGCCGGTGGCCTATTATTGGCCAGAATTTGGCCAGGCTGGCAAAGAGCGGATTACCGTTCGGCAGCTCCTCAATCATGAAGCGGGGCTGATTTCAGTCGATCAGCCGCTGACGGTGGATTTGCTGGCCAGCCCCGACAAGCTCGCTGAGGTTCTCGCTCGGCAAAGGCCCGCATGGATGCCGGGCGCGAGACACGGTTATCACACGTTGACGCTGGGCTGGTATCAAAGCGAGCTTCTGCGGCGGGTCGATCCGCAGCGCCGGACGATTGGGCAGTTTTTCCGAGATGAGATTGCACGGCCGCTGAACGTCGAGTTCCACATTGGACTGCCGGCGGATGTCGCTGATGAGGAACTGGCCGTCACGGATGGCTTTCACCGACTGGCGCTGCTGCGGCATTTGGGCGCGATGCCGCCGGCCATGGTGTTGGCGGGAATCTGGCCGCGGTCGCTGGTGGCGCGCTCGGTCAACATCTTGGGTTTGCATAATCCGGCACATATTGGCGGCTCGGCGTATCGAGGATTGGAGATTCCGGCCGCCAATGGTTTTGGGCAGGCCCGCGCCATCGCCAAGATTTACAGTGCGCTAGCCGGCGACGGACGGGAATTGGGAATCTCGGCTGAGACGCGACGCGAGTTATTCGCCCCCGCAGTTGCCCCGGGCGGCGGAACGATTGATACTGTGCTGACGATCGACACGAACTACGGGTTTGGGTTTTCGCGGCCGAGCCGGGCCATGAAGTTTGGCGTTGACGCAAGCGCTTTTGGTTGCCCGGGCGCGGGCGGCTGCTTTGGCATGGCCGATCCAGTCGCTGGACTGAGTTTTGCCTACGTCACCAATAAGATGGGTTTCTATTTATTCGATGACCCGCGCGAGCGGGCCTGCCGCGAAGCTTGCTATGCCAGTCTGGCCATGCTCCGCACGTCGAAGCGGGCGGCGTGATTTCATTTCGGTTGCCTGCCGCTACTCTTCGTTCGTGGGACGGGCGGTTATCATACTTTCCACAGCCGTTTTGCGGCCTTGAATAAGGACGCCATTGAGATGTCACGTTGCTTGTGGATCGTCGCGTTTTTGCTGAGCGTCGTGGACGTGGGAGTCACGAATGGCGCGCTGCAGGCGCAGTCGTTTAAGGTTGGAGCAGCCGCGAGCAATATTACGCCGCCGCTGGGCGAAAGCATTGTGGGCGGGTTTTCGCCGTTGCCATCGACGAACGTGCATGATGAGCTTCATGCGCGGTGTTTGGTGCTGGATGACGGAAAGACGCGACTGGCACTGGTTGTTTGTGATTTGCTGGGAATTCATCGGCTGGTGAGCGACGAGGCGCGGCGGATTATTGCGGAGCGGTCGAAGATTCCGGCTTCGCAGGTGCTGATTTCGGCGACGCATACGCATTCGGCATCGAGTGCGATGGGGCAAGATCGAATTCAGTACGAACAGAAGCTGGATGATTATCAGAGTTTTGTTGCGCGGAGGATTGCAGATGGCGTGGCGCGAGCGATTCACAATTTGCGGCCGGCGGAGATGGCGTTTGGAACGGTGGAGGCACCGGAGCATGTGTTCAATCGGCGGTGGTATTTGAAGCCGGGGACGATGCCGGCGAACCCGTTTGGCGGCATTGATATGGTGAAGATGAATCCGGGGGCGGGGAATGAGAATCTGGTTGAGCCGGCAGGGCCGACTGATCCGACAATCTCATTGTTTGCTTTTCGGGAGCCGGGCGGCTCGTTCATTTCCGTGTTTTCGGCTTATTCGCTGCATTATGTGGGTGGGGTGGGCAGCGGGGACATTTCGGCGGATTACTACGGGATGTATTGCCGTCAGTTGGCGCGGCTGGTGAAGGGAGAGGAGCATGACCCGCCGTTTGTGGCGCTGATGGCGAATGGGACGAGTGGTGACATCAACAATATCAATTTTCGAGAGCCGCGGCCGAGACAGAAGCCTTATGAGCAGATGCGGTTTGTGGCGGATGATGTGGCGGAGAAGGTTTTTGGCTCGCTGGATAAGTTGAAGTATCGCGGTGATGTGACCTTGGATGCGCGGTATCGGGAGCCGACATTGAAGTGGCGACATCCGACGGAGGAGCAGTTGACGTGGGCGAAGGAGACTGTGGCCGCCGGGCCGAAGGTGCAACGGGGGGCAGATTTGTCTTACATCTATGCCCAGCGGACGCTGCGCCTGGCGGATTATCCGGAGACGACGACGGTTCCCGTGCAGGCGCTGCGGATTGGCGATGTTTGTGTGGGCACGATGCCGTGTGAGGTGTTTTGCGAGATTGGACTCGAGTTCAAGCAGCGGAGTGCGATCAAGCCGGCGTTTATGGTGGAGCTGAATCACGGTTATTTCGGTTATTTGCCGACGCCGCGGCAGCACAAGCTGGGCGGGTATGAGACGTGGCTGGGGACGAATCGGTTGGAGGCGGACGCGTCGGATAAGTTGTTGGGGGAGTTGGTGGGGATGTCGGAGGAGTTGAAGAGCGCGAGCAAATGATTAAGCGGACCAGAATGGGTTGTGGAAAACAGGTTCGCGATGGCACTATTGGCCGGTTATTGACACCATCAGCCCCTCATCCCCAACCCTTCTCCCCCGGAGTACCGGGGGAGAAGGGAGCTAGTTTTTGTTTTTTGGGATGGGCCATCATTTCGATTACTTGCTGCTGGCGGGGAGGAATTGGACGGCGTCGATGACGACGTAGCCGTCGGAGTTGCGGTTGGAGATGGTGATGGTGGCGGGGTGGTCGGTGGTAAATGTGTAAGTGCCGAGGGAGATGAAGTTGCCTTCGAGGGGTGGGTCTTGGCGCTGATTGATGATTTTGGATTCGCGGCCGTTGGCGTGCTCGATTTCGACGGTGGTTTTTGAGGAGCGGTTGTTGTTGGGTGGATAGGCGAGGCGAACTTCGTATTGGCCGGCGGCGGGGAGCTTGGCTTCGAAGCGGGCGCTGGCATGGCCGTCGCGAGCGTCTTGATCGTGTTGGTAGCCGTTGCCGATGAATGAGGAGGCGGCCCGGCTGATTTTCCAGTTGCCGGTGAGCTTGGCGTTTTCGTCGTCGATGACGATGCCGGGCAGTTTTTTCAAATCAACGGTGTCGCGTTTTTTACGTTCGTCGGCCGCGGAGGCGGTGCTGGTGGATTCCAGGATCTGGCCGTCGGCCAAGAGCCGCTCGCGGAGCTTGGCGTAGGGGACGTCTTGCACGGCTTGTTTGGCGTCGATGGCAAGGGCGGCGGCGGTGGCGGCGGATTGGCCGAGGATCATGAAGACGGGCTCCATGCGGATGGAGCCGAAGGCGATGTGCGTGCTGGAGAGGCAGACGGGGACGAGGAGGTTTTCGCACTGGGTTTTCTTGGGCGTTAGCGATCCATAGGCGATTTCGTAGGGGCCGTTGGTGGGTACGCCGATGTCGCCTTCGTTTTGGACGTAGCCTTCGGGCGTGATATAGCGCTGGACGTTGTGCGAGTCGATCGTGTAGGAGCCCATGCCGACGGAATCAGGCGTCGGCTTTTTTTTGCGGAGCTCGTTTTCGGTCATGACGAACGAGCCGATCATGCGGCGCGCTTCGCGGACGTAGATTTGGTGCGGCCAGTTGCCGTTGTCGGTGAACTCGTCTTTCGAGAGGCCCCATTTTTTCATGGCTTGCTGCACATCCTGCGGAACACGAGGATCGTTGGCGATGAAGTAGAGCCAGCCTTGTTGATATTGGCGATGCTCACGGAGGATTTCGTGGCGGCGGTCGTAGGAGGCATCGGGATAGTCGTAGTTGAATCCGATGTTGTCGGTGCTGAAGGGGCCGTGGTTGTTGGTGTCCGTCTTGTGGTTGGGGATGGGGTCGAATTTTTCGAATGTTTCGCGCCAGCCAGCGTTGAAGATCCTTAGAAGTAGCTCGTATTGCTTGGCGTCGTAGCCATCGGGTTTGGGGAATTCGACACGGTTGGGTTCGTGGTCGGTGAGGCACATGCGGTAACAGTAGGCTTGGACTCGTTTGTCTGCCGTGCCGGGTTCGCCGGGTGGGGCGGTGCTGATTCGCGGCAGGACGCCGCTTTTGGGGTCGCCTGGGATTACGTAGGGGCTGATTTTTTCTTTGACGGCACCGAAATGATGGTGGTGGTGCAAGACGCCAGTTTGGACGCCGTTGTGCTCTTCGCCGTAAGTGGAATTGGCTTCGCGGCCGACGGTGTAATCGACACCGGCAGCGGCGAGCAGGTCGCCTTCGTAGGTCGTGTCAATAAAGATGCGGCCGGTGAATTGCTTGCCGCTGAGCGTCTTGATTGCCGAGATGCGCGGGCCGGTTTTGGTCACGCCGGCGGTGCGATCGAGCCATCCATCGCGATGAACGGGGATTTTGTATTCCTTGATCAGGTCTTCGAAGACTTGCTCGGCGGCGTGGGGCTCGAAAATCCACATCGTTCGCTGACTGCCGTCGATGGCGGGGGTGCCTTGGCCCTTGTTGCCGTATTGGTCCTTCGTCTGCCATTTCCAGGCGGATGGCTCTTCGTAGTGTTTCCAGACGCGGTGATAGAACTCACGAGCGAGGCCGCCGATGACAGCTTTGTTGCCGGTGTCGGTCCAGCCGAGACCACCGCTAGAGAGGCCGCCGAGGTGTTTGTCAGGGCAGACGATAACGACGGACTTGCCCATTTTTTTGGCCTGCACTGCGGCAGTGACGGCGGCGCATGTGCCGCCGTAGATGACGAGGTCGAATTGGGGGGAGGCGATTGTGCTGGCCGGCTGTTGAGCGCTAGTCGAGCTGCACAAGAGCATGAACAAAGCCGGACAAGCAACGCAGCGTCGTTGAAAGGGGGTCATTGCGGGTTTTGTTCCGTTAGAGAAGCTCATTCCTATCCGAGTCGGGCGGTCGCGGAGGTGGATCGAGTGAGAAAGGCTCTGCGATGCATGATTCACCTCGAAGTTTTCGATTGAATCTAGCGGATACAATGCGCGGTTGCCATCGAGACGCCTGCACGTCGAAAGAGCGTCCCTTGCTAACGCTTCGGGTTAGTGTGGGATCGCTTGCTTACGCTTCGGGTTGGTGTGAGGTCACGTCGCGTAGCTTGAAGGAAATCCGTTATGGCTCAGGTAAATCGACAGATTCTGCTCATCTCGCGGCCGCATGGAGAGCCGGTGCCGGAAAATTTTCGCCTTGTGGAAACGCCGGTTCCACATCCCGGTGACGGGCAAATGCTTCTGCGGTCGATCTATCTGTCGCTGGATCCGTACATGCGCGGGCGAATGAGCGACGCGAAGTCGTATGCGGCGCCGGTGGAAATTGGGCATGTGATGGAGGGGCGGGTGGTGGCGGAGGTGATGGAGTCGAATTTGCCGAAGTATCGGCCGGGGGATGTTGTGTTCGCCGGTGTGGGCTGGCAGGAGTTTGCGATTTCGGATGGGAAGGGAGTGCGGAAGATTGATCGGGCGCTGCGGCCGCTGTCGTATGCGCTGGGCGTGCTCGGGATGCCGGGGATGACGGCTTATACGGGGCTGCTGAATATTGGGCAGCCGAAGGAGGGAGAGACGCTGGTGGTGGCGGCGGCTTCGGGTGCGGTGGGTTCGGTGGTGGGGCAAATTGGGCGGATTAAAGGCTGCCGCGTTGTTGGAATTGCGGGTGGAGCGGAGAAATGTCGGTTTGTGAAGGAAGAGTTGGGATTCGATGAGTGCCTGGATCATCGTGAGGCGGATTTGGCGGGGAAGTTGGCGGCGGCTTGTCCGCGGGGCATCGATATTTACTTCGAAAACGTGAGCGGCGCGGTGTTTGATGCGGTGCTGCCGCTTTTGAACGACTTTGCCCGTATTCCCGTGTGCGGACTGATTGCCAATTACAACGCGACGGAGTTGCCTATCGGTCGCGATCGGGTGCCGCTCTTGATGCAGCAGATTCTGGTCAAGCGGCTGACGTTTCGCGGATTCATCGTGTGGGATTTTGCGTCGCAGATGATGCAGTTTTTGGCCGATGTGAGTGGTTGGGTTGGCGAGGGGCGGATCAAATACAAGGAGGATATTACGGAGGGGTTGGAAAATGCGCCGCGAGAGTTGATTGGTTTGTTGCGCGGCGAGAATTTTGGGAAGAAGATTATTCGGGTGGGGAAGGAGCCGGGAAAGGTCGCCACGTGTTAATCAGCGCGCACGTAGACGGGTGAAAGAACCGCGGATTTTCCGGATTGACGCGGATAAAGCTGGCCGCAACTCCTAATCGTTCGCATTAATGGTCTGAACAAATCCGTGCTCTCCGCGCCATCCGCGGTTCATTTTTTAACTGGATTGACGATGCACTTTATGTCAGTCAAAAACGCGGAAGTTCTCGACAAGGTCGCGTTGTATTCGCAAGTACACAAGGAACTGGCGGCATTGCTGGCAGGAGAGCGGGACTTTATTGCGAACACAGCGAACTGCGCGGCGCTGTTGTATCAGTCGCTGCCACAGTTGAATTGGGCCGGGTTTTATTTTTTGAAGGGTTCGGATTTGGTGCTGGGACCGTTTCAGGGGAAGCCGGCTTGTGTGCGGATTGGACCGGGAAAGGGAGTTTGCGGCGCGGCCGCCGTGGCGAAGAAAACGCTGATCGTGGCGAATGTGCATGAATTCCCGGGGCACATTGCGTGCGATGCGGCGTCGAAGTCGGAAATTGTTGTGCCGCTGATGAAAGAGGGGAAGCTGCTTGGCGTTCTGGATTTAGACAGCCCTGCTGTTGGCCGATTCGATCGAACGGATGCGAGTGGGCTGGAGTTGATTGCGGCGACGCTGGTTGCGAATTCCGAGATGGACATCAACTGATCGTGCCTGAATGAGACGCTGAAATCCGCGTTTTCCGCGCCGTCCGCAGTTCTGAAAATCGAGCCTCGGGCAGTCGCAGTGCGCATTCGGCGATCCGCTGAGCCCAGTCGAGGATCTTGCGGGCAGGCCAACCGTCCCGCGACAACTTGCCCTCCGCCGGCCGGGGTGGGACAATGAATTATCGTCCACTGATGAGACGCCAACGATGAACACTTTTGAAACTTCTGCGCTGGTCGAAGCCGAAGGGCAAGTGCGCGTCGCGGGCGTTCCTTTCGAGCCGGGGACGAAAGTGGAGGTGACGATTACGCGTGTCGCGGAGGAGGGGCCTCCTATCGAGGACGCGGTGCTCACCGCGGCGCGGGCGAAAATGCGCGAGCTGTTTCGCAGCGTCAAGGGTTTCCGAATGACGCCGAAGCTCTCCCGCGAGGAACTCTATGACCGCCGAAGTTTTCGTTGATACGAACATCCTGCTGTATAGCATCGACGAAGATCCGGCTTTCCTCCCCAAGCGCGAGTCGGCCCAGCAACTTTTATTAACGCAGCGCTGGGGATGGTCGGTTCAAGTCGCTGCCGAGTTCTACGTCAACGCGACATCGGCGAAACGACCGTTTCGTTTGAAAGGTGCGGACGCACTGGCGCTGCTGGAGTCTTGGTTCGCTTATCCCATCACGGAAATGACACCGGCGCTGATTCGCACAGCCATCGGCATTCACCAGCGATGCCAACTTAGCTACTGGGACGCCGCCATCATTGCCGCGGCGAAGCAGATGGGCTGCGGAACCGTCTATAGCGAGGACTTAAACGACGGGCAGTGTTACGACGGCGTGATGGTGGTCAATCCTTTTCGATCTGCAGGGATTTAGTGCAGCGAGGGCTTGCACAAGAGCATAAAAAGCGGTCCTCGCAATTCTCGAAGACCTGTCTTCCTCTGCGCCCTTGCGCCTCTGCGTGAGCATTGCGGGTTACTGTTCGTAGGTGAGGAGCTTGTCGAGAAAGCTGGGGCGGATGGCGGGGACGGGATGCAGTTTCAGCGTTGTATCCGCGTCCTGAATCCCCATGCGGACGAACGGCTCGTGATAAAAAATGCAATTATGGGCCAGCCGTACATCTGCCTGAGTACGGTTCTTGATAAAGGCGGTGTTCCTCCCGTTGGCCTCCGACCCGAACCTGCTTCCGGTGTCGATATAGACGACAGCGTGCTCAATTTTACCGGCCATCGCACCACCCTCCAGCCAAAGCTGAAGCATTGTGTCGTGCTGAAAACGGTCGTCTGTGTACTGCCTATGGGAGTTGTTAAGCACCTTCAAATCTCTGCGTAACGTCATCGTCACACCGCTCGGGGTTTCGACGATTATTAGAGGGTGGCTGCATTGGTCGCTGAGCTTCGGAACGGTCACCTTCAACACATAATCGTCCTCAGAACGAAACTTTGTACTCCTATGCTCACAGGTTGAATCATCCACGAATGTAACGGCCTTCGCATCGCTTAAATACTTGCCAGCAATCGTTAGCGATTCACCCGCCTTTACGGCCTCCGGCATCAGGCTTGTGATAAGCGGCGGCGCCGGGCGCACCGTCCGCTTCAAAGGCGGCGGCAATTTTATGCGAAAGAAAGACGAAAGCGGCGAGCTGCCATCATAATGGCCGCCTAAGAAATAGATCATGCCTCGCTGCTTATCGACGGCAACGGACCGCGATACGCCTTTTCGGGGAAGGGTGTACAGGTCCTTCCATAGTGTTGTCGTTGCCAGGATCTCATGCTCAGAGCCGTCAAGGCTCGATCGGATAAGTTGCGCGCCATCGACCGGATAGATAATTTGGTTTTGTGCAACATCAACGAAGAAACTGTGAAACGGCTGCCGGAGACTTGCATCAAATAGTTCTTCGGGAGCAGCCGCGTCCGCCGCCATGCGACGCACCTTCCCTCCAAAATTCATCCAGTAGAGTTTGCGGTCTTCGTCACTCCAGAACAGCCCGTTTGGCGTGTGGTGGATCGCTGGGTCGAGTTCTTTCGACACGAACTCGCTTTGCCCAGTGCCATCGGTCTTCACTCGAACGATCCGCCCCGGCTCTTCCCAGTAATAGAGTTCTTCCCGCTCAGAATCGACAGCCAACCCTTGCGGATAGTTCAATCCTTCGGCAATTGATTTCACGCCTTTGCCATTGAAATCGGCTGTCTTGAGTTCGCGATGGGCCTCATCACCGTCAATCCAAAACATTTTGCGATGCGCGAGGTCCAATACTAAATCGCGCGGGGCTGTTAAGCCCTGAACCAGAAACGTAATTTGCTTCCCATCCAGCGTTGATCTGGCGATCTTGCTGCCAGTGGGGCCGCGATCCCCATGAGGCCAATACAAATGGCCGCTCTTCGAATCAAGCGTCAAGCCAGACGGACCTCCTGGTATTTTGTTAAACCAAATCACTTCTTCGACGCTCTTGTCGTTCAGGTCCACCGACGGCCGATACTCATAAGCCTCAAACGTATCGCCCCACTTCTCGACATGCACTTCCTGACCGTGCGCCAGCTTGATCGTCTCGTAGCCCGGCTTTGATTCTGACGCTTTGGACGATGACTCATTCGCCGCAGGCTTCGCCGCAGCCGGCTTCTTGCTCGGTGCTTTCTTTTGGCCTTTCTTTTTCGCCTTCGCCGGCTGCTGCCCAAGCGCGAGCGGTTCCCGCAGCCCGCCGCCAAAAACCAGCCAGCACGCCAACCACACCACGAGCGTGCCCGCCGCGCATCTCCACACACCCCGACTGGCCGCTATCATTCGCATCGTCCCCTCTCCGCCTCCTGGAAAACTGCGAACTCGATTATCGAACGCTCGTTTTCGCCTGTCAGCCGCTGCGAGTTACAAAGGTGTAATGGGAGGCGTGTTGATTGTTCAGCCACCTTTCCCAGCACGCAAAATACGGCCTCGCCAGCGTTGAGGGCGAATTGAGGGGAAAAATCTCACGCAGAGGCGCAGAGGTACAGAAAATACGCGATCGATGACTATCGTTCTTCTCTGCGCCTTTGCGCCTCTGCGTGAGAATTTCTGCTTAGCCGCGGCGGGTGGCTGTGTTTTGCGTACTCGCAAAACACGGCTGACCAACATTCCGGTGCGGGAGCAGGCACGAAAGGCGATTATGGCGGAGTGATCAATGCCACGTTCGGGAAGTAGATTCAATAACGGGTCGGGTCGCGTGTGACGAGCGTGTGCCCTTCCACTTCCGCGTGCGCTCCGATGTAAAAATCGGGCAGTGGCGAAGTTTTCGCTCCTCCGCCGCGTCGATATTTCAGAAACGCCTGCGCGGCCGGCCAAGCGGCGGCGTAGGGCAGCGGCAGCCGCAGAAAAACGGCCGGATCAACCCATTGATCCAAGTCGGCATCGGTGGCGAAGGCCGGGGCCAACTCGGCATAAATAATCGGATTGATGAGGATCGGGCCTTGAGCAGCGGCGGCGAGAAATTCCTGCTCGGACCACGGCAGCCAAAGCGGGTCGGCCGTGGCAATGTCCAGCAGGACGTTGGTATCGAAAGAATCATTCCTCGCCGCGGCTAAGTTTCATCACGTCATGTGTCCGGACGCCGGGAAGTGCAGCGCCGCGGGCTTGCACTAGCCAACTTTCAACGGACGGCGGCAACGACCGTTTTTGCCGCAGCGTCTGGAGCCACTGCGCCAATTGATCCACCTCGCGAGCGGGCAGGTTTTCAATGGCGGCTTCGATCTCGGCAATATTGTCCATATTTGAACTCTACCACTCAGCGACCGATTAGGGCAAGATTTCAAGTAATTAGGGATTAGCCGCGGAGGAAGGCGGTGGTGCGGTCGGCGAACTCTTGCGACTTTTCGAAGGGGAGCATGTGGCCGCAGTTTTCGAATATCTCTAATCTCGCGCCCGGAATGTGTTTGGCGTAAAACTCGCCGATGCCGAGCGGAAGCAGATTGTCGTGGCGGCCCCAAATGACCAGCGTCGGGCATTCGACGCGATGCAGATGCTGTGGCAGACGGGGATTGTGAAGATAAGGGTTCCAGCCAATGCGGGCGGTCGCTTCGCGGGCGCGGAGCCATTGGAGGATGCGCGGATCGTCGAGCGACTGCGGCATTGCGAGCGGAATGCACGAATCGTTTTGATCGAAGAAGAGCAGCTTTTTTAGCTTCGACAGATCATCGACGAAAAGCTCGCCCATCGGTGCTTCGGGAACGCGAACGCCGGCGGCGGCGACCATCACAAGCTTTTTGACGAGATGGGGACGGAGAATGGCGAGTTCGATGCCGGTCCAGCCGCCGAGAGAGAAGCCGACGATTGGCAGGGGGCCGAGATTTAGCTGCTGGAGCAGATCGGTGTAATGCCAGGCATAGTCGTAGATATCGCGGACTTCTTCGAGGCCTTTGGATTCGGCAAAGCCGGGATGAGCCGGGAGATAGACGGTAAAGTGCTTAGCCAGCAGCTCGTGGAAGGGCATCCATTCGGTTTCGCCACTGGCGGAATGCAAATATAAGAGAGGCGGGCCTTCGCCGCCAATAGTGAGTTGCGTCTTTTTGCCGGCGACATCGAGGAATTGCGTAGTGGGCTTGGTCATGGGGACAATTTAACGCAGAGACGCAGGGGCGCGGAGACGCGGAGGGAGCCGTGATTTTCAGGTGAAGTGTCGGAACGAATGCGCAATTTTTGGACTATAAGATGGCTGAGGTGATTTGCTGTGTTTTGGCGGCATCAATTCGTTCTATAAGTTCATCGACGAGTGGAGATTTTGCAAACGGGTTTAAGCTGAAGTGCATAGGTGGAGAGAATGCGATTTCTCGACCGAGGTTTGATGGCTCCCGGAGCGTCAAGGTGATGCGCTTGGGATTCATGTGTGGCGAAAAGCTGAGGTTCATAATGTTGCTCAGCGCGACACGCTCCTCAAGCCGACCTTTACGAACCAACAAATACTGGCCGTTATCGAATACTTCATCAGCCAAGCACCACACGATTTGTTTCATCAAGAAATATCCGAACGTGGCCATCGCTGTGGGAACGAGAATAAATGGGAGCATAAGTTTTCGTTGTGCCACCATGCCGATCAGTGCGCTAACGACAAAGATCATGAGAAATCCAAACCAGATAGTGGGGAATATTCTCTTGTAGAAGAAAGTCATTTGCGATGAGATTTGGCGCATACGGGTGCTCCTTCCCTGACAGGTTATTGTAAGGTGGAGAAAAATTGAAAATGGGAGTGTCGACGAGACCGGAGAGGATGTCACGAAATGCCGAGTATGAGTGACGAAGAATTAAAAGCGCTGCGGGGGCGGGTGGTGAAAGAGCTGGTGCGGATGCCGGTGTTTTTGGGGCTGATGATTTTTGTGCCGGCGTGGTCGGTGAATTATTGGGAAGCGTGGCTGTATTTGGGGCTGTTTTCGGCGTCGGTGACGGGGGTAACGCTGCATTTGTTGCGTTATGATCCGGCGCTGATTGCGCGGCGGATGGAGGTGGGGCCGGCGGCGGAGACGGAGCGGAGCCAGCAGATTATTCAGGGGATTACGGGGGCGCTGTCGTGCGCGGTGTTCATCGTCGCGGGAGTCGAACACCGCATTCACGGCTCGGTAGTGGCGTGGCCCGGTGTGCTGGTCGCAAACGGCGGGTTGCTGATGGGGCTGGTGATCGTGCTGTTTGTGTTTCGGGCCAATAGCTACACGGCGGCGACGGTGCGCGTGGAAGCGGGGCAGCAGGTTGTTGATGTGGGGCCGTACGCGTGGGTTCGGCATCCGATGTATAGCGGTAGCATCCTCGGGTATCTGGCGACACCGATTGCGCTGGGATCGTTATGGGGTTTGGTTCCGGCGGCGCTGGTTTGTGCGATGATTGTTGTGCGGCTGCTGGATGAGGAGCGGTATTTGGCGAAGAATCTGGCGGGGTATGAGGAATATCGACGGCGGGTGCGGTGGAGGTTGGTGCCGGGGGTGTGGTAGTGCAAGATGCGGTGGTCTGCGGCAACTATAGAAGCTCAGTTGCACGATTATCAAAGGACAAGACTCATGGATCGCCGGAATTTCATGCGGGTTGCTGGAGTTGTTGGTGTCTCATTCGCCGGACGGGTGAGGGGGCAGACGGGAGCGGTTATCGTTTTATCGGAACGGCTGGCGGCGATTCGCCAGCAATACGGCTTTCCTGGCATTGCGGCGGCGGCTGTGCGGGGAAATGTGGTAGTGGCGGAAGGAGTCGCGGGAGTTCGGCGAGTTGGCGGCGACGAAAAAATCGAGGTGGAAGATCGGTTTGCGATAGCGTCGTGTACGAAGAAGATGACGGCGGCGATGATTGCGCGGGTGATTGATGCGGGCAAACTTTCGTTTGAGACGACGCTGGCAGAGGCGTTGCCGGATGTTCCGATGCGGGATGATTATCGCGGGGTAACGGTGACCCAATTGCTGCAGTTTTCGGGCGGGATTCAGCCGTATTTGCAGTTTGGCCCCGAGCAGGCTGCGCTGCTGCAAGGGTTCAAGGGGACTGACATTGAGAAGCGTGGGCAATTTGTGAAGCACGTGCTGCAGGAAGAACCCGTGGTGAAGCCAGGAACGGAGCGGCGGTACTCCAACGCGAGTTATGCGGTGGTGGCGTTCGTGGCGGAGCAGCGGACCGGGAAGACGTGGGAGGAGTTAATGCGGGGGGAAGTGTTTCAGCCGCTGGGGATGAGCGCCGCGGGTTTTGGCCGGCCGCGGAGCAAGGACCGGCCGGACGAGCCGACGTTGCACCGAAAAACGGATACCGGTTTCGAGCCGGAGCCGGACGAGCGGGTTAACGTCATGGCGGTTTTCGCCCCGGCTGGTGATGTGCATTGCTCGATTCGCGATTTTGCGAAGTTTGCCAGCTATGAGTTGAACGCGGCAAACGACAACAATTCGCTGCTCAAACCGGCGACGGCCAAGCAGGTACGGGAGATGTCGCAAACGGCTGGCCCGCTGATGTATCCGAAAATGATGAAGAAGAAGGGCGGAGACGGGAAGGAAGGTGGCGACAAAATCGGGGCAAAAAAAGGGCCGCCGCCGGGCAGACCGGGAAATTCGTTCTTTGGCGGCTCGGATTATGTTTCAGCGGGTTGCATTCTTTGGCCCGAGGAAAATCTGGCCGCGGTGGCGGCGATCAATGCAGGCGCATCAAATGAGGCGGTTCGGACGGCGCATGAGGTGATTAAGCAGGCCGTTGGGGGCTAGGAATCGCAGTGACAGGGTGGGCACTGTTCGCGTTCAAGATTCGATCGCCTTGAATCCTCGACCGCGCCGCCTTTCCAAATCCCGACCCTCAGTCCAAACGTTGGGAGCCGCGATCACCGTAACCCCTGGAGCTCGGAGCCGGGAGCCGCTTGCCATTGTCCCCTCCCACGCCAGTTGGTCGCCGCCATGCCAGGGATCGCGTGCGGATTGGTGGATTAGATAACGACTTACTAGCTTATTGGCGTTGATAAAACGCTATTTGCAGGGGTTTTTGTGACCCGCACAAAACCATAGGCACGAACTTTGCATTTCCGCCTCACCCGCGAGCCAAGTTTCGGGGCGGGTTTACGGCGGGGGCGCGAGGCTCCTCAGCGCGGGAACGCTCCATTTACGTTTTCTTCTTGTTTTGGAGCGCCATCATGAAGCTGCTACAGAAGTTGTTTGCGCGTCGTACCGCTAAGAATCGTGTCGCGATGAAGAATCGGCCGAATTTTGCGCGGCGGAGTTTTTTTGTGGAGCCGCTGGAGGGGCGGTCATTACTCGCCGGGAACGTGCTGGCGAGTGTCGACTTAACGGGCATGCTGAATATCACCGGCGATGCCCAGGTGAACAATATTTCGGTGAGCTACGACACGACGGCGGGCGCTTATGTGGTGTCTGGCGTGAACACGACGGTGAACGGTGGGATCGGGTTGGTAAACGTGAACACGCTGGCGATGTTGGCCACGGGGGCGGTGTTCCAGGGCGCGATGAACATCAATCTGGGCGGTGGTAATGATGTCGCGGTAATTACCGGCGATAGCGCCAACACGTCAGCAGACCTAGCCGGAAACCTCGGCGTCGATATGGGTATCGGCAACGACTCGATCACGATCGACGGCATCACGGTGGCCGGCGATATGAATGTTACCGGCGGCGTCGGTAATGATTCGATCAGCTTGAACAACGTCCACGCGGCCGACAATGTCTCGGTGAGCGGGGGGACGGGGAACGACAGTATTATTGTCAGTTCTTTGAATGCGAGCGGCACGACGGGAGTCAGCATTGATGCCGGCGCCGACAACGACAACGTCTCGGTGAGCGGCGCGACGGCGAGCACCGGCGCGATCAACGTCGCGGCGGGTCTGGGCAAGGATAACGTGACGCTGTCGAACCTGAACGCGGGCGGCGCGATTTCGGTTAGCTCGTCAACCGGCGTGAGCAAGGATGACAGCGACAAAATCAGCCTTGATTCGGCGGCGGCGGCGAGTCTCGACGTGAACGTGTTCGGCCGTTCGCATCAGACCATTACGGTCTCGAACGTGACGCTGGGTTCGGCGACGGCGACAGCCGCGGGGACGGCGACGATTAACGCGGGCGGTACGGGCAACGCGGATGCGAGCCTGTCGAATCTCACGGTGAATGCGTCGGCAACGGACTCGGGAAGCCTGGCGGTGAATTTGGGCAGCGGGAACGACAAGTTGTCGATTTCCGACGTGAACATCGCGGCCTCGACCGGCTCATCGGCGACCGGAGGTTCGGTGTCGATCAATGCCGGCGCCGGGAGTAACACGGTCACCATTTCGAACCTGAACGTGGCGGCAACGGACAGCGGCGGCGGGGCGGTGAGCGTGAATGCGGGTACCGCGAGCGATACGGTGAAGATCGATACGTTGACCGCGGGCAGCCTGGCCGTGAATGTCGGCACCGGCAGCAACAAAGTGACGCTGTCGGACCTGAATATTTCGTCGTCGGCCAGCGGCAGTGGCAGCGGATCGGTGAGTGTTGTCACAGGCAATGCCAGCGATACGATTTCGATTGACAACTCGGCCAGCGGCAGCCTCTCGGTCGATGCGGGCTCGGGCGACAACAAGATCGCGCTGTCGAACTTGAACGTTGCGGCGACCACAAGTGCTAACGGCGCGATTGGGGTAACGACGGGCACGGGTAATGACACCGTGTCGATCAGCGGGGCCACCGGCGCGAGTCTGAGCGTCAATTCGGGCGCTGATAGTGACAAGATCGATCTTTCGAACGTCAACATTTCGGCGGGCGCCAGCGGCAATGCGACCGGCAGCGCTGCGATCAGCATCAACGCGGGCACGGGCAACGATCAAGCGACGTTGAGCAGCGTGGCAGGAGGCAGCGCAACGATCGATCTGGGCGCTAACGACGACAAGCTGACGATCAACGGCCTGACGGCGAACGTGAACACTGATACCAACGGCGCGGTGGTTGCTAATGGTGCGATCAATGTCACGGGGGGCACCGGTAACGATCAGGTGACGATTGGCAGCGCCAGCGGCGCGAGCGCGACGATCAATCTGGGCACCGGCAATGACAAGCTGACGGTGAACGGTCTGACGGCTTCGGCCAATGCGACCACCAGCGCCAGCGGCGCGGTGAACGTGACGGCGGACACCGGCAACGATCAGGTGACGCTGAACGGCGTGACGGCAGCCAGCGTGATGACGGACCTGGGAACTGGCGACGACAAGCTGACGATTTCGGGCTTGAGCTCGGCAGCCGCGATCAACGCGAGCGGGGCCGTCAATGTCGTTGCGGGCACCGGCAATGACACGGTGATGATCAGCGGGGTATTGGCCAATAGCTTAAGCGTCGATCTGGGGTCCGGAAATAACAAGCTGACCACCACGGATGTCGACATCGTGACCGATCTGGCAATCATGGCGCTGACTGGCAACGATACGGTGTCGCTGGCGGTATCGTCGACTACGTCGAACCACGTCGGCGGCAATCTGACGATCAATCTGGGCAGCGGCAACAACAAGCTGACGCTGTCAGGCAGCACCTCGGTGGACGGATCGGTTTCGATCAGCGCCGCCGGTGGCAATGACTCAATCAGTGTCTCTGGCTTGAGCCTGTCGGCGACGGGTAGCGGCACTGGCGCGGGCTCGATTTCGATCGATGCCGGTTCGGGCAATGACACGATCAGCGTCTCGGGTTTGAGCGTTGCGGCGAGCGCCAACGGGGCCGGCAGTGTGACGATTAATGCCGGCACCGGGAATGATACGGTTAATGTGTCAGGCCTGACCGCGGCAGCCAATGCGACAACAGGCGATGGAGCGACGGTGAACATCACCGGCGATACCGGGAACGATAAGATCAACCTCAGCGGCATCCAATTGGCGGCGTCGAGCGGGAGCGGGGCGGCCAGCTCGCTGAACGTCGATGCGGGAACAGGCGACGATAAGGTCTCCATTAGTGATTCGGCGGCCGACAGCTTTTTTGCGACGCTCGGCACCGGCAACGATACGTTGAACGCCAGCGGCGCGTTGGCTTTCGCCGACAGCTTCCACGTTCAAGGCGGCTTGGGCAAAGATACCGTGAATGGAAACGCGGTGCTGGCGGCGATGCAGACGCTGGATCTGCTGTTGGATGTGGAGACGCTTCATTCGTAGGTTTCGACGCAATTAGCAAAGCAATGGTGGGCACAGCCCACCCTGCAGATGCACCGCCCCGGCTGATGGAATCAGCCGGGGTGTTTTTGTTTTCATTGAGCTTCAAGTGCCCCGCGAGCGTTAACTTGCGCGGTTTAGACAGTATGGGGTATTGCTTCTGAGGGCCCGGAGAGTTTTACTCGGTTCCTAAAGGGGACCCAATCATGAAGCTGTTTGCACGACGTAATAAGACGAAGAAAGATCGGCCGAACCTCTCATATCGGAGATGTTTTTTCGAACCGCTGGAGGGGCGGTCGCTTCTGGCGGGCAATGTGCTGGCAAGCGTGGATTCGAGCGGCAACCTGAATGTGACGGGGGATGCGAGTGACAACCGCATTTCCATCACTTTCGACGCGACGGCTGGGGCTTACCTCGTCACAGGCGACCATACGACGGTCAACGGCGGGGCGAGCGCGGTGAATGTAAATACGCTGGCGCTGGCGGCTACGGGGGCGAAGTTCAATGGCGCCATGAACATCAATTTGGGCAATGGAAACGATGTGCTGGTTGTGACGGGAGACGCTGCGAATACCTTGTCCAACCTCGCCGCAAACTTGAGCGTCGACGGGGGCAGCGGCAACGATTCGATCTCGATCGACAAGCTTACGGCTGGCGGCGACCTTAATGTGATGGGCGGCGACGGCAACGACAAGATCAGCGTGACACACACGACGGCCGCAGGGGATGTGTCGATCAGCGGCGGCGCAGGCAATGACAGCATCGTTGTCAACTCGCTGACAGCAGGTGACTCGATGAGCATCGAAGCAGGGGCCGGCAATGACAAGGTTTCGATCAGCGGCGCGACGGCGACGGCTGGCGGAATGAGCGTCGACGCGGGAGCAGGTCACGATAACTTAACGCTGTCGAATCTCAATGCGACGCAGAGCTTATCGGTCCGCACTTCAACGTTCCCGGCTGGGGATGATGGCGACAACATCAGCATCGATACGGCGAGGGCCGAAAGCCTGGACGTCTTTGTTGGGGGCCGCACGCATCAGGTGATCTCAATCTCGAATGTGAGTTGCGGAGTACAAGCCGTAGATGGCACCGCGAGTATCTTCGTCACTGGTACGGGAAGCGTGGACCTGAACGTATCGCATTTAACGGCCCAAGGCAGCGGGATCTCGCCGGGAGATCTTTCAATCATCGTGGAGGGTGGGAACAGTAAAGTAAACGTCTCGGACGTCACTCTGATTGCCGCGGGTGGCCGGTCGGGGGCGAGTGGATCGCTGCGCATCAGCACGGGCGCTGGCAACGACACGATTCGCGTTTCCAACATCACCGCGCAGGCGTCGGTTAACGGCATAGGGCGCGTGCTCGTCGATGGGGGCGATGGAAACGATTCCATTACGATCGACGACGCGACTGATTCGCTCAGCGTGGATGCGGGCGCGGGCAACGACAAGATTGCCTTGCCCAGCGGCGGCGGCTCGATTAGCGTAACTGCCGGAACCGGTAACGATACGCTCACCGTTAATGGCTCGGCCCCCAGCCTGTTCACGGATCTGGGAGCGGGAAATGACACGGCTAACATTTCGACGACCGGCGGCGGCACCAACATCGTCACCATCTTGGCAGGCACGGGCAACGATACGGTGGCCCTCAAAGGCACGACGGCTCAGAGCCTGATCGTCGATCTGGGCAGCGGGAATAATAAGTTGACAGCGAGCGATCTGAATATCGCATTCGACGTCTTGATTACGGGGTCCAGCGGCCAAGACACCGTGTCGATCGGGCTGTCGTCGGCGACTTCGAATCAGATCGGCCGCGACTTGTCAGTCGACCTCGGCAGCAGTAATGACAAATTCACGATTTCACGACTCACGACGGTCGGTGGCTCCGCATCCATTAATACCGGCAGTGGCAATGACACGATCGACATTTCCGACCTGAATTTGTCGGCCACCGCAGCTGGCTCGGGCAGTGGCAGCGGCAGCGGCGCGGCGACGTTGACAATTAACGCCGGCGCGGACGCTGATACGATCAAGCTGTCGAGTACTCACGTATCGGCGACCGCAGACTCAGGAGGCAGCGTGGCGATCGATGCGGGCACTGGCAATGACAAGATTGAAATCGCGGCCATGTTCGTCGGGGCGGCGACGGCGACCGGTAATGGCGGGACGGTCAACATCATGGGCGGTGATGGCAGCGACAACATCGACCTCCGTGGCATCAATCTGCCGCCGTCAACTAGCAGCGGGACGGTGAGCTCGATCAACGTCGATGCGGGCGCCAATGACGACAAGGTATCGATCAGCGACTCAAACGCCGATGTTTTTTTTGCCACGCTAGGCGGTGGCAAAGACACGCTCAGCGCGAGCGGAGCGTTGGCGTTTAAACATTCCATTCACGTCACGGGCGATCCCGACAAAGACACGCTGAACGGCAAGGCAGCGCTGACGGCGAATCCGACGACCAGCTTGTTGTTGGATTTGGAGACGATTCATTCCTAATGTGCGACAAGCTTCCGGCGTGAAAAACAGCGACACCCCGACTGCTGGTGAGCAGCCGGGGTGTTTTTTTGCGCGAAGGATAAGCAAGGGAGTGACGGGCATAGCCCACCCTACGAGGTCGGCGGGGGGGCGGTTTTGCGAAGCTCTTTGAGCTGCTCTGAGATTTCGAGCAGGCTGGCGTTGATTTGGCGGAGGGTGGCGCGGCGGGAGGCGCGGCTGAGCATCACGGAGGCGAGGACGGCGAGGCAGGTGAGGCCGACGGAGAAGGCAACGCCGACGGTGACCATCTGAAACATGATTTGGGCATTAAACTGGGCCGTTTTGAGTTGCTCGGGCGTGAGATGGCGGATGTCGATGACCTCTTTCTCCGTGCGGGGCGTGATTTCACCGGGTTTGTCTGAAGCGGCGGCGGTCGGTGCCTCAATGTCAATGCCCGCCTGCTTCGCCAGGTGAGCTTGTAAGGGAAAGACGAGAGCGTAAGCAACCATCATGGCCATGACCATGAAGAGGGCGATGGCCCACATCGCGAACGTGCTGGCGGTCCACCACCAGACGCGGTTGCGATCACGCTCGAGGATTTTCCAAGTTTGCTCGCGAACGTCGGCGACGCCAGCGAGCTTTGGCGAGTCGAGATCGAGGAGGGCACGGCTAAGGTCTTTGTCGGTCATGGGATGAGTCTCCGGTAGGGTGGGACAAGCTCGCGGAGCGAGCGCCGGCCCACCATGTTTGATGATCCAAAATGGTGGGCCGTCGGCTGCTGCGCAGCCTTGACCCACCCTACGATTTCTTTTCCAACACACTCCGCAGCGCGCGTTTGGCGTAGTGGAGGCGGGAACGGATGGTGCCGATGTTCACACCGACGACGATGGCGATTTGTTCGTAGGTCATGTCTTCCAAAAAACGGAGCACGAGAACCTCGCGTTGCTCGGCGGGGAGGGTGTCGAGGGCGGCGTGGATTCGGGCGGCGTCTTCGGCGGAAAAATCGCGATCGTCGTCGGAGTGGAAATCGACGACGGTACTGTCGTCTCGCAGTTGCTCGATCGGCCTCGCTTTACGGAGCCGCGCGAAGGCGCGGTCACGAGCGATGCGATAAAGCCAGGCGACAAGGGCTTGCGGGTCGGTCAGCCGGGGGAGCGCCCGCAGCACGTCGAGCCAGACGTCTTGGAGGGCGTCTTCGGCGTCGTGTGCCGAGGGGAGCAGTTTCCGCAGGAAATACCGCAGGCGTGGCGAAAAACGCTCGACCAGCTCAGCAAATGCGGCGTCATCACCGGCCTGGGCTCGGACGACGAGCAAGCGCTCGTAAATCAGGTCGGCCTGGTCGGTCATGCTTTGTTTGGCATGCGGCGGTTTGTGAGATGTCGGGCTTCCTTCGCCGCAAGTTAGGTTGCGCGGGGCGGTGAAAAGTTCAACGGCGATCGCCCGATAAAGAAAGATACCGCGCCCGAACAATGAAGGAGCAACTCGTCGCCGCGGACGAGATGCCCGCAAATTGGCTGAATACGAGTTAGGCGTGGGCCTCAACCGAAGCCGGCTGCTTGATAGTGAGGACCGGGCATTTGGCATGGCGCACGACGGCTTCGGCGACGCTGCCCATGAGGAGGCGGGTGAGGCCGGTGCGGCCGTGAGTGCCGATGACGATGAAATCGGCGTTTTCATCTTCGGCGGTTTGGACGATGGCGTTCGCAGGGTCGCCGATAAGCAGCTTATGCTCGAAGTGAATCATAGGATCGGTGGGCACCACTTCGACGAGGGATTTTTTGAGTTCTTCATGATGGCCTTCGTCGTCGCCGACATACATTTCGCCACCGCCATAGGCCATGGGCGGCTCTTCAACATGGACAATGGTGATTGAAGCGCCGCTGTCGCGAGCCAGGGAAGTGGCCCACTTGAGAGCTTCCTGGCTAGCGGGTGAGAAGTCGGTGGGAAAGAGAATCTTGTGCGCGTTCATGATTTTGCTCCCTCAAAGCCGCGACCGCCGGTGCGAGTGCCCGGCACCAAGCAACGTAATGAATTATTGCTATCACGACGGCGAGCAGCGTCGGTGCATGGCGCAACAATAGGCGGCGAAACCGAGCGACGTTTTGACGTAACATAATACTGAGCAATAGGTTACGCGATAAAGACGGAGCCAATAGGGACCAGCCAGATGAAGGGACGGCAAGAAGGCCGGTCAGCGCGACACTTGGCCGTTTGCGCGGAAGATTGACGAGCGAGCCGGAGCTTTTTCAGCGTGCCCCCATCGATTGCCTCAAGAATCGATGGGGCCCGCTGAGAAAGTATGTTGAAAACAGTGCGGCGGTGTGTTCCGGTTGCGACTCGCCTGGTAATTGTGGCAATCCAAACCGGCATTCGTGCAGTTAGGCTTAGTAATCGCCAATCTGCTGGCCATCGTCACGGGTGGTGACGCGCTTGACGATCGGGGCGGGCGTGTTTTTGGTCACGGCCTGGGTGTGCCCATCCATGAAGACGGCGAGGACGACGTTGGGATGGGCCGAGATGAGCGGGTTGTTTTGCTGCGTCTGGCCGATGCCTTGGTTAACGCTGGTGGCTGATGTGACCGGCGAACCGAGACCCTGAACGTTTTGGTTCTTGCCGTTGAAGCCGATGACCGAATTCTGTGGCGCCACCGGACTGCCATAGGCACGGATGGTGGTGATGTTGCACGCCTGGCTCCAAGTCGTCAGGCCTTGGCTGGATGTATAACCGCTGACTGTGCCGAGCCACCACCAGCCGCCGGTGAGTTGTCCCGTGCCGCCATTGGCGAAGCTGCCGTCGATGCGGTAGCGCGTGCCGGAGTTTTTGCCATTATGGTTGCCGTAAAAGTAGTCGCTCTTCTCGGAAACGAGCATCGTGTTGGAGGTGCCGTCGATGCAGGCAGCCATGCCATAGCACTCATTGGGGCAGAGCATGCCCCCCCAGGATTGTTGCGACTGGGCGGGGTTCGGCGAGCCATTGATGTTCGCCGCGGCGCTGGCCGGAATGCCAGTTTTTGGTTTGAGCCGAGTTTCCATATAAGGAATTTCGGCGACGAGGCGATTGGAGAAGTGATTGGTGGAACCGGAAATGCCCACATAAGAGGGCACGACGCAGGTGTAGGCGGGTTTTGACTGGTTGCGCAAGATTTCGGTCTGGGGCAGTGGGCTCGACGGACAGAGCATCCAAGCGATCTTTTGATTGTTCGCATGGAACGGAACACGGCCCGGCAGTTGGGTGACGACGTCGATGATCCCAGTCGGGATCGAGATCAAACCCGACTCAATCAGGTCGGAGAGCGGTTTTTGCTCCGCGAACGGCAGGACTGAAACGAGCCAACTCGGGCCCCAGGTTTGTCCGCTGGGCGTGTTGTTGTTTGTATTCACATAGCGAGCCCGAGCGCCGAACGGGAGGCTTTGAAATACGTCGTGATAGTTCTGCAGGGACAGGCCAATCTGCTTTAGATTGTTGCTGCACTGCATGCGGCGGGCGGCTTCGCGGGCCGCTTGCACGGCAGGCAAGAGCAGCGCGACCAGAACGCCAATGATGGCGATAACGACTAACAACTCGACCAGCGTGAAACCTCGCCTTCTCATAGCCAGGCTCCTAAGTGAAAAAGAAAAATGAATGGATGGAATAATTGCGGACCGGTCGGCCACCGACGGAAAGCAAAAAGTCTGCGAGCGGCCCGTCGCTCCGTTCGCTCGGAGGGCGCACGAAGCGAGCGCGGGCGCTGGACGTCATTTCGCTGCGAGGAGCGCAGCGGCGCAGCAGGTCTCTACAACCCCGCTGCGCGCTGGCGCACCGTCAGCGATAGGCGGCCTGCGCTGTGCTCTCCAATTGCCCCCAAGCAACCAGAGAAGCGCGCTGGACAACAGCGCGCCGAAAAACGAATTGGTCTGCTAGGCAAGGCAAACGCGGTGCCGATTAATTCGCGCGGGTCGATGATTTGTTATTTGCGGAGAGGCGTGACAATGGCTGAAGTTCTCTATTGCCGGAAAAAATGATTTGTTTGGTCTGCTCCGTACGGTGTTGCGCTTTTTTGAGAATTCGTCCAGGGCCGCGGAATCGCCCACTGGTGGAAATAGCGTTTTCCGC
>DASXLL010000007.1:0-9991 GCA_036496265.1 Pirellulaceae bacterium | reverse complement strand
GACGAGCACGTTGGCCCCGGAGGCAACGCCGCGCGGCGCGGTTACTGCATCGACGCCGCCATCGATTTCGAGGTCGCAAGTCAAGCCACGCTCATCGATCATCTGCCGCACTTGCTGAATCTTGGGAACCACACTTTCGATGAATTTCTGCCCACCGAAGCCCGGATTGACGGTCATCACGAGAACGAGGTCCAGATCGGCGATAATCTCGGTCAGCACGTTGGCCGGCGTGGCGGGGTTGATGGCGACGCCGGCTTTGAGGCCGAGGCGGCGGATTTCGTGGACGGTGCGATGGAGGTTGGCATTATCTTCCCAGTGGACGATGAGCGTACTCGAGCCGGCCGCGGCAAAGGCTTCGAGATAGAGATCGGGGTTCTCGATCATCAAATGCGTTTCGAGCGGCAGCTTCGTCACGGGACGCAATGATTTGACAATCGGCACGCCGATCGAGATGTTTGGAACGAAATGGCCGTCCATGACATCAACGTGAATGCGATCAGCGCCGGCGGCTTCAACGGCTTTCACTTGTTCGCCAAGGCGCGCGAAATCGGCGGCGAGGATGGAGGGGGCGAGGTGGATCGGGCGTTTTTTGCTGTCGGTCACGTGTGTTTTTTCTCTTTCTACTTTTCTTAGCACAACGACTGGAGCTACTTGGAGGACCAAATCTGGCCGTCGATCAGGCTCATTTCGGCCTGCCGCGAAGCTCGGCATGGCCGAGCGGATCGTGCATGGGGCCGCCGCGGCCGAGAAAGCTGGCGAAGGTGACGACTTCGTCGATGATGGCCAGATCGGCGTCGAAATTGGCGTGGTTTTCGATCAGCTCAGTGACCTGGTGGCGGCTTTGCGGCGGCACGTGCTTGACGCGGCCGATAGTGAGATGCGGATGGAAGGCGCGTTGTTCTTTGCCATAGCCGAGCTCGGTTTTAAAGGCGTCGTCGATGGCGGCTTGCAGCTTCTTTAGCTCGTCGGCGCCGTCCTGGATGCCAATCCAGAGCGTGCGCGGGTCGGCATTTTTAGGAAAAGCGCCCACGCCCCGGCAGATGATCTCAAAGGGCTCGAATTCGGCGGCAACTTGATCGACCACGCGGCAGATTTCAGGCGTTTCTGTGTCGGGCACGTCGCCCAGAAATTTGAGCGTGAGGTGCATTTGCTCGGGGCGGACCCAGTTGATTTCAGCGTCGGTGATTCGCAGCGCGTCGATCAACTTGGCGGCGCGAGTAATCACGCGAGGGGACAGCTCGACGGCTATGAAAGTGCGGAGGCGGGCCATGCGAGGAGAATCACCAAGAACCAAGCATCAAATCACAAACAAGCACCAATGTACAATGATTGAAATGTTCAAAACAGTTGTTTCGACATTCTAGATTTCGTGCTTTGAATTTGTTTGAGATTTGGAGCTTGAGATTTGGAGCTTCCCAGATGGTGAGCCGGCGCGAGCTGCGCTCGCTGGTCCCACCCTACCTGACTGGGCGGCGGCGCAGGTACTCGGACGGCACAAGGAGTGTGCCTACTACAGAATACTACTCGACTAATAGTCGCTGGCCTTCGTCGCCTTTGCGTTCCCATTCGCGGCGGACTTCACCAAGGCCGTAGGCGCACATTTCGAATTGGTGGCTGAGGCGGTGGAGGATGTCGTTGGGGGTATCTTCGGTGCGGTCGGTTTTGATGGTGCTGGCGATGTAATAGGCTCGCTTGCCTTGGGCGCAATAATCGACGAAGAAGTCCTTCTTCTCGACGGCTTTGAGGGCAGGCAGGGTTTCGGGATAGACGCCGGTCCAAAAGAGCGTCACGTCGCCGATGTGGCGGTGGACATCGCGGCGGGCGAGGCCGATGCGACTTTCAGCTTCGGTGAGCATGTCGGCGACTTCGACGACGGGGCGGCCGGCGAGATTGCGGACACGGTGGACCGAGTCCAGCCGGGCGAAGCGGAGCATCAGGCCGCTGAGATAATCGACCAGGGGCGGGTCGGCCAGGCCAATGCGGCCTTCGAAGACATACTCGCAAATACCGGCGAAAAAGCGGGCGAGAACGCCGCCGCGGGCGAAATCGGTCATGAAAACACTCTCTCCGTTTCGAGCTGCTGCTCGCATCAGCGGAGAGGTGACTCAAGGGGGCGGTTTCGGGGGAACGATGACCCTGCCCGGTTTCGTTCCGACGCCGTCTTGCGTCAGCCGGCAGCCGCTCTTGCGACTGTGAAACCCATCAATATTCAACTATTGATTCGGATGCGAAATGAGTCAAGGTCGATGTGGGCGGAATTCGTGGAGGAGTGCGTGGCGAGTAGGTGAGTGGTGAGTGGGTCTGTGACAGGCGGGACGCCTATCCTACGAGGGCAGGGCGGCGAGGAGGGTGGCGGCGTAGTCGCCGACGTCCTTTAGGACGGACGGGCGGGGTTTGGTGGCGGCGTCGGCGATGCGACGGACGATGGCGGAGCCGACGATCAGGCCGCCGGCGACGGGAGCGAGGAGTTTGACGTGCTCCGGCTGGCTGATGCCGAAGCCGATGCAGATGGGCAGATCGGTCTGGGTCCGCAGCCAGGCGACGTTATCGGTTAGCGAAGGGGGCAGCACGGTGCGCTCGCCCGTGATGCCGGTTACGGAGACGTAATAGAGGAAGCCAGTGCTGGATTGAGCGATACGGACGGCGCGATCGCGCGGCGTGGTCGGCGTGACGAGCTGGATAAGATTGAAATCGGCCGCTTTGCAGACGTCGGCCAGCTCAGCTGATTCCTCGACGAGCAGGTCGGGCACGATCGCGCCGCTGACGCCGGCGGCCTTGACTTCGGCAATGTATTTTTCCAGGCCGTAGCGATAGACGATCGCGTAGCTGACCATTGTGACGAGCGGCATTTTCACGTCGCGCGACACGCGGCTGAGCATCTTGATGATGTCGGCGAGCTTGATTTTTTTGGCCAAAGCCCGCGTGTACGACGCTTGGATGACCGGGCCGTCGGCAATTGGGTCGCTGTAGGGAATGCCGACTTCGCACATTGAGCAGCCGCGGCGGTCGAGCTCGCGGATCACGTCAGCCGTGAAGTCCAAATCAGGATCGCCGGCCGTCACGAAGGGCATGAAGGCCTTGCGACCGGATTGGCCGAGGTTTTGAAACAGATGATCGACTGGATTCATTTGTTAGTAGTGACGGTTCCGAGGCAAGTAACCAGAAAAAACCTACCGCTGAATGTTGTATTCCTCGACTTTGCGATACAACGTCGCGCGGCCGAGGCCGAGGAGCTTGGCGGCGTCGGGCATGCTGCCGCTGGTGCGCTTGAGGGCTTCGGTGATGAGCTTCTTTTCCCAGAACTCAATATTAAGCGATTCGAGCTGATCGCCGCCGCCCGCGTCGCGGAGGCCAAGATCGCCGGCCTGGATGACGTTGCCTTCGGACATGACGATAGCGCTGTCGATGACGTTGCGGAGCTGGCGGACGTTGCCGGGCCAGGAATAAGTGAGCAGCTTTTGCTTGGCTTCGGGCGAAAATGCCAAGCCGGGCCGGCCATGCTGGCGGCGGAAATGGTCGAGAAAGTAATTGACGAGCAGCTCGATATCGCTGCCGCGGTCGCGGAGCGGCGGAATGTAGAGTTCGAAGACCGACAGCCGATAGTAAAGATCTTCGCGAAAGCGGCCATCACGGACGAAATCGGCCAGGTCGCGGTTCGTCGCGGCGATGACGCGGACATCGACGTTGACTTCCTTCGTGCCGCCGACCGGCAGAAATGGATGGCCCTCCAAAATGCGGAGCAGCTTGGCCTGGCCGTCGAGCGTCATCTCTCCGACTTCGTCGAGAAAGAGCGTGCCCGTGTGGGCCTGCTGAAACAGGCCGGCATGATCGGCATCCGCGCCGGTAAACGAGCCTTTCTTATGACCGAAAAGCTGGCTTTCCATCAGGTCGCGGGGAATGGCCGCGCAATTGACCGATAGCATGGGCCGATCGCTACGGGCGCTGTTCTTGTGGACCGCGCGAGCGACTAGCTCTTTGCCGGAACCGCTTTCGCCGCGGACGAGCACGCAGCCGGTGGCGCGGGCCACGCGGCTGATCTTGGATTTCAAATCCAAAATAGCCCGGCTGTTGCCCAAAAACTCGTTGGAGATGCCCGATTTGTCGGCCTGCCGTTGTTGCTCGACTTTCAGCACGGTCTCCAGACGGGCGCGGACCAGCGCGACGGTCATGATATTGGCCAGCGGAATGGCGATGTCGAAATCGGTTTGGCGGAAACGGCCTTGTTCGAGATAAACGTGGATCGCGCCGATCGTTTTGTTGTCATGCACCAGCGGCACACAGATGGCGTCAGCAAAATGCTGCGCGGCGTGTGTTGCTTCTTCCAGTTGCTGGTTATCGATCCAGATTGCTTTGCCCTGCCGCGTCACCCGCTCCGTCAGCTCCCTGCTGAGCTCGACCTTTCCGGCAGCGCCTTCGGGAATGACTAACTTCGGTTTGAACTGCCCATCGTCGTTGGCCCACAAGAAGCCGACGAATGAGGCGTGAGTGCGGTCGCGCAGCAGCTCGAGCGAGGAGCGAACGACCTCGTCGGGATCGGAACAGCCTAGCAACTTGACGCTGTGCTGGTGGAGTGTAAGAAAGTCGTGGCCGCGCACGGGGTCGTGAAGAGCCTCCATGCCGAATTCGGCGGGTTCTTGCTCGGAAGGCAGGACGCTTTGGTCGCGGATGACCGTTTGCGTATGGTCCATCCGCTCGGATTCGCTCGGCCGTGTAGCCGATTCGTGGAACTCGAACTCCGAAGATCCGACTTTGAGCACGCAGCCGTCGGCGAGGCGAGCTTCGTCAATCTTCTGGTTGTTGACGAGCGTGCCATTGCGGCTGCCGGCGTCGCGGACCCACCAGGCGTCGTCTTCATAGAGCACAATTGCATGCACGCGCGACGACAGCGGGTCTGTAAGAATGATGTCGCATTCCAGGCCGCGGCCGATGCGATTTTGCTTGCCGGCATCAAGCGGGAAGCTGGTTCCCGCCCGGTGGCCAGCCGTCATGTGGAGATATTGGTACACGCGCGCCGCTAGTAGCTAGGTTGGAAGAACAATGTCGAGTGAGCTGCCATCGCGACAACGATAGGCAAAAAAATGAGAATCAAGGGTGAGAACTTTTCGCCAGCCGCGGTTGTCGGCGACGGCAACGAGCGTTGCGTCCGCGAGATCCATGGGCAGATCGCGATATCGCTCCATGAGTGTCCCGGAGAAGTCGGCTTCGTCAATCGTCAGGTCAATGAAATCCACGAAACGATCTCGCCACATTTTCCAGAAAGACTCCTGGAGTCGGAAACCGCCAGAAGATCCGAGGAGATAGAACGCTTCCGCAACGCAGGGCCAGGTCGTGACGAGCGGCTCACGCTGCAATCTGGCAGTCGCTTGCTGACAAAGCGAGTGAGCGGAATCGCGCTTATCATTTAAGGCCACGAGCGGCCCTGCATCGATCAAGATCATAACCGACCTTGTCGGTGCTTCTCCACCATGGCCTCGGCAAATTTGCGCCCGGTATCCTGGGAGTAATTGGTCTGTGGCGCGTCCGGGGGAGGCTCCGGCAACGAATCGAGATGCGGTTTGAGGAAATCATACAGCGTTTGCACTTTTGCCGACTCCTCGATCGATGCCGCCGGCAATTGCGATTCAATAATTTTTAGCGCGAGCATCTGCGGAGTCGTGCCGCGGCGGACTGCCTCGTTTTCCAGGGCCAGTTCCAATTGGGGTGAAAGATCGATTGTCATGAAAGCCCTTCCAGACTTCGACTAGCTCACTATTTAGTCTATTCATCCCACAGAAGGCTGACAATTCACCAAATAATTGGCTAAGCGTCAAAATACAGGCAAAACTCGTACGGATGTGGCCGCATACGAATGGCATCGACCTCGTGCTGCCGCTTGTGGGCGATCCAGGTGTCGATGACGTCGGAGGTAAAGACGTCGCCCTTGAGGAGGAAGTCACAATCACGCTCAAGAGCTATTAGCGCTTCGTCGAGCGTGGCGGGCGTTTTGCGGATTTCGGCCAGTTCTTCGGGGGCCAGCGAGTAAAGATCTTTATCGACGGCCTGGCCGGGCGAGAGCTTCGTTTGAATGCCGTCGATCGCGGCCATGGCGATGGCGGCGAAGGCGAGGTAGGGATTGCACGTCGGATCGGGGCAACGGAATTCGATGCGCTTGGCCTTTGGGCTCTGGCTATACATCGGAATTCGGCAGGCGGCGGAGCGATTGCGTTGGGAATAAACGAGGTTCACGGGCGCTTCATAGCCGGGAACGAGCCGCTTGTAGCTGTTCGTCGTGGGACTGGTGATCGCGAGCAGCGCCGGGGCGTGCCGCAGGATGCCGCCGATGGCGTATTGAGCGATGTCGGAAAGACCCGCATAACCGCCGCCGGAAAAGAGAGGTTCATTATCACGCCAGAATGAGAAATGCACGTGCATCCCGCTGCCGTTATCGCCGAACAGTGGCTTGGGCATGAACGTCGCCGTTTGATTGTGTCGGCGGGCGACGTTGCGGACGCAGTATTTATAGATTTGCAGCCAGTCGGCCATTTTCACCAGCGGCTGATATCGCAGATCGATCTCGCATTGGCCGCCGGAAGCCACTTCATGATGATGGGCCTCGACCTCCAACCCGCAATCGAGCATTGCCTGCATCATTTCGCTGCGGATGTCCATCAGTTGATCCGCCGGCGGGCAGGGAAAATAGCCTTCCTTGTGGCGGAGCTTGTAAGCCAGGCTGCTTTCTCCATCGCGACCGCGGCTCCATTGGCCCTCGGCGCTATCGAGGTGATAGAACGACTCGTGCGCCGAGGATTCGAAGCGGGCACTTTCGAAAACGAAGAATTCCGCCTCTGGCCCGAAGAAAGCGACATCGGCGATCCCAGTGTGTTTCAAATAATTGGCCGCTTTCGTGCCGATATGCCGCGGATCGCGGCTATAGGGCTCGCCCGTCACGGGATCTTGAATATTGCAAATCAGCGCGAGCGTCGGCATTGCGGCAAACGGATCGATAAATGCAGTCTCCGGCTGCGGCAGCACGAGCATGTCGCTTTCGTGAATGCCTTGCCAGCCGCGAATGCTTGAGCCGTCGAAGCCCAGGCCGTCCTCGAACACGCTCTCGTCGAGCTTGCCGACGGGAATCGTGAAATGCTGCGACGTGCCTAAGAGATCGGTAAAACGGATATCGACCGCTTTGACATCTTTTTCGCGGCAGAGGGCGAGGACTTCACGGGGAGTCATGGTCTCGTGGGGTAGGCGTCTCGCCTGCCCAGAAAGAGGTCAGAGGTCAGAAACCACAAGCCAGAAGGCCAAAAAAAGCGGGAGGCGATAGACGCCCCCCGCTTGGTTTTGATCAATCGGGTGTCAAGCACCACTCAATTACTCACACTTACTACTTAATGAACAGCATCTCCTGATACGTCGGCAGCGGCCAGAGGTCGTCGGCGACGAGGCCTTCGAGCTTGTCGGCGAATTCGCGGACCTTGAGCATGCCTGGCACGACGTGATGGGAATAATGCTTGGCCTCATCGAGCAAGCCGCCGCCGTGATGGGCCAGCGATTTGTCGAGCGCCGCGGCACTATCTTGCAAGCCCTTCACGAGCTTGGTGATTTCGTCGAGCGTATCGGTATCGAAGGTGTAGCCCAGCTGCTTGAGATTGGTGCAGGTGGTGGCCAATTCGTTTTGATACCGAACAGCCGCGGGGAAGATCATGGTGCGAGCCATCTCCACGACCAGCTTGGCTTCCGTGCCGACCGTCTTAATGTACTGTTCCAGGTAAATGTCGTGCCGGCTCTGCAATTCGCGCGGCGTTAGCACGCCGTATTTATTGAGCAGCTCGGAAACTTCGGGCGCGGCCAGGACCGGCAAGGCATCGACGCACGACTTCAAGTTCGGCAGGCCGCGCTTTTCCGCTTCGGAATGCCATTCGGCGGTGTAGTTATCGCCGTTGAAGATCACCGCACCGTGCTTGGTGATGATGTCTTGCAGAATCTTCTGCGCGGCGGTTGGCAGCTTGCCGACATCGCCGCCGGTCGTTTTTTCCAGCTCGGTCGCGATGAAGTCGATTGACTCGGCGACGATTGTGTTGAGCGCCACGAGCGGGCCGGCCAGCGACTGGCTGCTGCCGACTGCGCGGAACTCGAACTTGTTGCCGGTGAAGGCAAAAGGGCTCGTGCGATTGCGGTCGCCGGCGTCCTTGGGCAGGACGGGCAGCGTATCCACGCCGACCGTGAGCGTGCCTTTGGCTTTGCTCGTCTTTGCGCCGCCGCCTTTGATCTGCTCGAACACATCGGTGAGCTGATCGCCGAGGAAGATCGAGATGATCGCGGGCGGGGCTTCGTTTGCGCCCAGGCGATGATCGTTGTTGGCGGTTGCGACAACGGCCCGCAGCAGGTGAGCGTACTTGTGTACGGCCCGAATCACAGCTCCGCAGAACAGCAGGAACTGCATGTTGTCGTGCGGTGTATCGCCCGGTTCGAGCAAATTGCCCTGCGTGCTGTTGCCGACCGACCAGTTCAGGTGCTTGCCCGAACCGTTGATGCCGGCGAACGGCTTCTCGTGCAGCAGGCACTCCATGCCATACTTTTGAGCCACCTTCTTCAGCGTCATCATGATGATCTGCTGATGGTCGGTCGCGATGTTGGCGTTTTCATACACCGGCGCGATTTCGTACTGCCCCGGGGCCACCTCGTTGTGCCGCGTCTTCACCGGAATGCCGAGCTTGAACAGCTCGCGTTCGGTTTCGAGCATGCAGGCCAACACGCGATCGGGAATCACGCCAAAATATTGATCTTCGAACTCCTGCCCCTTCGGCGGCTTCGCGCCAAATAGCGTTCGGCCGGCATTCAGCAAATCCGGCCGCGAAAAGAAGAAGTTGCGGTCGATCAGAAAGTATTCTTGCTCCGGGCCAGCCGAGGCGAAGACGTGCGCTACCTCTTTGTGGCCCAAAATCTTGAGCAGCCGCTGTGCCTGAACATTGACTGCCTTCATCGACCGGAGCAGCGGGGTCTTTTTGTCGAGCGCTTCGCCTGTCCAGCTCACGAACGCGGTCGGAATGCACAGGGTCGTTCCGTTGGGATTTTCCAGAATGTAGGCGGGGCTTGTCACGTCCCACGCCGTATATCCGCGGGCTTCGAACGTCGCCCGGATGCCGCCGGACGGAAAGCTCGATGCATCGGGCTCGCCTTGCGCAAGCTGCGCGCCGGTAAACTCAGCCATCGCGCGGCCATCGGCAGTCGGGCTGAGAAAACTGTCGTGCTTCTCGGCCGTCAGACCCGTCAGCGGATGAAAAACGTGAGCATAGTGCGTCGCGCCCTTATCGATCGCCCATTCCTTCATGGCGGTCGCGACCACATCGGCCACCGTCGGATCGAGCTTGGCCCCCGCCTCGATCGTCTTTTTCAGCGACTTAAAAACGGCCTTGGGAAGCCGCTTTTGCATTTCGCTCATCGAAAAGACATTCGCGCCATATACATCATGCGACGACAGTTCTTTGAAATTGAGTGGCGGATCGGTGGACTTGTAATTCGTAACCGCCTTAATCGCCTCATACCGGGATGTACTGTGACCCACGTGAATTCACTCCTACCCTAAAAAGCCGGGGAACAAGAAATGGATATGCGGTTGGATAGGCCGCCTGTAGTCGCCCTTTGCAAAGCACGCAATGTGCCAAACCTCGCCGTCTTATGCTGATTGACAGCGGCGCTCTAAGAGAAGTCGCTGCCAGAGTTTATGTCAAACCGGTTGGAGCAATTGGCGCGCGGCACTTTTTGCGCGTGCCTGAATTGCGGGCAGCCATGCCCAAACAGCCAGCGTATCGCTGCTGGCACGGCGTTGATTACCAATCGTGATGATTGATCACCGGCGCATTAGCGCCTTGATACGCGAGACGTGTTGTAGCGCGCCGGCTGCACGTTGGCAAGCACCCAATGTAGGTCCCGCCGGCTCGGCGGGACCTTGCGCTGCCAACACGGCTTGCCGATTGAAACCGGCTCCATAATCGAGGTCCCGCCCAGCGGT
>DASXLL010000006.1:0-5763 GCA_036496265.1 Pirellulaceae bacterium | reverse complement strand
CACGAGCACCTGCCGCTCTGGAATCGGCACACTCGTGACATACGGCTTCGGCTGATTAACCTTCCACCGTGCCGCGATTCGCTCCGCCGGCAGCGCAGCCCGGTAAATGGCCACTTCATCCATGCCGCCGACAAACGAATTACTCGCATTGCCGCCGCTCGCCGATCCAATCCAAACCTGATCGCCATCCACGACCGGCGCTTCATCCGTTTTGCCCCCGTAATCCCACGTACCCTTGGTCGCGCGACCATCGACATACCCGCGGACGGAGTCGCCGCTGCCAAACTTGTACGTCACAGCCACATAGTGCCATCCGCTGCCAGCCGCGAACCCCGCGTCGCTCGTCCAACGGTGCCAATCGTTTTGTTCGCTCGGCCGGTTGTCAGCATCGCGAAACAAAAAAGAGATCCGGCAACCGCCGTCCTTACCAACCAGGCGCAAGGCCCAGTTCTGATTGTCAGCCGGAAAGCCTTTGTTCCCCGTGCGGCCCTTGCCAACGATATAAATCTGCTGCCCACTCGCGATCTTCGTCGGATTGACCCACGCTTCCAGTGTGATTGCATCGCCAGCCGCAAAATCGAACACGCTCTGCTCGCCTGGATCGTCCTTATCTGGATCGTCCTTGTCTGGATCGTCCTTATTTGGATCGTCATAGCGAATCGAAGCCGGCTTTTCGAACACCGCCGCCCGATTTGCCTTCTCAAACAGCGGAAACTTGTCGCGCTTTGGCCCCGCTTGAGAAAACTTGATGCCCGCCGTGATTTTCTGCGGCGACACGGGTGAGCCGCCGACGTCGGCAACCGCCTTGTCATCTTCAAAACGCCAATAGGCCACCGGCTGATCCGCCCGAACAATGTCCACATAGCCGGCCGCCGCCTCCGGAGCATCATCCGAATCATTTTGCGGCTGCTGCGCAATTACAGCCGCGGTGAACAGTTGCTGTGCAGCAAAACAGGCCACAGCCAGAAAAAGAAGCCGGCGAGACATGGGCACGATAAGGTAGGTAAGTCGAACGGCGGGGAGCCTTTAGCCTACGGCAAACTCGGCCCAATCACAATATTCGGGCGCGAACGGCCGCGTTTTTGCTTGCGCCAGCGGCGAACTTTTTGCCCCTAGCCGACGTGTCGATATAGTGAAAACTCCAATGGGAGGGCGAGGTTCCCGCCGAGCCACATACGGCTAAGCAGGAGCTTCGCCCTTCCAGATTCGCCTTCTGCAGATTGCCCTAAGGACTCCATTGTGAACGACGTTGCCACCGCGCCCGCGCCGCCGATTCCCGCCGCGCGCCGACCAGTTGCCGGGCAAGGCGGCTCAGCAGTAATCGCCGCCTACGCCATCACGATCTTCACCAGCGCATTTTTGCTGTTTCAGGTTCAGCCCCTGATCAGTAAGTTCATCCTGCCCTGGTTCGGCGGCAGCCCGGCCGTCTGGACCGCCGCGATGCTCTTCTTTCAGATCGTGCTCTTCGGAGGCTATCTATACGCCCACTTAACAAGCACATACTTGTCCGCCCGCGGCCAATTCGTGCTGCATCTCGCGCTCTTATCCGCCGCCGCTGCGTTAACGCTTTATACCCAGATCTCACCCAGCGAATCGCTCAAGCCGACGGGCGACGAACAATCGCCGCTCCTCAAAATCTTGCTGCTGCTGGGTGCTACCGTCGGCGTGCCCTACTTCGCGCTCTCTTCGACCGGGCCGCTCTTGCAAAAATGGTTTAGCGATGCCTTCCACGGCGCCTCGCCGTACCGCCTTTTTGCCCTTTCCAATGTCGGCTCGCTGCTCGCGCTATTGACCTATCCGTTCGTCTTCGAAGTGCTTTGGGACTCCCGCGATCAGGCTCGGATGTGGTCCATCGGCTTCGCAGTATTCGCCCTCTGCTGCTCGTTCTGCGCCTGGTGGACCTACCAGGCCCGCCAGGCCCAATCGCGGCCGACGCAAACAAAGCTCGTCGCCGCCGCTGAAAAATCCGCCACCGCTCAGCCCGCGATCAGCTTCTGGCTGCGTCTCGCCTGGATCGGCCTCCCGGCGCTGGCGTCCGTGATGTTCCTCGCCGTCACGAACGAAGTCTGCCAGAACGTCGCCACGGTGCCGCTCCTCTGGATCATCCCCCTCAGCTTCTATTTGCTCTCCTTCATCATCGCCTTCGATCACCCTCGCTGGTACAGCCGCCTCATTTGCACCATTGCAGCGATCGTGCTGCTCGTCGGCGTGGCCGGCTTCAGTAATTTGTCATCGGACATCAGCGACTTGGTGAACAGCACGCTCCGCCTCAGCGAAGCGAACGAAATCGACCTTACCGGCTGGGTCTCTGAATGCACCGTATACTTCTCGGCGCTGCTGCTCGTTTGCCTCATCTGCCACTGCGAACTCGCCGCGCTCAAGCCGGGGCCAAAACAGCTCACCAGCTACTTCCTCAGCATGTCGCTCGGCGGCGCGCTCGGCGGCATCTTGGTTAATCTCGCCGCGCCGCATCTGTTCACCACATTTTTCGAGCTGCCCCTGGCGATTCTCGCCGCCACTCTCGTCGCCGGCTGCTTCTTGTGGCTCTGGGCCAAGCGCCTTGGCCGCGGATCACAAATCATTTCAGCAGTCGCCACAGCCGCCGCGCTACTCATCATCGCCAACTGGCAAATCCTGGCCGATTTGAGCGTCGATCCCAACGCGGATCGCGTCGTGCTGCACCGCGCGCGTTCCTTCTTCGGCGTTGTCAGCGTCGAGCATTCGTCGCGGAACGACCCGCGCTGGGAACACCTCATGTTTCGCAGCGGCCATATCCCCCACGGATACGAATACACCGACCCCGCGCGTCGCCATACGACAGAAATCGCTTACTACAGCAGTCAATCCGGTTGCGGCGTGGCCCTGAACTACAAACTGAAGCAAGGCCCCTGCCGCATCGGCGTCGTCGGACTCGGAGCCGGTACAATCGCCGCTTACGGCCGCCCCGGCGATTATCTCCGCATGTACGAGATCAATCCCGACGTAACCAAGATCGCCCGCGACTACTTTCACTATCTGAGCGATTGTCCCGCCGAGATCGATGTCGTCCTTGGCGACGCCCGCCTCAAGCTCGAACAGGAGCTCCGCGGCGCCGGCGGCAAGGGCAACGAATTCGACGTGCTCGTGCTCGATGCCTTCAGCGGCGACGCCATCCCGACCCACCTGCTAACGACCGAAGCCTTCGACCTTTACAAGCAGCACCTCAAGCCCGGCGGGATTCTCGCCGCCCATATCACAAACTCCTACCTCGATCTTTATCCCGTCGTGAAAGGCCTGGCCGACGAGCACGGCTTCGGCATCACGCGGATTTACCTGCCCCGCGTTCCCGATTCAATGATTGAACGGACCTACTACGCCCTGCTCACGACGGACCGTCAATTCCTCGACCAAACACCTGAGCTCCTGGTCGAAATGCCCGCCAATTTTCAAAAAGCACGCCGCATTCCGCTCTGGACCGACCGCTACCACAACCTCTTCCAAGTCCTCCGCTAATCGTTTTGGGAGGCGAAGCCCTGCGCGGGCGAAGCCGGCTTACGGCCTCCCGCTCGCCATCACCCGCCCCGGTTAATCGTCAGCGCGTAGAGAATAATAACCGCGCCCGCGGATAGAAAACTCCACGGTGCCCATTCCGGCGGCTCGATATCACGACTGGGCGCGAGCGGCGGCGGCGGCGAGGAGCCGAATAGCGTCGCCGGCCCGGCGGGAGTGTCTTCGAAAACGTCCTCGCCGGCCAATTCAAATCGTTCCACGGCCAAACATTCGGCCCCCACGATGCACATGCTAATGCCGACCGCCAAGAAAAACGCTCGCCACATGCGACTGTCGCCTCGCCTGATTGAGTAATCGGCAGTCCCTTGCGGCCAACAGCTCCGCCCGCTCGCCCCATTTAACCGCCGCGTCCACGCGGCGCTCGCGCAGCCAGCAAAGCCATTCTTCCTCGGCAATTTGTATCGGCCACCAGGTACTTTAACGGCCAACAATGCCGCCGCCGCACGAACAGTCGCTATGGCCATTGCAAACGGACTGTGCTCAGCCGCTAACAGGCAGAAAAAGGGGACGCGAGTCATTTCTGCGGCGGGGTGCCTAAATCTCGCCGCAGCATAACAGCCCCGGCACTTTCCCTCACGCTAAACGCCCACTCCCCCCGCCCCCCAATTCCAGGCCCGCGAACCCTCGATCCCCAAACCCCGACCGATCCCCGATCCCCGAACCCCTAACCCCGAACCCCGAACCCCAAGTCCCCGGCTGCGTGGTTTTCAGTCCGAATCCACCAGACGATACTGATGGTCGTTGCCTGCCTGGCCCGGACCGACGTTTTCGCCCTGGCCCTGAGACGACTGGCGGGCGCTTAGACTTTTTCGGACGTGACGATATGCGAATCGCATTAGCTTCGGATCACGCAGGTTTTCGTTACAAGACTGCAATCGCCAAGCGGCTCACCGAGCTGGGGCACGACGTGAAAGACTTCGGCACCAACTCCGAGGCCCCGGTCGATTACCCGGACTTCATCCGCCCGGCTGCGGAGGCGGTGGCAGCCGGCGAGTGCGAGCGCGGCATCGTGCTCGGCGGCTCCGGCAACGGTGAGGCCATCGCCGCGAATCGCGTCCACGGCGTCCGCTGCGCCTTGTGCTGGAACGAAGAAACCGCCCGCCTCGGCCGCCTGCACAACAACGCCAACATGATTTCGATCGGCGAGCGGCTCATCACCGAACCCGAAGCCCTCCGCATCGTCGATATCTGGCTCGCCACGCCCTTCGAAGGCGGCCGGCACGAGCGGCGAATCGCAAAGCTGGACGCCTAACACTGCTGGCACGACAACGCCTGGGCAGCAGGAAAAGGGGACGCGAAAGACGCGAGTCGTTAACAATTCGACTCGCGTCCCCTTTTCATCCCCCTTTTCATCCCCGCGTCCCCTTTTCATCCCTGTTCAGTTGGCAGGTGATTAAACTTTAGCGTTTCTTTAGTCTGCGACGTGTGGAGTGGAGGATCGTTGGCGAGGCGGAGCCTCGGGTTAGTGCGTGGCCAGGGAGGACCCTGGGCACGAGAACACGAACGAGATGCACAAGATATTTTGGACAGTTGGGATGTGGGAAATAATTGGTTTGAAAGTGCGGCGAGAGGGTGAATTGGTGTTGGGGTTGCGCTAACATTTGGCCAAAAAAGTTTTTGGGGGCAGCGTTAGCGGTTTTTTGCAAGTTGATGTGGGGCGGGAGGTTGGGGCGACTAACATTTTCGGTAAGGGGCTAACATGAGGTGGCGTGTTAGCGCGGGAGATGGAATTGCAAATCCGCTGTTCTTGGTTCGATATGTACAATTATATCGTATCTCTCAGGCTGATAATGGGATTAAGTGGACCTGCTTAAACCTTAAACAATACCGATCAGTTTTCGTCAGATGATTGGGCCGGTTTAGCACCGAGAATCTTCGGCGGCGTCTTTGGGTCATGCTTGCTCAGGCTCGTGTACGATTCAAAGGAATTGCCCTTAACGTACACATGGTCTGACGAGACTTCCATTTCGACACCAACATTCTCAAGTGTCCCAATCAAGCCTTGAAGCTGCTCGCGGGTTGATGCGTGATGAGTACGCTCTAGGTACCAGCCCAGTGCTAAGCCGAATGCTGCGATTGCTAATAGCAAGTCTCGGATCGTGAAACAGAACATGACGACCTTGTCCTCAACGGATCTTTGGCGGCGTTGGTAATGGTACTCCCGCGCTGCGAAGGGCATTGTCGAAAGTCGGCTGCGGCGAGCGCGAGAGAGGA
>DASXLL010000005.1:0-17346 GCA_036496265.1 Pirellulaceae bacterium | reverse complement strand
ATTCGGCTGTCGCAGGCCTCAGCACTGGAGCAGGCGACGGCATTGGTCGAAAAACTGCAAGATCCGCAGTCGCAGGAACACGGTGAAGCGGTGCTCAAGGCGATGCAAGCGGCGGTCCATCAATTGATCGCGGCGCATGATCAGCCGGCAGCTGAACCGCTCAAGCCGGCGCTCAAGGCGGAGCAAGCGGCGTATCAATCGCTGCTGAAACTGCGGGCCCGCGAGCACAACATCGTTCGCCAGACGCAGCGGCAGCAGCGCGGTCAGGCGAGTGCGCGTTCACAGCAGCAGCGGCAACAGATGCAGCAGCTCGACCTGAAAAACGAGGAAAACCGCTACGAGACGCAGCGGCAGGCCCAGGACGCTCAGGAATCGCCGGAAGAACGCGAAAACAGGCAGGTTTTGAATCGGTTGAAAGAGTTGGCGCAGCGGCAACACGATCTGAATGATCGCATGAAGGAATTGCAGTCGGCGCTCGAAGAAGTCCGCAGCGAACAGCAACGCGAGGAATTGAAACGGCAGTTGCAGCGTCTACAGGACGAGGAGCGGCAAGTTTTGCAAGACACGGAAGAACTGCAGTCGCGGATGGAAACGCCGGAGAATATGGAGCGGATGTCAGCCGAGCGGGAACAGCTTCAGCAGGCTCGCGAGCAGGCCCAGCGTGCCTCCGAGGCGCTCGAAAACGAGCGGGTGACGCAAGCCGCCGCGTCGGGCACAAGGGCGGAACAGACGTTCGAGGAGCTGCGAAACGAATTCCGTCGCCGTGCGTCCGGCCAGTTCAACGACGAGATGCGGCAGATGCGGGAGGCGGCACGTGAGCTGGACCAGCGCGAGCAGGATTTGAGCCAGCGTTTGAATGAGGCGGTTCAGCCGCAGCAGAAGGGGGCGAGCAAGTCGCTGCGCGACACGGGCGAGCGGGAGAAGATCGCCGAGGACCTGGCCGCGCAGCGACGCCGGCTGGAAGGAATTCAAGAGCAGATGCGGCAGACGATTGAGCAAGCCGAAGAAACCGAGCCGCTCTTGGCCGAGCGGCTGTATGACGCGGCCCGCAATGCGCAAGATCAGAACGTCGAACGGGCGCTGGAAGCGGCGGAACGGTCGCTCCGGAATGGATTGGCTCGCGATGCCCAGCAGCAAGAGCAGCCGGCTGGCCAGGGCATTCAGAAATTGCGGGAAGGCATCGAGCAGGCAGCTGAAGCGGTGCTGGGCGACGAAACGGAGGCGCTGCGCCGCGCTCGCGAGGAGCTCCAGCGGTTGTCGAGCGAGTTGAATAACGAAGTAAACCGCAATTCGCCGAGTCGAGCCGGTGAGCAAGGGCAAAATCAGCCGGGCGAACGGCAGGCTGGCGAGGGTCAAGAGCAACAGCCCGGTCAGCAGCCAAATGGCGAGGAGCCGAGCGAGCAGCAAAAGGCTGGTAAGGGGCAAAAGGGTCAGGGCAAAGGCGAGAAGGGACAAAAGGAAGGTCAGAAGGGCGGGAAAGGTGAAGGGGGTCAGGCTCAGCAAGGTGAGCCGCAGTCGCGTGATGGCCAGCAGCCGGGCGAGCAACCCGGCCAACAACAAGAGGGTCAAAAATCGGGTCAGGGGAAAGGCGGGAAGCAAGGCGAGGGCGGCAAGGCCGGTGGTGGAAAAGCGGGTGGCAAAGGCGGCGAACGGCAGCCGGGTCAGCCGCAATCGGGCAAAGCGCAGCAAGGTCAACCGGGGCAGCGGCAAAACGGCGAGGGCCAAAAAGGCCAACGGCAGACAGGCGGGAATCTGCGTGGCACCGGGCCGTTCAACGATTTCGTTCCAACCGATATGTTCGGACCGCTGACGGGCAATCAGTTTCGCGAGTGGTCTGATCGGCTGCGCGACGTCGAGGAGATGGTCGCCGATCCGGAGCTGCGGGCTGAAGCGGCGCGGATTCGCGAGCGGGCCCGCGGGATGCGGGCCGAGTTCAAGCGGCATTCGACTGATCCGAATTGGGAGCTGGTGCAATCGCAAGTCGCCGGACCACTAGTGGAGCTGCGGGACCGCGTCGCGGCCGAGTTGCTTCGGCGGACGGCGAAGCAAGCGATTGTGCCGCTCGATCGCGATCCGGTGCCGCCACGGTATTCGGAAAAAACGCGGCTGTATTACGAGCGGCTGAGCAGCGACGAGCGCCCCGGGGGCAGTCCATGATCGGGGCGCCGGTTTTGTTCGCGGAAATCATTCTCGCCGGCCGACAGTGGCTTGGCTGGTCGGTGGGCATTTGCCTCATCGGGTTGGCCGTACTTGTATGGGCCTATGCGCGAGCCGGCCATGTCACCTGGGTGCGCGTGCTGGCGGGATTGCTGAAAGCAGTTGGCATCCTATTGCTCGCGGCGCTGCTCGTTGAACCGCTGTTCACGGGAACACGCCCGCGTCCGGGCAGCAATCTGTTTCTCGTCGTCGCCGATAACAGTCGCAGCTTGCAGCTTGCCGATCGTGGCCAGACGAAGTCGCGCGGCGCAGCGATGAAAGACGCCTTGTCGGAGCAATCGTCGTGGCTCACGCGGCTGGCCCAGGATTTCGACGTGCGGCGATATGGGTTTGATGGGGCGCCGCGGCCGCTGAAAGACTTTTCCGAAATCACGCTCGACGGAGAATCGTCAGCGCTGCGCAGCACGCTGGAATCGCTCGGTGAGCGCTATCGCGGGCAGCCGATGGCGGGAATCTTGCTGCTGACGGACGGGAATGCAACGGACCTGGAGGGAAATGAATACGACTGGAAACAACTTCCGCCGGTATATCCAGTCGCGGTCGGCGCGGATTCGGAACTCGTCGATGTGTCTGTGTCGCGAGTCTCGGTGACGCAAACCAATTTCGAAGCTTCGCCGGTCACGATTACGGCCGAAATAGCGGGCCAGGGCATCGCTGGCCGCAAAGTAGCAGTCCGCGTGCTGGATGAAGCGGGCAAAGAGTTGGAGCGACGAACGCTGACTGTCACCGCGGATGCAGCGCCGCTCGCCCAGCGGTTTTTGATCAAGCCCGAGCAACCGGCCGTCAGTTTTTATACGGTTCATGCCTGTCTCGAAGGCGAGGAAGACGCGAAGAACGGTCACACGGCCGAAGCGACGCTGGCCAACAACAAGCGCCTGGCGACGGTCGATCGCGGTGGCGGGCCTTATCGAGTTTTGTATGTCGGCGGCCGGGCGAATTGGGAGTTCAAGTTCCTCCGCCGGGCCCTCGATGAAGATGACGAGTTGAATCTGGTCGGTCTGGTCCGGATTGCGAAGCGCGAGCCCAAGTTCACGTTTCTCAGCCGCAGCGGCGAGCGAACGAATCCGCTGTTTCGTGGCTTCGGCAACAATGCCGATGAAGCCGCCGAGCAATACGACCAGCCGGTGCTGATTCGCCTCGGCACGGAGGACAAGGAGGAGCTGCTGGGCGGTTTTCCGCAGGATGCCGATGCCCTGTTCCGCTATCACGCGATCATTCTCGACGATGTCGAAGCCGGCTTTTTCAAGCAGGATCAGCTTTCGCTGCTGCAGCAGTTCGTGTCGCGGCGCGGCGGCGGCTTATTGATGCTGGGCGGCAAGGAGTCGTTCGCCGAGGGCGGCTTTAACCGCACGCCGGTGGGCGAAATGCTGCCGGTTTATCTCGATCGGCATTTGGCCGAGGGGAACATGCCGGACCATTTTCGTCTGCGGCTGACGCGGGAAGGGAATTTGCAGCCGTGGGTCCGTCTGCGGAACAATGAACAGGATGAATCGAAGCGGCTGGCGAGCATGCCGGCTTTTCGGGCGATGAATCGCATCGATTCGATCAAGCCGGGGGCGTCGGTGCTGGCGGAGGCGGAGATCGACGGTGGCGTGGTGCGGCCGGCGCTCGTCGTGCAGACGTTCGGTCGCGGCCGCGTCGGGGCGCTCTTGCTGAGCGATCTGTGGCGATGGAGCATGCAGCGGAAGGATCAAAAGGAGAACGATCTCGATAAGGCGTGGCGGCAGACGGTGCGGTGGCTGGTAAGCGATGTGCCGCAGCCGGTTGAGGTCGAAACGCGGCGAGCGGCTGGTGGGGCAGGCGTCGAGATTCAGGTCAAAGCGCGGGATAAGCAGTTTGAACCGTTGGATAATGCGGAGGTTAAGCTGGCGGTTAAATCGCCGGACGGCAAACAAATTGATGTCGCGGCCGAAAGCGGCGATAAGTCGCCGGGCAGTTATCAGACGACGTTTTCGCCGCGGGTGGCGGGGGCGTATCGGGCGACGGTATCGGTCACGGCGGCGGACGGGAGCGCGGTGGGTGAGCGGCAGACGGGTTGGGCGATTGAGCCGGAGACGGAGGAGTTTCGCACACTGACGGTTAATCGGCCGCTGCTGGAACGCATCGCCAAAGAAAGCGGCGGAGAAATGATCGACCTGGATTCATTGGATTCGTTTGTGGCGGGCCTGCCGAATCGCAAGATTCCCCTGACGGAGAGCTGGACATATCCGCTGTGGCATCAGTGGCAGGTTTTTATGATCGCGCTCGCGTGCCTGGTCGGAGAATGGGGGCTGAGGCGATGGAGGGGACTGCCATGATACGGACATTTGCCCGAATCGCTTTGATTGGAATCCTGTTTCAATCCATCACAACAGCCGGGGCTGCAGATCGGGCGTCGGTATTAGTTGTCGTCGGGGCAGCGGGCGAAAAGGATTTTGGGGAGCAATTTGCGGAGTGGGCGAAAAGGTGGAGAGCAGCGGCGGACAAGGCACAGGCCGACGTTGCGGTTATCGGCTTGGATGATTCGGAAAGCCAAACGGATCGCGAACTATTACAGCAGCGGCTGGGGACTTGGACAGAACCATCGGCCGAAGCGGCATGGCTCGTATTCATCGGCCATGGCACGTTCGACGGAAAAACGGCCAAGTTCAGCTTGCGGGGGCCGGATATTACGCCGAGCGAGCTGGCTGGCTGGCTCAAGCCCATCGAGCGGCAGGTGGCGGTGATCGATTGCACGTCGGCGAGTGGGCCGTTTTTGAATGAGCTGTCGGCGAAAAATCGCGTGGTGATTACGGCGGCTCGGAGCGGTTCCGAATACAACTATTCGCGGTTTGGCGATTATTTTTCCACGGCGATCACCGATCCGAAGGCGGATCTCGATAAGGACGATCAAACGTCGCTTTTAGAGGCGTTTTTGCTCGCTTCGTCTGCCGTGAAGGAGTTTTATGCGGGTGAAGGGCGGCTGGCGACCGAGCATGCGCTGATTGATGACAATGGCGATGGGCTGGGAACGCCGGCGGATTGGTTCCAGGGGTTGCGGGCGACGAAAGCGGCGAAAGATGGGGCGCCGCTGGATGGTTTTCGGGCCGGACAGATCGTTCTGATTCGGTCAGCTCGCGAGCAACAGCTTCCGGCGGCGGTTCGGGCGCGGCGCGATGAATTGGAGCGCGATTTGGTTGAGCTTCGGCAGCGGAAACCGAAGCTGGCTGAGGACGAATACCTTTCTCAGATTGAGCCAATCCTCGTTGAGCTGGCGAAATTGTATGACGCGGCTGAACGCGCTAAATAGCAGCTCACAATTCTCATGGCTAGAATTTCTACCTCGCAATTGTTTGACGCAAAGACGCCAAGGAAGCAAAGGCCGCAAAGGCCGCAAAGGTCAAGATTCGCGGAGATAAATATGCGGCGATTGATGCTTGTGATTCTCGGGATCTCGTTTCCCATGCTATTGATTGCGCAGACTAAAGTTCCGAGGACGGTCAAGCGCGCGCAGCCGCCGGCGAAGCTGAAGAGCGATGTGTTTTACGCGGATGCGTTCAAAGAGGGGCTGGTTGGCGAGCGTCCGGCTGATTTGGGAAAGGCGGGTGCGGTGGCGGCTGGCGGTACCCAGTCGAGTGCGCCGGCGGCGGGAAGCGGGACTGTTGCGGCGAGCGGCGGAGCGCCGGGCAGCGGCTGGTCGGCGCTCATCTCGCCCGCAACGATTGAAGACAACATCAAAAGCCTTAAGCAACAGGTCGATAAGGAAGTCACGACGCTGAGCGACTTCAAGGGCAAAGGGCATAAGCTGGCGCGGCGCGATTACGCACTATTGGCAATGCTGTTTGGCATCGCGGCGGAATACGAAGGCGATGTGCGGTGGAAAAAGGATGCGGCGGTCGCTCGCGATGCGTTTGCTCGCAGCGCGGCGAATTTTAAAGTCGCAACTGACCAGGCATACAATGAAGCCAAGACTCGTAAGCAAGAGCTGGGCGAGTTAGTCGGTGGGAGTTCCCCCTTCGGCGGAAAATCTGCCGAAGCTAAAGCCGCTTGGCCGCAAGTCGCCGATCGCGCCTCGCTGATGCAATATCTCGACACAGCCTGGCAGCAGCGACTGAACCCGGCTCTTTCGGACAAAGGCGCTTTCACAGCCGGCGCGGACAAGATCCTCCGCGATGCCGAAATGTTCGCTGCGATTGGGGAGGTGTTGACGAAAGAAGGCATGAAAGACGCTGCCGACGCCGAGTATGTCGCATTTTGCAAAAAGCTACGTGATGGCGCGAAGCAAATCATCTCCGCAGCCAAACAAAAGGACTTTGGCGAGGCCTCCAAGGCCAAAGGCGCAATCAGCAAGGCCTGCGACGAGTGCCACGAGAGCTACCGGTCGTAAGTCACCGAACGACGCGCGATGATTTAGCCGCATCCAAGCCGGCGGCCTGCCGTAGCATGTCGAGCAGGCGCTCGACTTTGTCTTGGGTTTGTCCCGTCTGAGTGACGACGATCAGACCGTTGTATTCGCTTATCTCGCCAGGTCCGCCAACGACATTCCACGACGCTACATCGACATTTGTCTCAATTAAGTTCACGAGGCGCATAGCACGCAGGTCGTGCTCGGAGATCGGACGAATGCCTTCACCGCGTTTCGGCCCCATTGTTCCGTCCAAACTTTGATTAGGCTTTGAATCGGGTCCACGCGCTGCGGCGGGAACCACTAGCTTGTCCGCGCCAACGGGTTGTGTCATGGCGATCAAATTGCGGCAATCGTAAACGCGAATTTCCATTCTCGATTCCGCGTCCTCCGGCGTGGTGATGAGCAGCAAGCCGTCCTTCTCGACGTAGGTCAATTCCAAATCCTTGAGCAGCAGATCGAGAATCGTGCTCAGCCGGACTTGCTTAAAACTCTTCGTCACCGGCGTATCGGCGCTGACGCTGGCCTCTTCCAGTTTCTTCAGTTGCAGCAAGATCTGAATGCCGAAGTTTCGGTTCAGCATCAAACACACATCTTTGAGCGGCATTTCGACAACCTCGAAATCGGCCCGCTGATTCAGCTGGTCCTGCAAGCTGAGCTGAACGGCGGAAGCGCTCGGCGTGGCCGTTTTTTCTGCCGCATGAGCCAATGAGTTGGCCAATGAATTGAGAAGCACGCTAACGGCCAACGCCGCTGCAAAGCCTGAAAACAAGTTCCGCAACATTCGACACCCGCCTTTCAATGAGAAGAGCATTGCCCCCGCATTCGCGCTTCTCCACTTGCTGCTGAATATATCGCTTCGCCGGGCTAATGGCGAATTTTCCGCTGGCCGCCTCTTTCGTGCCTGTCAGCGATAATCGCGACCTCAACAATACCGCAACTCACAGCACCGATTGCTCATGTCGTTCGTCATAATCGCGACCGCCGGCGATGACGGTTGCGCGTTCGATTCGGGCCGTGGTCCGTTTATTCCGTTTGGGCAGGTTGCGATGAGTTGTGTCGTAAGTCGTAAACACGCAAAAAGATGCGGAAAATGGACACTTTTGGTCGTCGGCAGCGATGCGAAAAAACTTCAAAGATTTTCTCAAGTCGCAACTGCGTGCGGTGCAAAGCGTTACCGCGCTGCCAGCGATGACAGCAGCAAAAAACCATTTGCGAAAGAGACCGCCATCCGGCACATTTCTATTGTTGTGTTGGCTGTTTTTGTTTTGGCTGGCACTTCGTTTTGACTCACGGGTTTGGATTGACTTAAGCCGCGCGAGTGATTGCGCGGCAAAACAGGTGGGTGCGCGGCGGCTGGGAGGCTGACTGGCCGCGACCCCTTGCGACAGCCCTCACGGGCGACCAGAGAAAGCATCATGAACGTTCGCTTGCATCTTTTCGGTGTTGCCGCGCTTTTCGGCAGCTCCCTTGTGTTCGGCACTGGCGTGCTGTGTCCCGCTGCGGCGGTGGCGCAGTGCGGCTGCGGCTATCAAATCGTGAACAAGGTCGTTTATGACCAGGTTCCCGTGACAACGTATCGGCTCGAGTACGAGACGATCATGGAAGAGCAGCCGGTGACGACGCTGCGACCGGAATGGACCGAGGAGATTCGCGAGCGGCGTTATACGGTTGCCCGGCCGGTGAGCGAGACGGCAACGCGCGAGGAGCGGTTTGTTGTGCGCCGTCCGGTGTACGAAACCGAATATCGCGAGGAAGCGTACGACCGGGTCACCTACGTCAATGAGACCGAAATGCGGCAGGAGAAGTATCTCGTGCAGCGGCCGGTCGTCGAGACGCAGATGCGCGAGCAGCAATACACCGTGCAGCGGGCTGTGCAGGAAACGGTCATGCAGCAGCAGGCGTACACGGCGTATCAGCCGGTGCAAAATACGGCCACGCAATATGTCGATCAGGGCCAGTATGTGACGGCGTATCAGCCGACGGCGGCGGTTCGGAACAGGCTGTGGTGCCTGCCCCATGGCGGCGGTTATGCCGCCAATCCAACGACGGGCCAAACGACGTATTATCGGGGTGGCCTGAGTTGGGTGCCGACGCAAGGTCCGACGGTGATGCGGCCGACGACAGTTTATATGCCGAATGTCGTGCAGCAGCAGGTGACGACGACGAGCTATCAGCCGGTGCAAATGACGCAACAGGTGCCGGTCACCGTCAATCGACTGGTCAACGAGGTGATGACGCAGCAGGTTCCGGTTTCGGTGCAGCGCATCGAAACGACCGAGGAATGCCGCGAGGTGCCGGTGACCGTGCAGCGGCCAGTGACGGAGCGGATCGTCAATAAGGTGCCTGTGCAAACACTTCGCTGGGAAGAGCAGGAACAGGTCCGGCAGGTGCCATACACCGTGCAGCGGATCGAATATGAGGAAAAAATCGAGCAAATCCCGATTCGCACCTGCCGTTATGTGAGCGAAACGAAGGCCGTGCAGGTGCCGCGGACGGTTGGCAAGTGGGTCGCCTATCAAACAACGACTTTGCGGCCGCGAATTGTGACGATGCGGGTCGATCCGTTTGCGAGGGTGGTTCCGGCACCGGCCTTGACAACGCCATCTGTGCTTTCCGCTCCACGCGTGATCGCTCCCACGCAGACGCAGCGGCCGGCGACGAATGGAACGAGCAAGCCCAGCTCGACGAGCAGCAGCGCGACTGGGAACAGCGCGACTGGTAATTCGTCCGGTACGCCGACCGAGGCCACTCGCGGCGCTTCGCCAACGCCGCCGCCCACGGACGAAACGCCGCAGCGGACGCCAGGCCGGATTGACGCGACACCGAAGGACAACGATCCGACTGGTAAACCGAGCTTGAACGCTCCGGAAAACACACGCAACACGAGCTACGATCGCAACGCCTGATCGCAACCCTGAAATTAGCGCCGATTCGTCATCTGTCGCTCGCGGAGTCGTCGCGGTTGTAACGCGTGGCGACCTCTTTCTGGTCATTCGCCGTTCGGAGCATGTCCGGGCACCGGGCATGCACTGCTTTCCAGGCGGCTCGATCGAAGCCGGGGAATCGGAAGATGAGGCCGCCCGCCGGGAAATGCTCGAAGAGCTAAGTCTCGCCGCTGAGCCGCAGCGATTGCTGTGGCGCAGCGTCACTCCGTGGGACGTGCAGCTTGCCTGGTGGCTGGTCGAAATCGCTGGCGACGCTGTTCCAGTTCCGAATCCGCTGGAAGTGGAGTGGTTCGACTGGCTTTCGATCGCTGACATTCGTGCGTTGCCGCGGCTGTTAGCCAGCAACGTCGAGTTTCTGGCCGAGTGGGAGGCGGGTCGGCTCGCATGAGCGCACCGTTGCTGTTACTTAAAGGGGAGTTGCCGTTCAGGCCGTCGAATGTCGCTACTTGGCGGCGGCTTCGGCCAGCGCGGTTTGCGTGGCGAGTTGCTGGAGGTAGTCGTTCCACTGATTGAGGATGCGGCGGCCCCAGGTTTGGGAGCTGTGGCGGAGGCCGACGGTGACGCGTTCGCCGGCAGCCAGGCGGCTGGCGGTTTGGCTGTCGAGCGCGACCTTTGCGATGGAACGAGGTTGCAGCGAGATGTAAGGGCTGTCGCTCGACTCGTCATGCGGCTCAGTGGCATGCTGCACCACAACCTGGCCGCCTTGGTCGGCGCCGAGGGCCGGATGCGGCAGATGTTGGCTCAGCCGCGGCTGAACTTGAGCGAGCGAGCCGACGGCGGTGGGTGAGCCGGAGAATTGGCGATAGACGTTCACCGGCTCATCGACCTGGGAACGGAATTCGTCTTGATCCTTGGCGGCGACGCTGACGAGGAGCTCTTTTTCGTCGCTCGTGCCGAGCGAGACGAGTGCTCCGCCTTGCTCGACGTAGGTGTTTTCTAGCGAGGAAAGTCCACGGCTGACAACTTTGGCGGCAAAGGGAGCACGAAGTTGCAGGCCGTTAAGTTGATCGCGGACTTCGCTCGCGCGGCGCTCAAACGAATCGGCTGATGCCAATTCGGCTTGTTGCTTCGATAGCTCACCTTGCAAGTAATGCAGGCGACTCTTGAGGCGAGCCTGCTGAGCGCCGACTTCCATCGTTTTTAGCTCGGAAAGCAGCTCCTCGTTGGTCAGTTCGAGCAGGAGTTGGCCGGCGGCGACAGTTTGACCATCCTCGACGTGAACAGCCGTGACAAAACCGGCGGCTTTCGCACGAAGAATCGTCAGCGGGGCATATTCAACGATGGCGGGGGCGGTCAGGTGAGCCGGCGAAATCAGCCAAGCGAGGAGCAGAGCGGCAGCACTCAGTGACGTGGACCAGGAAACGATTTGGCGGGTGCGGGCCGCGGAAGAAGCTGGTCCGTCGTTGCGTTTGGGCCGCTTTTTCAAGAAGGGGACGCCGAACCAGAGCGCCCACAGCAAGGCGACGGCCGGTATGCCCCACCAGCCCCAGCGAGCCAGCAAGGCGGCAGCCATGCCGAAAAAGCTAACGCAGCGCCAAGCGAACGATAATCCGCCGTAGAGGCTCGTGGTAACTCGGTGCGACAGCGGCGTGGGGGGGGTTACCACATCGACGCCGGCGAACCAGTAGCGAGCTAGAGCCGAAACGCGCTGCTGGCTCTCGTTATAGAGATTAGGGACGCCCAGGGCGTCGGCGAGGATGTAGTAGCCGTCGAAACGCATGAGCGGATTGGCGTTGAACGCCAGCGTGTGGATGCTGGCGAGAAGAGCGAATTCCACGCAGATGCGATCGAGCGTGTTTAGCGAGGCGGGTGTCCATAAACAGATCGCCGCGAATGCGAGAAACAGCTCGACGTACATTCCGGCGGCGGAAATGACGATCCGCTGCCAGCGCGAGGGCAATCGCCAGGCGCGGGAGACATCGACGAAGGGCATCGGCGCAAACATCAGGAACATAATGCCGGCCTGACGCACGGGAACGCCGAAATGGCGGCAAGCGAGGCCGTGAGCCAGCTCGTGAAACAGCTTTAGCACGCAATACACAATCGCCAGACGCAGCCAGTTTTGCTGGTCGAGCACTTCCATCGGCAAGCTGCGGAGGTCGCTGGCGTGGGCGGCGATTTTGGCGACCGCGAACGTGCCAAGTAATAGCCAAACCAGGAAAAACCAGCCGGACCAGAGCCAGTTGGTAGCTGGCGTGCCTGCCACTAGCAGTCGATCAGGGCTGCCGAGCGGGAGTTTCCAAGCAAGAGGATTGAACGGCAGCGGCTTTTTCTTTGGACCGTACTTTTTGCGTTCGGTTGCCGCAGACGTCAGCACATCGACGGGACGGGCGAGACCTTGTTCAACGAGCCAGCGAGCGACAGAAATGGCTTCCTGTTCGCTAAGGGCCTCGGTGCCCATGTGACTTGCGGAACGGCCGACGGCGACGGCGATGGTTCGTGCGCCATCGAGCTGCGAGACGAACGACCATTCCTTGCAGCCGATGAGGAAAAATTTGCCGCTGAGCGGATCTTCGATGACGAACGACTCGGCGTCGTGCGGCAGGACGATGAGGTCAGTCCGCAGACGCAGCCGCGATTGGGCGGGATCGAGAATTTGATGGTCGAGGTCGGCCATTTTATCCGGTTATCCGCTCCAGAACTTACCAACCCAGGAAACGACGAACTGTGTTGAACGGTTTACGGGCGAGCAACCAGAAGCCGGGCATGTTGGGCCCAGTAATTTTGGCGGTGCCCTTCATGCCAGGGCGTAATTCGTGATGTTCGTCGCTAGTAAGCATCGTTTCGGCGATGAAGACCTGGCGGTTGTCGCGCGGCTCGGCTCGGGGAGCGATGCGTTCGACGTGGCCGTCCCAGGAGTGGCCGGGGAAAGCGTCAAGGCGAAGCGTGACCGGCGCGCCAGTGACAACGAGCTCCAGGTCCTCTTCGGGAACAGCGATTTCGGCGATCAGCTTTTCGAGTGGGGCAACTTCGTACATGCTTTGGCCGACTTTGACCGTGGCCCCTTCGTGGCGCTTGAGGTCGCCGCTGACGAGGATGCCGGAGATCGGGCTGGTGATTTCGACCTGCTTGAGGCGGCGTGTGAGAACTTTTTTCTCGTGGGCCAAACGTTCGTATTGCAGCTTATTGATTTGGGCTTCGGCAATTTTTCCGGCGGCCAAATCGGCGTCACGCGATTTTGATGCGCGGGCGAGGTCGGCCTCGATCGCGGCGAGGCGCGTGCGGACTTCGCGGCCGTCCATGCGGCCGAGCAACTGCCCGGCGTTTACGTGATCGCCGGGTAGGACAAGGTTTTGCTCAAAGATGCCCTCAAACGGGGCGGCAATCAGGCGATGGACCTGTGGCTCCAGTAAAACCGGGCAGGACGTTTTGCAAGGCCACGGGGAAATCAGCGGCGTGCAGACGATTGCAGCCGCGGCGAGCGACCACCAGCGCGTGGCCCAGGCGGGCAGTCGATTGCGGCAAGCGCTGATCCATTGCTTGGCGGTTCCGCGCTCGAGCACTTTCAGCAGCGGGCCGGCGACCTGGCCGACGAGCGATAGAAAGCACGAATCGTCCGGGTTGAGTGGGCGTTTGTTGGCGATCAGGCAAGTGCCGACGATGTGATTGTCGCGGTCGTGGAGTTGTAGCGCGGTCAGGTCGCTGACTTTCCAGAGTTCGGCCAGGCGGCCCCACGAAGGAAGACAGTCCGGCGGCTGTTCGTCGGTTGAATTGCTCCAGGAAACCAGCCGGGGCAGAGAAATCGACTCGTTGAGGCAATCTTCCAGCAGGCGAGCGGCCTCGGTGTTGCGGTCGGCGCGTTCGACGTCGGAGAGGGCCGTCAACTTGGCCTTCATGTTGTGCGATTCGACGCGGGCGATGGCGACGCGCTCGGCCCGGAGGTGCTGGCAGACGAGATCGGCCAGGAGCTTCGCGCCAGAGGCGGTGTCGGGCGACGCGGCAAGACGGACGGACAGGCCGAGAACGGCAGCGCTCATCCAACTGTCGGCGTTTTCGTTGCCCTGCGTCGGCACATCGGCGGCCGCGAGCAAATCAAGGCCTATCAGGCGCAGGACGGCACAAACGAGTGCCGGCTCAAGCGAGTTATCGCAGATTACCGCGAGCAGCGATTCGGCGCCGCCGGGCAGCACCAGATGATTGATGACGACATGACGGGTGGGACTGAGCTCTTCGCAGCCGGAGCGGGCGTTGTCCGTGATTTGCGCGGCTGCGGTCAGAACGGCGGCACGCAGATCGGCGGCGTTGGCTGCTTCGGCGACGCCTTCTTGGGTGCAGTGCCAATGGCTGCTTTCGTCGCGATCGAGCCAGGCGACATAATCGGCGGCGAGGACGCGGCCGATCAACTCCAGCGCGGCGATGCGACGAACCGGCGCCGCTTGATCTTGGTGACTGGCGGCAGCAAGGATATTGTCGAGGAGGGCCCAATTCACGGATTCACCGTGACGGCCGACGATGGTCGAGTCGGGCACGGCATGCCGCGGCGATTCGGAAGTGGTTGTCATTACTCTCCCTCGCTGCCGGAATCGACTGAATCAGCGAGCGTCGTGCTCGTCGTGCTCGTCAGGCTGTAGGTAGGCGCTGTGATAAACAGGCAGCGGGCACCGCAAGGCTTTTTGCCGTCTTCGTTGGGAATAATGACTTTGACCCGGACGAGGCCGCTTTCGGCATCGATCACGGGCGAGACAAGTTCAATGCGGCCGGCGCATTCCTGACCACTGTCGGGAAAACGGAGCGTAACGGTCTGATCGATTTTCAGGCTTCGAGCGTCTGCCGCGGGAATCGCAAACACGGCCCGCAGCGGATGGAGTTGAACGACGGTGAAAACGACAGGGTTATTGCCGGCGATGTATTCGCCTTCGTCGTGATGGGATTTGGTGATCACGCCTGCGATTGGGCTGCGAATCTGGCGGCGTTCGAGTAGCGCTTGGGCCTTTTCGTATTCCAACATGTCCAGGCCGTGCTGTTCCGTTAGGGAAAGCACGTTGGCCTCCGCGACGGCGAGGTCGGCGGCGGCGCGATCGACTTCTTCGCGATGAGCGAAGCCCTTGGGTTGCAATTCCTGTAACCGGCCCAGGCGAACGGACCGGACGTCGCGCTCGGCCTTGGCGGCGGCGAGCTTGCCGTGGGACTCGAGGACTTGCTTGGAGATCTTGAGGCTGATTTGCAACACGTCGTTGTCGAGCGAGGCGAGGAGTTGCCCGGCTTCAACCGTGTCGCCTTCTTTCGCCATGAGCGAGGCGAGGACGCCGGGCTCGGCAGGGGCGAGCTCGATCTTGCGGAAGGGCTCGGTGAAGCCGTCGATTGCGTCGTCACCCTGCGCGCAGCAGGTGACTGCGACGAAGAGGAACACGGAGACAGCGACTTTGAGCTGCATTGAGGGAGGCCAAGTTGTCGGGGAGTGGCGGAAATCCGACGCTCCGAGGTTGAGCAAATGTAGGTTGCTCAAAACGTTGGCAAATAAGCTCTTATCGCAAAAATGTCCGTTTCCGGCCCAAAAGAGTGGTATTGGCGATGAGTGAAGATGCCGGCTGTAACGACTGGACGGGTCGTGCCGGCAAGATTATTTCACCCCGTACAGGCGGCCGGTTGTTTCGCCGACCGATTCGTCCTGTACGCGAACGCGCTGACGCTGATTCCGGCCTTCCGCTTCGGCCGCTTGTTGTGCCCGGGCAACATAGCGAGTGAGGTCGCCGGAGAGCTCGCCTTGATGATGGGGCATACGAGCCATTTCCCGGGCGGCGCGTGGGGCGAACTTGGTGAGAAGATTGTCGTCGGCGGAAACGAAGAATTGGAATGAGCCGGGATCGCCTTGGCGGGCGACGCGGCCGGCAAGCTGACCGTCGGCGCGGGCGGACGTGTTGCGTTCGAGACCGACCATGTGCAGGCCGCCGAGCTCGCGCACTCCTGGACCCAGGCGAATGTCGGTGCCGCGGCCGGCCATATTGGTGGCGACCATGACAGCACCGTTTTGGCCAGCCGTGGCGACGAGCGCGGCTTCATCGGCCGATTGCTTGCCGTTGAGGACGGTGCAGTTGACGCCTTGCTGGGTGAGGAACTGAGCAATGGCTTCGCTGGCTTGGATCGTGCGGGAGCCGACGAGAATGGGCCGTCCGGTCTTGTGGACTTCGATGATTGATTCGACAGCGGCCCGCCACTTGGAATCGCGATCGGTGAAATAGCGATCGGGGAGCTTTTTTCGCTTGGGGGGCAGGCGGGTGGGAATGCAAACGGTCGAAAGGCCGTAGGCTTCTTTCAGTTCCGGCTCGCTGCCTTCGATGGTTCCGGTCATACCGCAAATAACGCCATATTGCCGGAGAAATCGCTGCCGCGAGATCTGGCCTTGGGTCACATTGGAGCCGCTGAGCGGCAGGCGTTCTTTTGTTTCGACGGCCTGGTGCAGGCCGTCGCGCCAGGAGCGATCGGCGTAGAGACGGCCGGTCGATTCATCGACGATGACGACCTTTTCGCCCTGCACGACGTAATGCACGTCGCGGAGATAGATGTAATTGGCGAGGAGGGCCTTTTCGACGTAGTCGCTCCAGGGCTTGAAGAGCTCGACGGGGCCGAGCGGAGCGAGTGCGGAGGCGATTTTGGCCATGCCGACTTCGGTGAGCTTGAGCCGGCTGTGGGTGGTGTTGTATTCGAAGTCGATATTGGCCCGCAGCTTTTCGGCGCATTCTTGAGCGACGCGAAAGGGGCGGTCGTCCTGTTTTTTGCCACTGGGCGGGCCGCTGAGGAGCATGGGCACAGTGGCTTCGTCGAGCAGGATGCTGTCGGCCTCGTCGATGATGGCCCAGGCGAGGCCGCGTTGGCGATTGGCGCTGTCGGCCTTGAGGCCCCGCATGGTGAGATTGAACTCGGAACCGAGGCCGCGGGTGGCGCTGATTTGGGCAATCTGGTCGCGGAGATAGTCGAAGCCGAACTCGTAGCCGGCACCGTAGGTGATGTCGGAGCGATAGGCCCGCTGGCGGGCAGCGTCGTCGTCTTTTTCCTTCAATAAACCGCTGGAAATTCCGAGGATTTGGAAAGCGGGCTTGAGAGATTGGGCGTCGCGCTCGGCCAGGTATTGGTTGGGCATCATCACGTGGACGCCGCGACCTTGAAGGGCGGCGTACAGGATCGGTGCGGCGCCGGAGAGCGTTTTGCCTTCGCCGGTTTGCATCTGGGCGATCATGCCTTGGGCAAGGACGAGGCCGGCGAGGCGCTGGGTGTCGAACAGGTCGTAGCCGACAGTGCGGCGGACGGCTTCGCCGGCGAGGGCACCAGCTTGAATCTGCGCGGCGAGTTTTTCGACTTGCTTGGCCGCGATTTTCTGCTTCAGGTCGGTGGCGAGTGATTTGAGCTGGTCGTCATTGAGGCTGCGGATTTCGTCGCCGCGAGCGTGCCAGGCGGCGAGGGCTGGATGGTGGAGTGTCCAGGGCTCGGCGGGCGGCGCGGAGGCGAATGGATTGCGCCAGGCTGTGAAAGTTGAAAGGAGCGTGGAAAGCATGGGGTCGATTTCAGTTCAACGTTCAAAGTTCAAGGGTGGGAGGCGCTAAAGTTTGAAGTTTTTTTATTACCGAGAGCTTTAGCGCGGGTTGTAAGTTGTTGGAGCGGGAGGAGTTCGGATTTTGGGTTGCAAGGCTAGTGCGCTAAAGTTTAGCGCGACTTTAATGGGTGTCGGCGTGGCGTGCGGGTGGAAAGGGAGGCGAGGCGGGAGCCTCGGGTTAGGGCGTGCCCAGGGAGGACCCTGGGCACGAAGAGGAGGCTTTGGCCCCTATATAGATACATCGCAAACGGCTCAAAAAACCGGGCCAGAATTTCGGAGATTTTTTCAAG
>DASXLL010000004.1:0-1819 GCA_036496265.1 Pirellulaceae bacterium | reverse complement strand
GACGCCTTTGTCCTTGAGCAGGGACTGCAGCTCGCCCGACTGGAACATTTCGCGGATGATGTCGCAGCCGCCGACGAATTCGCCCTTGACGTAAAGCTGCGGGATGGTCGGCCAGTTGGAATAGGTCTTGATGCCCTGACGTAGCTCGTCGCTCTCGAGCACGTTGAGGCCCTTATAGGCCACGCCGAGATTATCGAGGATCTGCATGACCTGGCCGGAGAAGCCGCACATCGGAAACTGCGGCGTGCCCTTCATGAACAGCACCACCTCGTTTCCCTTGACCTCGTTGTCGATGAACTGATCGATGGACATTCTCGTCTTCCTTGCTGGGCAGCGGGGAAAACCCTCCCGCGCCGAATCCCATCTGCTCGCCGTGCAATATAAGTAGCGCAAAACGGGCGCAAAGCCCATGCGTCGGATTTCATGGTCAAATGGCCCGGGCTTCGCCCACCTTGACGCCGCCGAACGGGCTTATCGGAGAATGCGATTCCAGGAATGACCCAACCGGGAGAACAGCGCTGCCGTTCGGATCGGGCGGCCTTAGCGCTCCGGCGCTCCGGTTTGCAGCGCCAAGGCGTGCAGCCTGCCGCCCATTTCGGCCTTGAGCGCCTCGTAGACGATCTGGTGCTGCTGGACCCGTGACTTGCCGCGAAACGATTCGGCAATGACGGTCGCTTTGTAATGATCCCCGTCGCCGGCAAGATCCTGGATCGTGACCTCCGCGTCCGGGATGCGCGCGCGGATCAGTCGCTCGATATCGCTTGCAGTCATGGCCACGGCGCGCCTCGTCCAGGTGTTCGACTCGCGCTGAATAAAAGAATATCCGCCTCTATGTGCTGCCGCCCAAGTCGCCAAAACTCAACGGTGCCGTCGAACGCTGTAATCCAGCTTGGCGATACGAGTTATATTCGGTCTACAGTCTGCCGCGCAATGTGGACGCTATCAACCCGATCCTCGATGCTTTCCAGTACCTCTACAATCATCACAAACCACACGGCGCCCTTGGCGGGCTCGCTCCAGCTCAGTACCTTGCGAGCTAAAGGCCAAGGATACCTCGCTGTCTCAAAGGTGCACTTGACATACCACTTTAGGTCGGTTTCACTTACGCTGTAGCGTTTTATGGAATAAAGTAGCGCGCGCTGCGGGATGGACCGTGGCTTCGGCCGCTCCAAAAAAATATGCCCGCGGTTTTCTCTGCGCCGGCGAATGACGCCGTCGAGCAGCCATCAAGAAACGACTGATGGAGGAGAGGAAACAATGGAGTGGCGCCATGAGCATGCTACACTAATTCTCATCAATAAGTTTGGCAGGGAAGAAGCACATGGCCGGGGATTGCGACCGGTCATTGCCGAGGCTCTGATTGCCGAAATCCCCCTGGTGATCGGTGTCTCCACAGAAAATCTTTACGACTTTCTGACTTTCATCGGGGATTCAGCCACACGTCTGAGGCCCGACATCGAGGCAATTACGGCCTGGTGCCGGAACGCGATTGAGCGTGGGGCTCACTCTCGATTCCGGCCGCGGCCAGCATCCGTGCAAGCATAAGGGAGGACGAAATGGTGGACTCTTTGACGCGTCAGTCGGATGCCGGCACCTACGGCGTCAGGGCGCCGCAAATGTCGGATGCCGGCACCTACGTCGGCGACCCGGTTGTGGATTACGTCAGGGCGCCGCAGATGGTCCAGACGATGATCGAGGCCGGAGCATCGAAGAAAGACCTCCCGGCGGCAAACATCTTCGTCCGCGGGATGTTTGGCGGTGCCTTGCTCGCCTATGCAACCGGCATCGCGTTCTTCGCGGCCGCTCAGGGCGTCCCGCC
>DASXLL010000003.1:0-15493 GCA_036496265.1 Pirellulaceae bacterium | reverse complement strand
CCAGCCACAACGCGGTTCGGCTAATCCGACTTCGCAGTCCTCCTGACTTTGGACCTTGGACTTTGGACTTTGGACTTTGGACCAGAACTAGACTTCCAGGCCAAGGTATTCCGCCGGCAATTCACGCAGGACTTCCTCCGTGCTGGTAATTCCTTGGGCCACTTTGAGCATTGCTGCGCGGCGGAATTCGACCATGCCGTGACGGATGGCTTCTTCCTGAATCTCCTCGACCGAGCGGTTTTGGAGAATCATCTCGCGGAGGTGGCGATTAAACGTCATCACCTCGAACACGCCGGTTCGCCCGTCGAAACCTTGGCGGCGGCAAGCGTCGCAGCCGTTAGGAGCATAGAGATAATCGCCCAATCCCGGCTCCATGAGCGAGCGAATGTCGGCGAACGTGTCGGGCGATTCGCGAATATCGTGGGCGACGCGGCATTTCTGGCATAGCACGCGGACGAGGCGTTGCGCCACGATTCCGAGCAGGCAACTGGAAATGAAAAATGGATTGGCGCCGAGGGCGCGGAGACTTTGAATCGCGCCAGCCGCGACGGGCGAATGCAATGTGGCCAGAACCAGGTGGCCGCTGTTGGCCGCGCGGACGGCAGTCGCGGCCGTTTCCTCGTCGCGGATTTCGCCAATCATGATCACGTCGGGCGCTTGCCGCAATATGTTGCGCAACAGATCCGGAAAATCGACGCCCAGCTTGGCGTTCGTTTGCGATTGGCGAATGCCGGCAATCGCATACTCGACCGGATCCTCGATCGTATTGATTTTGCGCGTGCCGGTGTTGAGATGTTGCAGGCAAGCGTACAGCGTCGTGGTTTTGCCGGTGCCGGTAGGCCCAGTGACCAGCAACAGCCCGCTGGGGCTCGCCAGTAGATTGGTGAGGCGGCCAAATTCACCGTGCGTCAGGCCGAGATTGTCGAGCGGTCGCAGGCCAATTTGGTGATTGAGGACGCGAACGGCCAAATCCTCACCAAAGAGCGTCGGAACGACATTGATGCGCAGATCGACGCGATTGCCGTTTTGCTCCAGCAGCCAGCGGCCTTCCTGCGGACGGCGGCGCTCGGCGATGTCCATGCTCGTCGTCGTCTTGAAGAAGTTGATGAGATGGCGGCCTTGTTCGCGCGACACGACGGTAGATGGCTCGAGCCGACCCAAAACTCGCATCGAGATCGTCGCGGCGTCTTCGTCGGTGAAAATAAAGAGGTCGCTCGCCTGGAGTTCGATTGCCCGGCGGACGATTTGCTCGACCGCCAGGTGCGGTTCGAGGTCCGCAATTGAAGACGAAGGTGCAAAACCTGGTGCAGTGCTCATGACAACCCTCCGGCCTCTGGCGTCGCATCCTCAGTCGGCCCGTCGAGGCCAAACATGCGGGACAGTTTTAACAATCGCAACATATTGGCGATGATCGGCTGAACATTTACGATCCTCATCTGGCCGCTGGCTTCGCGAACGCGCTTGTGACAAGTCAGCAGCCAGCCGACGCCGCTCGAATCCATGTACGTGGCCTCGGCCATATCGAGCTCGATCTGGCGGGCATACACGCCGGGGCCGACCAGTGCCTCCAACGGCTCCTGGACCGGGCCGAAATCGTGCTGGGTGACCTTGCCGCTGACGAGGATGCGAAAGTTTTCGCCGTCGGACTTGCCAAGAGTGAGCTTCATGAATTGCAGCACAGGAAAAGCGAAGCTGCCGACACCTGGCGCGGCAGATTGATACGCAATCTAGCGGCCTGGACGATCAGCTTCAAGTTAAAGCTGGCACTTTTCGGCAATGTCATGCGTTGCCGCCCGCCAGCTCTTCACTTAGATTCTGACGGTCTCGGGTGCGCGCTCATGCGCGCGGTTTTTGATCGATTTTCGCGCGCAATCGCGCGCTTGGAGAGTTCGATGGCTCATCGAGCCGGCGCTTTGTCACGCTGGAACGCAATTCCGCTGTATTTGCGGATTCTATGCGTGTGCATTGTGGGGGTCGTGGTCGGCTTGGCATTGCGCGGAGCCGGGCTTGCGCAATCGGCCGATTGGCTGAGGATTCCCAGTCGGCTCATCGTTCAACATTTGTTGCGGGCATTGGCTGCGCCGCTGGTGCTAATTGCAGTCGTGCAAGCACTCATGCAGGCGCAAATTCCCAAAGGGAACGGGACAAAGCTGATCAGCTTATTGCTCCTAAACACAACGGTAGCGATTTTGATTGGCTTAGCCGTGGCAAATACGCTCGCGCCCGGAAAGCGAATTGCACAGCAGATCGATCGCAAGCCGAGCGAGGTCAAGGAGCTGAAAACCAATCCGATCGATCAGTTTCTCGACAATGTGCCCAAGAGCTTTTTGGGGCCATTCGGTGACGACGGCAAAATCACTTCAGTAATCATGATCGCCGTGGCGGTGGGAATTGCGCTGCGGCGGCTGCCGGTGGAACGATTCCAAATGGCAAACGATCTCGTGGCCACAGCGTTCGAGACGCTGCTGATCATTTTGCACTGGGTCATCGAGTTCATACCGCTGGCTGTATTTGGCGTAGTCGCAAGCATCGTGGCCGAGAAAGGCTTTGACGACTTTAAGCGGCTAGGAATGTTCGTCGTCTCCGTCCTTGTCGGCCTTGCACTGCATTTTAGCTACTATCTATTGCGAATCCGTTTCGGATCGTGGTGCCGACCGGCCCACGTGCTGCGCGGAATGCGCGATGCGCTCGTGATGGCGTTCTCGACGGCCAGCTCAACGGCAACAATGCCAGTGACTTACGCTTGCCTACGAGAAAAAGTTGGGCTGCGCGAACAGTCGGCGAGCCTCGGCGCACTCGTCGGCGCAAATTTCAACAACGATGGCACGGCGCTCTACCAAGCAATGGCGGCGATCTTCGTGGCACAGCTAACCGGGCACGAACTGACGATCTTGCAGCAGTTTTTGATTGTCTTGACATCGATCGCAGCCTCGGTCGGCGCTGCCGGGATTCCTGAGGCTGGAATGGTCACCATGACAATGATTTTCAATGCGGTCGGCCTTGATTTGAGCTATATCCCGGTGCTCTTGACGGTAGATTGGTTCTTGGACCGCTGCCGCACTGCGATCAACATCATGGGCGACGTGAACATAAGCTGCCTCTTAGACGGCCACACACGCGAGGAACATGCACCTACGGTGCAGGACACCGAATTGGCGGAAATCGCCTAACGAAAATCGAAGAACCAAGTACCAAAGATCCTAGAACCAAATGATCGTTCGTTTTTTGGTTTTTTGGTTTTTTGGTTTTTTGGTTTTTTGGTTCTTGGAGTTTTGGCCGCTCTAATCGCGTGCCGCCGAAATCAACTTGATGAACTCCGCGTTCGACTTGTACTTGCCGAGTTGCTTAGTGAGCTGCTCCATCGCATCGACCGGGTTCATGCTCGACAGTGTCCGCCGCAGCATCGTGGTGGCGTGCAGCGTCTGAGCATCCAGCAACAACTCTTCGCGGCGTGTACCGGATTGCGACACGTCGATCGCCGGGAACACGCGCCGCTCGGCCAGCTTGCGGTCGAGAACCAACTCCATGTTGCCGGTGCCTTTGAACTCCTGAAAAATCGCATCGTCCATCCGGCTATTCGTCTCAATTAGCACCGTGCCGACGATGGTGACCGAGCCACCTTCCTCGAACGCGCGGGCGGTGCCGAACAGCTTCTTCGGAATTTCCATGGCGCGGACGCCAAGCCCACCGCTTTGAATTCCCTCGCCTTTGTTGCCCATGTACTTATTGAAGGCCCGGCCGAGGCGTGTGATGGAATCCAGAAAAACGATGACATCCTGGCCCATTTCGGCCAGCCGCTTGGCGCGCTCAATGACAATCTGCGACAGGCGGACGTGACTTTCGATATCCTCGTCGAGACTGCTGGCGCAGACCTCGCCTTTGACATTCCGCCGCATATCGGTCACTTCTTCCGGCCGCTCGTCGATGAGCAGGATAAACTGCTTGACGTCGGGGAAGTTAGCCGTCATCGAGGCGCTGATGTGCTGCAGGAAGATCGTTTTGCCGCTGCGTGGCGGGGCGACGATCAGTGCGCGCTGTCCACGGCCAAGCGGCGTCAACAGATCGAGCACGCGGGTCGTCAGCGGCAACGGCCCGGTTTCGAGTTTGAACCACTTGTCCGGATTGATCGGCGTTTTCGCGTCAAAGTTCTTGATATTGATGTATTGTTCCGGCGGCATGCCGTCCACGTCCGTGATTTCACGCAGACGCGGCCCCTGCTGCCGGCGGGCCGGCTGCACCGTGCCTTTAATCATGACGCCCGGACGCAATGCATATTTTTCGATCATCGTGCCGGGCACGAAGGGATCGCTGCGCTCGCGGGTATAGGTATTGTCGGGGCTGCGGAGGAAACCGTAGCCGTTAGGATGCATCTCAAGCAGGCCATATCCCGGCTCAAGAGGAATCTCATTGAACGCAGGAGCCGGCGGGAAGCCGCCCTCGGGCATCGGCAGCGGATTGCCGTTTTCGTCGAGCTGTGGCTGTTGCGGCCCTTCAACGCCCGGCGCGGCCTCGCCGCCAAAGGGCGGCGGACCACTGTTGTACGGCCGATCATGGCGATCCTGGCGGTCTTGATAGTGCCGGCGCCGACGCACCCGGCCGTTGCCTTGGCCATTGCCCTGATAGCCGCCGTAGCCGCCACCACCACCGCCCCCATAACCGCCGCCTCCGCCGCCGCCACCATATCCAGTGCCAGTGCCGCGGCCGCCATTAGAACGGGGACGAAACCTCTTTTTACCCATTTGCATACCCGAAAAAGATGCGCCTCAAGCGCGGTAAGTGAAGAAGGTCATGAGACCTAAAGGAGAGAAAGAAACGTAATCCTTGGTAAGTGCGGTAGGGCACAAAGCCAACTGCGGCCTGGACGGAAATTCTTTCCGGAACCAAAACGGCCAGAGCGGGCAATCGAGCGCTATCGCGATATGTGCAGATGCCTAGTGTGCAGATACTTAGTGTGCAGATTCGGTCCAGCGCGCACCTCAGTGTGCTGCGCTGCCCCTGTGTATTAGCGGCCAATGTGTCTTATGCACTTCTGAACCGTACTGTTCAAAGCTGTGCTGTTCTGAACCGGCCTGTCCGGAACTGGCTTAGTCCCAGCGGGAGCAACGAGCACCAACGCTGTAAGATCACAAGCAGTTGAACATCGACCCGCAACGGCAAATTTTCGGTCACGACAGGGCTTAATGCACCAAATCACAACGCGAGCGCGCGAATCGCCTTCCTACAAGCGCCTGATCGACGATTTTGTTTATTCGTCGTCGATCGTTCGTCTCTGCCTCCTGCAATTACCATTCCCAGGCTTCCCGTTCGGAGCTGTGAAAGCAGTCCTGCTTTCCGCTTCAAACGCGGCTCAGTGGGGCTTCCAGGGCGACGGTACCTAGCCCAGTGGTTATTCTAAACCACTCGAAGCCAGCGAACCTACGGTAACCAAAAGCACTACCGAGAAGTCAGAGAGCGCTTACAAACTGCAGGATTTCGTCAAACTGCGATTTTCGCTTGTTTGGCCGGTCCTTACAGCTTGCCGCCGGCCCCTAGGGCCGCCCATGCGCTTGCCAGTAAGACAGAAGTTCTACTACAGCGAATCTTACTGATTCCAAGGGTTGTGTCAAGCTGTCACGAGCCCCTGTGGCCAAAAAAGGTGAAATTTGGGCGGTCCTCCCGGAACGAAAGGCTTGGGCCGAGGGATCGTCGGTGACGGCGCCGCAATATGTGCAATCGCCGAATGCAGTCGCATGCAAGCTAGACCGTATTTCCGCTATAGCCGGCAGATTTTCTGTAATCGGGGCGGTCGGCAGGTCGATTCTGCCGTATGTGGAGAACCGGGCGCTCAAAGCTTGCGCAGGCGGCAAGCTTCGACTGCAATGCGCCGCAGTAGTTCGTCAGGCGGATGGTCTTTAGCCCGGCAGTGATTTTGCGCGGTTCGTGAATATGCAAGGTGCCGACATGAAGTCGATTTTGCGTTGTTGGTTGGTTGCTGGCCTGACGCTGCTGGCTGGCTTGGTGCTGCTGGATAACGCAGCGAACGCCGAGGACTGCGTCCCCTGGGCAGCGGATTTCAACACCGCCTGCGGCATGGCGGCCGAGCAACGGCGACTCGTACTCTTGCACTTCTACAACGACAACTGCGGCCCGTGTGTCCGTGTCGATCAAAACGTCTTCAGCAGGCAGGAAGTTGCTGACGCTGTATCGCAGAGCTACGTTGCCGTGAAGGTTCATGCCGGCAAAAATCCGCAGCTTGCATCCAAGTACCACATCAATCAGTGGCCGACCGACGTCTTCGTGACTGCTTCCGGCCTGGAAGTATTTCGTACGGTCAGCCCGCAGAAGCCGACCGATTACATTGCCGTCTTGAACCAGGTCGCGAATCATGCGGGCATCGGTTCCGGACGGCTGGCCAACAATCCGCTGAATACCATTGCCCAAGCCGGCCCGAAGGCACAGACGGCGATGGGTGCCGCGGCTACTGGCTTGACGGGCGCATTCGCCACTGCCGAGCAGCGCGTGCAGCAATCAACGGCCGACGCTCAGCGGGCAGCAGCCGAAGCGCAGCAAAAATGGAACGCCACGACGCAGCAAGCTCAGAACACCGTCAATCAGGCCCAAACCGCCGCCACCAGCGTTTATCAGCAGGCTGCCACAGCCGCGACTCAGGGCGAACAGCAGGTCGCCGCCGCGGGTCAACAAGCCACTGCCAGTGCGACCACCGCCGTTCAACAGGTTGAACAACAAGCGACCTCCCTGGCGCAGCAAACGGCAAACACAGCGCAGCAAACGGCAAACACAGCGCAGCAAGCGACGAACACCGCCAAGCAGTGGGAAAACCAAGCCGCGACCACTGCGCAGGGTTACGAGCAGCAAGCCACAACGGCCTACCAGCAGGCCCGCGACCGCGCCACGCAAGTTGGCCAGCAGGTCGAGCAGCAGGCTGACACGACGAAGCAACAGTGGCAGACAACGGCCTCACAAACCGCTCAGGAAGTGAATACCGCTGCCCAAAACCTCAAGCAGCAGGCCTCGGCGGTCGGCTCGTCATTGCTCGATCGGCGGTCGGCCTTTATGCCAGTCGAGACCTCACCGGCTGCCGCAGCAACGGCGCCTGTGGCCCCAACTGTGCAACCGCAAGTCGAATCAGCGCCCTCGGCAGCGAATCCGCCTGCCCTGACAACGACTAACCCCTACGTCGCCAGCAAGCCGGAAGCCACAACACAAGCTCCAACTTCACCTCCGCCGTCAAACACAGCAACCAGCTTGGCGCAGGCCTACTCCAACGCCACGGCTGCCGCCACAGCCGCCGCGCCGGCGGCGGTCCAAGCTTCGGCCTTACTGCCAGCACAGCAGCCGCAGCCACCAGCCAAAACCGCAATCAGCGGCAACCACCAAATGGTTCCCGTTGCCCAAGCTCCGCCGGTTGGCCTGGACGGCTTTTGCCCGGTGACGCTTGTTGAAACGATGTCGAAAAATCCCGGCGACAAAAACGCCTGGAAAAAAGGTGACCGACGCTTCGGTGCGATTCATAAGGGCCGCACTTACTTGTTCACGTCCGCCGAGAATCAGCAGAAATTCCTGCAAAACCCCGATGCCTTTGCCCCAGTGCTCTCCGGCTGCGATCCTGTGGTTTACGCGGAGCGCGGCCAAATGGTCGATGGAAAACGTGCCTTTGGACTCGTGACGGCTGACAAGCACATCTACCTGTTTGCCGACGAAGCTTCGCTCGATCGTTTCAAAAAATCTCCCGCCAGCTATGTCGGCGCCCTGCAACAGGCGATGGCGCGGAACAATCAAAGTGCCAGCATTTATCGCTAGTATAATGACGCGGTGGCACGCACCTTACGACAGCTTCGCTGCCCGTCCCCATGCGTCGCTGATGATGATTTCCGATAACGGCTTTCTTGGGCGGCGAGCCAAATCGCGCTGCGCAACCTGGTCCGTCGTGCCGGGTGACACAGCCGCAGGATAGCCGAGCGCAATGGCGGTTAGCGGCTCGTAATTCTCGGGCACGTTGTACGCCGCGCGAACCTTCGCCGGCTCAATGCCGATCATCTGATGCCCTTGCAACCCCAGCGCCGTCGCTTGCAGCACCATATTCCCCGCTGCCAGGCCAATATCGTGCTCGGCGGCCCGATTCGGTTTGCCGTTTTTTGTGAAGAGCTTGGCCACAACCGTAATCAACAGCGCCCCGACGTTCTTCGCCCACGCCTGATTGCCCTCGACCAGGCAACCGAGCAGCTTCGCAAAAGCGTCCGCATCCGCCCTCTCCGCCAAAATAAACGTCCACGGCTGCTCGTTGTAGCTCGACGGTGCCCACCTCGCCGCCTCCAGGCACGACAGCAGTTTTTCTCTCTCAATCGCCCGCGGCTCAAACGCGTACGGACTCCACCTCTCCGCAATCACGGGCAATATCGGATGAGCGGTTTTAGGAAGCGGGGGATGTGGCGATTGCATGAGACGGTCCTTTTAAAACGGTGAGCGCGAGGCGTAAGCCTCCCGGTAATTCTTCACTGCACAGATCGCTTGATCCATTCTATTAGACACCTTAAGCCGCGCGAGGCTTCCACGCCGCCGCTTCTTCACCGTCGAGGCGCAACGTCAGGCACTTCGCGCTACCGCCCGCTTTGACGAACTCCGATAGCGGCGTTTCGTGGGGCGTATAACCCCGTGCGGCGAGCGCCTCGTGCAGCTTGCGGCAGCCGGTGTTGGTAATAACATGTTTACCGACGACAACGGCGTTGCACGCGAACGACTGCGCCTCCTCGGAAGCGACGGGAATGAGATTCTCGACACGCTCCGCCAGCGCGCGTCGGCCATAGTCGTCAAAAGCTCCCGGATACCAGATCGCCTCACCCGGCGCAAGCGGGCAGAAGCACGTATCAAGGTGGTAATAGTGTGGATCGACAAGTTCCAGCGGCAGCACCTCGCAGTGCAGTGCCTCGCCCAGCCACTGTTGGCTTTTGACATCGCTGCGGATGCGATAGCCGGCGATGAGCGTCTCGCCGCAAAACAGCGCGTCGCCCGCGCCTTCGAAAAATCGGCCTTGGGCCAGGTGCTCGACGGCAAAGCAATGCTCCTTGAACCAGGCGGCGCACAGCGACTCCTCGCCCTGCCTTTGCGTGTGGCGGAAATGCGAGATGATCGCCCGCCGCTCATAAATGAGCGCGGCGTTGGCCGTAAACACGAGGTCGGGTAATCCTTCCGCCGGCTTTAACAGCGAGATTTCCGCCCCAAGATTGGAAAGAATCGTGACCAATCCTTCCCACTGCTCGATCGCCAGATCGCGGTTCGCTCCCCGCTCGCGGCTCATCCATGGATTGATCTCGTACTCGATCCCGTAATGGTCGGGCGAGCACATCAAAATGCGAGGCAGTTTGGCGGTCATTGCAATACGGGTGCTGGACAACGTTGCAGCGAACGAACCGTCGCCGCAATCCAATTCTACCTGCCCAGGCAATGTGCAAAGCGCCGTGGCAACAAGAAGGCGGTTTGCTTTCTAGCAAACCAAACGGACGGGACAGCACAAAGACATCATTTAGCTTTCTTTCGGAAGATTCGGCGACCGTTGGCCAACCGTCACTTCCAGTGTCAAATCCCCCTCACCGCGCCGGACGACCAGCTTCGCCTTTGATCCGACGTGGGTTTTTTCGACGAGCCGACGCAATTCGTTTGCGCTGCCGACTGGTTCGTCATTCCATTTCAGAACAATGTCGCCGGGTTGCACGCCCGCCGCGGCAGCCGGCGATTTATTCTCGTGCGGATAAAAGCCATCCACGTACACGGCCGTTGCTTCGCTAAGGCCGAGCTCGCGTGCTCGTTCGGCGGTCATCTCTGTGAGCGTAACGCCCAGCCAGCCGCGGCCAGCTTTGATGCGCGAGTAAATGTCCAGCGCCACATTGCTCGGAATCGCAAAGCTAATACCTTGATACGAATCGCCAACGATCGCCGTGTTGATGCCGATCACCTTACCCGTGGCATCGACGAGCGGCCCGCCGCTGTTCCCTGGATTCACCGCCGCATCGGTCTGCAAAAAATCCTGGCTGGCGCTGCCAGCGAGACCAGAGCGATGCTTAGCGCTCAAAATGCCCGAGGTAATCGACCGCTCCAGACCAAACGGGCTGCCGACAGCCCACACCAGCGCACCCGTTTCCATTTTATCGCTGTCCGCGAATTCGGCCGGCACCAGACCATCGGCGTCGATCTTCAAAACGGCCAGATCGCTCGCACCGTCGCGGCCGATGACGACAGCTTTCACTTTGCGACCATCGGCCAGTGAAATCTGGATCGCGTTTGCGCCTCTGATCACATGATTGTTCGTCAAAATGTAGCCGCTGGCGTCCATCACCACGCCAGAGCCCTGACCTTCGGTTGGAATTCGCGTCCGAGTGCGAGTCGGGATCGGCAAAATAGGCCCCTCTGCGCCACTCGTGCTGATGTGAACCACGCTCGGCCCGACGACCTGCGAAACCATTTGATACGCCCGCGACATTTCACCGATCGGCGACAGGCCGACGTGCTCCACGGCGAAATCATGCTCCGCCCGCTGCTTGCCGCGGGTGATTGCGTACTGCGTTTGCTCGGCGATATGGGGCACAAGGTAACTGATCGCCAAGAGCAGAGCCAAGAAAGCCAGCAGCCACACGAGCTTCGCCCAAGCCAGGCGAATGCGGGCAGTCTCCACCGCAACGGAACGCAAGTCTTCCGCCCGATCGAGCGGATGGACGCGCGGCGGCGCCGGTGGCTCAGGCGGTTGCCAAGTAGGTTCTGTGCGCGGATCGTATTCCATTAGCGAGCCGTCCCAAGCTGGCGAAAGTTCGACTCATTATAGGCGATACCGGCCGTCAGCCGCCAACATTTTTTTGGCCAAAACGCGGTCACTCGGGTCGCGACTTCGGGAAGGCAACGATTTTACGAATCGGTTATGCTGGTTAGATGCAATCGGCGCGCGAAAAACCGCATTTTCCGCCGGTCGAAGCGGCTAGTCCCGACGGCGTGCTATTCGTCGGCGGTTCTCTCGCGCCGGACTGGATGCTGGAAGCCTATCGCCGGGGCATTTTTCCGATGCCGATTCGCATCGACGCTCGCCGGCTGATCGCTTGGCTTTCGCCCGATCCGCGGGGAGTGCTGGAGTTCGACGCTCTGCATATTTCGCGCCGAGTCTCACGACGGCTGAAGCGCGGCGAGTTCCAGTTCTCAATGAACCGCGCGTTTTCCGAAGTCGTCGAAGCCTGCGCAGCCCCGCGCGGCCACGACGACGACTGCTGGCTGACGCTGTCAATGCAGAATGCCTACGTCACCTTGCACCAACTCGGCCACGCCCACAGTATCGAGGTCTGGCAGGATCAGCGACTCGTCGGCGGCCTCTTCGGTGTCGCCATCGGCGCCGCCTTCGCCGCCGAATCGATGTTTTATCGCGCCACAGACGCTTCCAAAGCGGCGCTGGCCTGCTTAGTCCAGCATCTCAAGAGTCGGGGCTTCAACTTACTCGACGTACAATGGACGAACTCTCACACGCGGCGGCTCGGTGCTCGCGACATTCCGCGAGCCGACTACATTTCTCGGCTGACGCTTGCGGCGAGCCGAAATATCTCGTTTGGGCCGTAAATTGGCCCATTTGGTCGTCCGCGGTACGCAGCCGCCGGAATTCTTTAGACGGAAATTGCCGCCCACGGCGTCTTTACCTTAGAACCGCTTCTAGGACGACTTCACGAGACCCACATGCCCCCTGCCGACGACTGGCAAACCTGGTTTGATCGGCATGGAGCGGCACTCGTGCTCCTCGCCCGCCAGTTCGTCAACAGCCGGGCCGATGCCGAAGATATCGTCCAGGAGGCGTTTGTCCGTTTTTGGCGGTCGCGTGAGCGTGTGACCGACCCGGCCGCGTTTGTTTTCACGTGTGTCCGCCGCTGTGCGCTCGATTGGCAGCGGTCGCGGCGACGTCTGGCAAATCGCGAGGAACAAGCGGCTCGGCCCGAAGCCGAACGCCAGTTCGCGGACACCGAGGACACTGAGCGTCGGACGGCGATAGAGACCGCCCTCCGCGAGCTTCCCTCAGAACAGTCGGCGGTGCTGGTCATGAAAATTTGGGGCGGTCTGACATTCGCCCAGATTGCCGCTGCGCTGGAAATACCGACTAACACCGCCACCTCCCGATACCGATACGCGTTAGCCAAGCTACGCGAGGCATTGGCCAAGGAGCCAACGTATGAGTGAACAATTCGATCCGCTCGAAACCGAACTGGCGGCTTTGAAGCCCCGACAACCATCGCACCGTCTGCGCCAATCGATTGCCGGCCAATTACAGAATGCGCCCACGAAGACTTTGCCGCCACTCTTTACGTCTACATGGGTTTGGGCCGCGGAGCGAGCCAGGGCTTACCTTGCTACAGGCATTGCCAGCGCCGCGGGCATTGCCGCCTGCGCGTTGGCAGCCTTCGTACTTCGGCCCACCGGTCGGCCAAACATCGTGGAGTCTCCGACCGAAGTCCCTGAGCCACTCATTGCCACCGCATTCGATGATTCGCTCCCCTCGGTCTGGGCCTATCAGCGAGCCCTGCTCCGCTCACCCGACGATCTCGATGCACTCCTCGACAAGCATGCCTCACATGCATCGCCGACCGAACCAACACCAACTCACCTCTTTATTCACTCCGACCGCGGCTTGTTACTAAAAGGAGATCTCTAAATGCGATTCTTTCGCTTTCTGATTTTGCTCGTATCATTCCTGGCTCTTGAAATTCCGCTGGCATCGGCCCAGACGCCCGATGGCCGGACCGAGTTGGCGGCTAACGCCGCACTTCAGTATTGGCAGGCATTCTCACAACTGTCCACGCCAGACAAGGACCAAGAAAAAGTGCTCGGCGAGTTGCAGACGGTTTCAGTTAATGATCCGGCTGCCAAAAAGCTCCTCGATGCATCGCAGCAGAGCCTGATGTTCTTGCACCGGGGCGCTCAACTGAAAAATTGCGATTGGGGCCTCGATTACAACGACGGCATCAGCATGCTGATGCCGCACCTAGGCAAATCCCGCGACTTGGTTCGCCTCGCCGTGCTCGATGCTCGGCGGGCTTTTGAACACGGCAATTGGAAGGCAGGACGTCGCGACCTCACGTCAATGATGGTCTTGGCTCGACACGCCACCCGCGACCCTGTCATCGTCGGCGTCCTCGTCCGCATAGCAATGGAAGGCATGATTGTGGATTGCGTTGCCCCCTTTGTACCTCAGCTCAAAGCGTCGCATGCGGAGGCCGTGGCCATGTTCGAGGCGATGCCCCCCGCCGTCACGCTGCAACAATCGATCCTGTTTGAAAAGAAATGGATGGGCGGCTGGATCATTCCCAAGCTCAGGCAAGAAGAGCAGCGGCAAAAAGGCGCTGGCCTGGAATTGTGGAAAAAGTTTTTCGACGAAAACACACCTGATTCGATCAAAAACGTCGCGACACTCGACGAGGTTACCAAGTTGATCGAAGACGGCTTTCCCATTTATGACGAGATCGCGCGGTTTGCCGCTGAGCCCACGGATCAGTTCGAAGCCCAATACCCGGCGTTCCAGCAGAAAGTCAAGGCAGAACATCCGCTCGCCGCGTTGCTGCTGCCGTTGATCGATTCAGGTCGCTCCAGGGAGCAACGTGCCCAGGTCCGCCTGGCCATGCTGCTCGCCGGAATCGCCGTCGTCGAAGGCGGCCCGGAGAAATTGAAGGACCTCAAAGACCCGTTCGGAAGCGGGCCATTCGAGTATCGTCAAATAGGCAACGCCTTCGAGCTCAAGTCGCAACTAAAATTCGAAGGCCAAAACGTTACCCTAAAATTCGGCCACTAACTTTGCATTCTGAATTCTGCATTCTGAATTCCGTCGCTTACCGCCCTGCTGGCAGCCGCCTCAGGGCGATCGCCAGCATGATCCAGAACCAACCGTCAAATATAAGTTGGATGCCAACGAGCGTGCCAATGGCCCACAGGGCGGTTTCCGGAAAGCTTTTATAGATCATCAGGCCGATCAACGTCGCCAAAATTCCGCTGAGCAGCGACCAACCCCACTGCGGATAGCGGATGGTTAGTGCCGCGACAGACCGCATGATGCCGACGACGATGAACATGGCCGCGACCACGAGCGTCAGGCTGGCGGTCGATTCGAGCGGCTTATCCATAATCAAGAACCCAACGACGGCGTAAAAAATGCCGATCAAAAGCTGTAAGAGGTGAGCACTCCACCGGCCGGCCCAAAACGTGGCCACGATCGTCGCGACGCCGCTAATGAGCAAGCACATGCCGAGGACGACGACGATTGCCACCGAGCTAATCGCCGGATAACCAATGGCAACAACACCGCTGAGCACGAGCAAAATGCCCAACACCAAAAACCACCACCACTCCTGCTGCAGATGCCGCAGCTCGTGTTCGATCACCTTCCGAGCGACAGGCATTCCTGCTGTCGAACCGCCAAGTAAATCGCCACCGGGCCGAATTTCGTCGTTCATGGTTGCTACTCTCACTAGATGCGAATTCGAGGCTCAAACCAGCCTAATTCGCGGCCAACGAGAATGAAACCGGCACAGTGCCCGCAAAGCCAGTTGCTGGCCTCCGTTACCTCTGTTTCCTCCTGTTCCAATGCCCGATTTTACGCCGCCTTGGCCAACGTCGCCGCCGGCTGAGCCATCCGCACTTCCACCGGCCGCAGCACATTCAAGTGAATATCGCGCTGCGGATAAGCCATCACGATGCCCCGCGTGGCAAACAGCTCGTCGATCGCAAAACGCAGATCGCTTTCAACTTGCACCCGCCGCGCCGCCCGCAAATTGATCCACACCCGCAGCTTGAACTGCAGCGAGTCCGCGCCGAAATCAGCCAGGATCACGTCGGCCGCCGGATCTTTCAGCACGTACGCGTGTTGGTTTGCTGCCAAAAGCAGCAACCGCTCCACTTCTCGCGTCGGCGATCCGTAGGCCACCCCAACCGTCACGTTCGCGCCCACAATATCGTCCGACAGCGTCCAATTGACGACGCTCGTTTCCAGCAGCTTGCTATTCGGCACGATGATATCGTGGTTGACGCCAGTGCCGATCCTCGTGCTGCGGGCGCCGATCTGCGACACCGTCCCTGTCATGCCGTCGAACTCAACGACATCGCCAACCCGGATCGGCCGTTCGACGAGCAAAATCAGCCCGCTGATGAAATTGTTGATGACGTTCTGGCTGCCAAAGCCGGCTCCGATCGCGACCGCCCCGCCCAGAAAACTAAACGCCGTAATCGGCACGTGCAAAATCGTCAGCGACAGCATCGTAAACATCGCCAGCAGCAAATAGAACGTCAGCGATTGCAGCGGCGCAACTGCATTTTTGCTCACCCCAAAGCGCGCCAACAGTTTTCGAGCCACCCACCGGCTAATCATGCTCGCACCCAGGTAAGCCAGCGCGAGCAGCACAATTCCGCCAGCTAACGTGCCAACCGTGACGGCAGTCGGCTTGCGGACAATTTCGAATTCCCAAATATCGCGGACGATTTCCGCTGC
>DASXLL010000002.1:0-42413 GCA_036496265.1 Pirellulaceae bacterium | reverse complement strand
CATTAAGCTTGCGAGCTGTTTTAATCGCTCCGGCTGCGGGGCGTCGGCGTCGATTTGGCCAAGTTCGGGGAAAATCCAGGCGGCGCGGGCGGTTGCGCCGGTTGGCTTGTCGCAGCGGTGGATGGCGAGCGGCTGCGTGGCATAAATCGCGGCCAGACCATAGGCCTCGCTGAGCTTCCAATGGTCGATGAAGCTGTCGTGGCAGGAGGCACACTTCATGTTGATGCCGAGAAACGCCTGCGAGATGTTTTGGGCGAATTGGACTTCGATCGTTTGGCTGGCGTTGACGTTGCCGCGCCATTTGATGCCTTGGATGAAGCCTTCGGAGTCGTCGGTCGGGGCGATTAGCTCGCGAACCATTTGGTCGTAGGGCTTGTTGGCGGCGAGCGAGCGGTAGAGCCAGCCGGTGATTTGCTTGCGGCCGCCAGTGATGAAGCCGGTGCCGGCATAGTCGTTGCGGAGCAGGTCGTTCCAAAACGTGAGCCAGTGTTCGGCGTAGGCAATGTCGTCGGCGAGGAGTTCGCGGACGAGGGCGTCGCGCTTGTTGGCGGCGATGTCCCTCGCTGACGCTTCGGGTTTCTTAACAGTGGTGTCCCTTGCTGACGCTTCGGCTGTGTCCCTCGCTGATGCTTCGGGTTGGTTTGACGGCAGGCTGGAAGCCTGCCCCACGTTTCGATCAGCGAGGAATTGCTGGACGCGATCTGGAAGAGGCAGTAGGCCGGTCAGGTCGAGTGAGAGGCGGCGGATGAGAGTTGAGTCGTTTGCCGCAGGCGGCCTCTGAATGTTGTGCTGGGCGAAATAGGCATCGACGAGGCGATCGATTGGGTTGGCGCGGTTCGCGACGACAGGCGGCAGCTCAACTTGGCGCGGTTTGAGCGGCGGCTCGTAGGTAGGTGGCTTCAGGGCGAAGCCTTCTTGCCATGGTAGGCCCGCGTCGATCCACGTTTTGAGGAGGGCGACTTCTTTGTCCGTCAGTCGCGGCCCTTCGGGCGGCATTTGGTCGTCTTTGTCGCGGGATAGTACGCGGCGGAGGAACTCGCCTTTGGCGCTGTTGCCCGGAACGACCGCTACGCCGCCTTCGCCGCCGGCGATCACGCCAGCGCGGGTATTCATCGCATAACCGCCCTTTTTCTTGTCGCCCGTATGGCATTGGCCGCAGTGGTTGCGGAGAACGGGCACGATATCGTGGGCGAAATCAATTGGTTCGGCGGCGGTGACGGCGAGGGCCAGGGCAAAAACACCAATTGCGGTTGTGATAGTAAGCGGAGACGATGGCATTTTGATTGCGGCGGGCCCAAAAAAAGGATGTAAAAAAATTAACCGCGGATGGCACGGATGACACGGATGTATGGAGCGATCATTTAGTGTCACCAACCCTAGGAAGAACAGCAAGGATGTAGTTTGCACTGATGTCAAACGAATTGAAAAGTGTTGGCCTGTTGCTGGGAGGTCACGGTACGCGCGACGAGGGGGGGGTGCAGCAGTTTTTGGAGCTGGCGGAGGGTCTGAAAAGGCGGTTTAAGCCATTACCGGTCGAGGCGGCGTTTTTGGAGTTGGCGCATCCGAATATTCAAACCGGCGTGGAGCGGTTGCTGGAGCGTGGAGTTGGCGAAATTGTAACGGTGCCCGTAATCTTGTTTGCGGCGGGACATGTGAAGCGGGACATTCCGGGGCAGGTGGTGGCGGCATTGGTGGCGCGGGGGCGAAGCGATGTGAGGCAGGTGCAGGTGGAGCACTTGGGGTGTCATCCAGCCGTTGTGGAGTTGTCGCGCGTGCGAATGGAAGAGGCGAAACGAGGCGGAGCCTCGGGGTGTGGCGTTCCCATGCGGGATTCTGGGAAAGAGAGCGGCAGGCTGGCAGCTTGCCCTACGGAGGTGGTGGGCACAGCCCACCCTACTTGTTTGCTGCTTGTGGCGCGGGGGAGCAGCGATGAGGGGGCGGCGGCGGAAATGCGGGAGTTTGCGGCTCTGCGGCGAGCGGCGAGGCCAGAAATGCCGGTTGAAGTGGCGTTTTTGGCCAAGACGAGGCCAAATTTGGATGAGCAATTGGCCAAATTGACGGCAGCGAGCTTCGAGCGAGTAATTGTGCAGCCGCACTTTTTGTTCGAGGGGGAACTAGTCGATAGGATTCGCGGTCAAATCATGGAGATCGCTGCTCGGCAGCCGCAAACTCAGTGGATTGTGACTCAACCGCTGGCCGATTCGGCTGGAAAGGCCGGCTTGGCAAGCGAATTGCTCGCAAAAGTAATCCTCGATCGCTGCGGGGAGGCCGGGATTCGTGTTGTCGCAAGTCCTGACGATGACTAGAATTCCGCGCTAGGGGCGTGTCGCTCGGACGAATAAGTGCGGGTCGATATGCCCAGATTGCTTGCCTCCGCGATCGTCGCGGCAGTAAGATCGAAGACGAATCGGCGGCAGCACTTGCGCCGAATGCAGCCCTCTCATCAACTGTCAAAGGGAATGGAATGCGCCGTTTAGGGAATTCTCTGGCGTCGGCTTGTCGTTCTCGAAACCTCGTTTGGCTGGCCCTGGTGGGGGTCGGTTTATGGGCCGTGGGCATTGGCCTGGTCCCGCTGGGACCAAAGCCGAGCATTGCGGTTGAGGCCAAGCTGGTTTCTGAAATGACGGCTCCGGCCGCTCAGGACCGGCAGGTCACGCGGCTGGTGGCCCTCGATATGCGGCGCGATCACCTGACGAAGCATCCGCTTGATGACGAGATTTCGCGGCGGGCGCTGGATTTGTTTCTAAAGAGTTTGGATGGTCGGAAGCTGTATTTTTACCAGTCGGATGTGGATGAGTTTCACTTACGGCGAAATGACCTGGACGACATGGTCAATGCCGGCGATGTGAGCTTTGCCTACACGGTGTTCAATCGGTTGCTCAAGCGAGTGGATGAACGGCTGGTGACGGTGAACCAACTTTTGGCGGGAGAATTTGACTTCACGACCGACGAAGTGCTCGTTGCCGACCCGGATAAGCTGACCTATGCGACAACGCCTGAAGAGGCCCGTGAGCGATGGAAGAAGCAGCTCAAGTATGACGTGCTCGTGCTAAAGGCTGATAAATCGAACAAGGAAGATATTCGCGAGCGGCTGCGGCGGCGGTATCAGAGCATTGTGAAGCGGATGCATCAGACGGACAGCAATGAGCTGCTGGAGATGTTTTTGACGTCGGTGACGTCGAGCTTCGATCCTCATAGCACCTACATGGCGCCGGTGTCGTCGAAGAATTTTGAAATCATTATTGGGCTGCAACTTCAGGGCATTGGCGCCCAATTGAAGGTCAGCGACGGCTATACGGTGATCGATAAACTGATCCCCGGCGGCCCGGCTGATAAGAACGGGCAACTCAAGGCTGGCGATCGGGTGGTGAGCGTCGGTCAAGGCGACAGCGGCGATTTTGTCGATGTCGTCGATATGAAGCTGAACGATGTCGTGGAGAAAATCCGCGGCAAGAAGGGGACCACCGTTCGGCTCGTCGTGCTGCCTGAGGCCGGCGGTGACCCGAAAACGATCAAGATCGTTCGCGATCAGATCGAGCTCAAGGACCAGGAAGCCAGCGGCACGATCATCGAAGACGGCCGCAAGGCGGATGGCTCGCCGGTGAAGCTGGGCATTATCAATTTGCCGAGCTTTTATATGGATATGAAGGGCGCCCGCGAGGGAAATGAGGATTTCAAGAGCTGCACGCGCGACGTGAAGCGGATTATCGACGACTTCAATCGCAAGGGCGTCGATGCACTCGTCTTGGATTTGCGGAAGAACGGCGGCGGCAGCCTGACGGAGGCGATTTCGCTGACCGGTTTGTTCATTGAGCAAGGGCCGGTGCTGCAAGTGAAAGATCCGGACGGCCGGGTGCAGCAATACGACGACACGGACAAGGGAATCGCCTGGCGGGGGCCGCTGGTGGTGATGATTAGCAAGTTCAGCGCGAGCGCCAGCGAGATTCTGGCCGGTGCGATTCAGGATTATCACCGCGGGCTGATTGTGGGTGATTCTTCGACACACGGCAAAGGCACCGTGCAAACGATGATGGATCTGGGGCCGCAACTGTTCCGGATTCAGAACCCGCCGGACCTCGGTTCGCTGAAGTTGACGGTGCAGCAGTTTTATCGGCCGAGCGGCGATAGCACGCAGCAACGCGGAGTATTGTCCGACATCGTGTTGCCGTCGTTGACGGATCACTATGACGTGAGCGAAAGCGATTTGGATTATCCGGTGGCGTTCGACAAAGTACCAGCGTTGAATTTCCGGCGCTACGACTCGGCCTATGGCGTGAATCCCACGACCGTCGCCAAGATCAAGGAGCAATCGGCACAGCGGATCGACATGTCATCCGACTTCGCGAAGCTGAAGAAAAACATCGTGCGATATGAGGAGCAGAAAGCGAAAAAGGAAGTGCCGCTGAACGAGAAGAAGTTCACGGCCCGCCGTGAGGAGTTCGATGCCGAAAAAGAAGAAGAGAAGACGTTCGATGAGCACGCGCAAGGAACGACGGAAGTCTTTAAGCGCGATTTCTATGGCAATGAAGTGCTGGCCATTACGCTCGACTATCTGCGCGAGCTGGGGAAAGAGAAAGTAGCCAACGCGCGAACGACGGTGGTGCCGAATTAGCCGAAGCGGAGCTTCGGGTGCGGGGGTTCCCAAGCTGGAGCTTGGGAACCAGAGAAGTCGCTTAAGCAAACCGCAGTTCACCGGGAGCAGTTTGCTCCCGGCTATTGGGCGGGTAGGGGTATTGAGTCGCTGCTAACTGCCTTCTTTGGCTTAGTGGCTTTGCGAGGCGAATAGCCGGCGGCAGCGGCTTGGGATTCGTCGGTGAAGAAGATGCGCTCGGCGGCGTCCGTGTCCTGCCAATCGGCCAAATCGGTCGTGAATTTGTGCGTGGAGACGCTGCCGACGGCGTGCGGCGCTTGCTCGACATCGCAAAAAGCACAGCGGAGCATCGGCGGCGATTGCTGCAGGATCCAAAACCGCGGTATGAGATACCGCCGCTCTGCCGACGAGCGGGAAACGCATTTTTCGTTGCTGCATTCGATGCCGGTGGGCTGCGAATAGACTGGGTAGCGGCTTTCGTTGGCCGAAGGCTGCGTGGCTAGCGCCGGATCAAGCTCCAGCAGGCTGGCGATCAAGGCCATGCGAACCGGAACGCCGTACGCGGCCTGCTTGAAATACATGCTGCGTTTGTCCTCGTCGATGTCGTAGCTCAGTTCATCGACGCGCGGCAAAGGATGCATGACGTTGGCGTCGCGGTAGCGCTTTTGCTTTAAAAACTCGGAATTGACGGCCGGATATTGGCCGGCGTAGCTTGTGGCGAGCCGTTCGAGCTGCAGCCGCGTCGAGTAGAGCGCATCGACAGTTGAGAGTCCCTTGACTTGCGTCTGCTGCTTCATATCGAAGAGGGCCAGCTGATGCGGCTCGTCGGGCGTGAGATAGACGACATCGATATCGGGCGGTAGGCCGTCGTGGACATTGTCTTTCGTGATCGGCATGCAGTGGTAATCACGGGCGAGGCGGCTCGCGACATGCTCGGGCAGCTCGAAGCCGGGGGCGGCGCGGGGAATGATGCGGGCCTTGAGTCGCGCGAGGGCATAGACAAGCGAATGGACGGTGCGGCCGTTTAGCAGGTCGCCCCAGATGACGACGTTAAGGTCTTTGATCGAATGAATGGAACGCAAGCGGCCTTTTTCGGCTTGCGCGGCGCGGAGCGTGTAGAGGTCGCAGAGGGTTTGTGTCGGGTGCTCGTGGCTGCCGTCACCGGCGTTGATGACAGGCAGGCCGGCGTAGTCGGCGGCGACGCGGGCGGCGCCTTCGAGCGGATGGCGAATGACAAGAGCATCGGCGTAACTGGAAACGACGCGGACGGTGTCGGCGATGGTTTCGCCTTTGGAGGCGGATGTTTGGGCACCGTCTGCCGACGAAATGGTGCTGCCGCCCAGGCGGAGCATAGCCGATTCAAAGGAGAGGCGGGTTCGAGTGCTGGCTTCGAAAAACAGCGTGGCGAGGATGAATTTGCTGGCCAGGTCGTTGCGACCCATCAGGCGGTAAGGCTTCGCTGGATCGCCCATCTCATCGAGAAAGCGATCGGCTAGCTGAAAAATGGCCTCCATCTCGTCGATGGTGAGGTCGTCGATGCTAATGATGCTGCGGGCCATGGACTCGCCGGGTTTTTGCTGCTTACTTCAGCTTACCGTCGATTGATTGCAAAGGCACGCGTTCATTGTGCTGTGCATAAAATTGGGGTGATTCTATGCAGCCGATCCATTAGTCGCAAGGATGCGCGGTGCAGCACCGGCCGGGCAAGTTATAATCGGGCTATGAGCCGTCCGGTGCGAATACTACTCGCTACGCGCAGCCGCGAGCGCCATCAGGCGTGGAGCGAAGCACTGCAAACAGCCCGCTGCCAGATTGTCGAAGGCAACGGCGAGATGGCCGAAGACATCGACGTGCTCGTGATCGATCAGCCGCTGTCGGAGGCGAACGTGGCGCTCGATGACGACCGGCTGACGCGAGGGCAAGTGGGCATGGTGGCGGTCGGCGTAGGCTTGCCGGCCGATGTTTCGCTGCCGGCGGACCATTCGTCGCGAGAATTGCGATTGGTGTGCCTGCTGCTGGCCGAAATTGTGCGGCTCAGGCGGCAGCGAGAAGCCAGCCGGCGACAGGAGCGGGTGCTGACGCATTTGGCGTTGTCTGATCCGCTCACCGGCTTGCCGAATCGTCGCGCTTGGGACCAGCAAATTGCTGAGCGGCTGGCAAACGCGAGTGCGCGCGGTCCGTGGTGCCTCGCGTTGTTGGACGTCGATCTATTTCACGAAGTGAACGACCGCCTGGGGCACCTGGAGGGGGATACGGCGTTGCGGCGCGTGGCGGATCGGCTGACTGGCACACTGCGGCGGGCAGGGTATTTGGCTCGGCTGGGCGGCGACGAGTTTGCGGTGCTGCTGGAAGGAGTTGATAGCGCGAAGGCAGCGTCGGTCGTCGATTTGATTCGAATTCAAACCGCGGAAGAAGGCGACGAGGCGTCTGGACGATTGCCGCTCAAGTTGAGCGCTGGTTGGGCGGTGGTGGCGGAATCGCCGACAAAGTCGAGCGTGAATGAAGCGATGCGGCAGGCCGATGTGGCTCTGCGGCAGGCGAAGCGCGAGGGACGGAATAGAACGCGGCCGGGTGCGACTTAGGTTTTACGCGCGACCACGCATTAAGGCGGCAATGTCCCGTGAATCGTCGTCCGGCTGCAGCGACAAAACGTCAATGACGCGCTGGCGCTGCTCGGCGGGGCGGTTTTGGTTGAGCTTCCATTTGCCTTCGAGGCGGTCGATGGGAATGCGGAAGGCGACGATCTGGCGAAGCAGTCGCTCGACGAACTCGGCGGGTTCATTTATTTGCCAGGGCCGCGGCTGGCCTGATTCGAAGATCGCGACCATTTTGTCGAGAAGTTCTTTGGCAGCCGTCGCATCTTCAATGAGCTCCAGGCGGCCATAGGTGTGGATCGCGACATAATTCCAAGTCGGCACAACTTCGGTCGCTTGATACCACTGCGGGGAAATGTAGGCGTGTGGTCCGGAGAAGATGACGAGCACTTGCTGGCCGGCGGCGCGGCGCCACTGGAGATTGGCTTTGGCCATGTGGCCGAGGAGAGTGCCGCTGGGGCCGGCGCCGCGGTCGAGAAGCAGCGGCAAATGGCTGGCTTCGATTTCGCCGTTGGATTGAGAGATCAGCGTGGCAAAGGAATAGCGCTCGATGGCGTCGTGAAGCTGGTTGAGATCGTTTTCGGCGAAGTGCTCGGGAACGTACATGATTCAAGCAGGTCAGGGTTCAGGGTTCAAAGTTCAAAGTTCAAAGTTCAAAGTTCAAAGTTCAAAGTTCAAAGTTCAAAGTTCAAAGTTCAAAGTTCAAAAGGGGGGCGGCGTGGTATGTTGGGTGCCTTGAAGGTCGGCAGGAGCCTCGCCCTCCCAAAAGGAGCGTCGCTCTTCCAAAACGGCTTTCACTTTATCAGGAGTTGCTCATGTTGCGATCGGTTTTGCAGACAGTTGGAGTCGCGGGTGGGTTCATGTTGATGGGTTCGCTGCTGGCGGCGGCAGCTTTCACAAGGCAATCGGCGGCCGTGGCGCAGGAGCAGGCCCCGGGTGGGGCGCTGCGGCATGTTGTGCTGTTCAAATTCAAGCCGGAAGCGACGAAAGAGCAGATCGACGAGATCGTAGCCGGGTTTCAGCAACTGCCAAAGAAAATCGAGGGGATCACGGCGTTTGAATGGGGCACGAATAACAGCCCGGAAGGACTGAACGAGGGCTTCACGCACTGTTTCGTGGTCAGCTTCAACGATGCCAAGTCGCGCGATGCTTATTTGCCGCATCAAGCGCACCAGGACTTCGTTGCGATTTTGCTACCGCGGCTGGAAAAGGTGCTGGTGGTCGATTACTTCGCCCAGAAATAGATAGAATTCTCGCTGGCAGTTGGTCGCTAGCGAATGCGATGCCAGCGCCGAAACCGAACTCGACAAAGCTGGCAAAATCGACATAATCTCCGCCCGCGTCAAAGTCCCCGCCGCCGGGTGGCCGATTCTGACGTAGGCGGCACAGGCGAAGGACTCGCCGAATTCGCCAACTCGCGCGGCAGCGCGAGAAATGCTCGACGCCAGCACGTGTGGCGAAGGAAAGGATTCCTGTGGCCGAAATTCATGCCACCGCTCTGGTTGATCCGCGGGCGGAGCTCGGACGGGATGTCGTCGTCGGACCCTGGTGCATCGTTGAGGCCGGCGCTATCGTCGGCGACGGTTGTCGCCTCGAGGCGCGAGCGGTCATTAAAAGTCGGACCACGCTCGGCACGAATAATGAAGTCGGCGAAAGTGCCGTGATCGGCGGAGCGGCCCAGCATGTTCACGTACACGATCCGGGCGGGACGCTGACGATCGGCAGCCACAATCGGATTCGCGAGAACGTGACAATCCACCGCGGCTGGAACAACGACGCGGCGACGACCATCGGCGATCACAATATGTTCATGGTCGGGTCGCACGTGGCCCACGATTGCTTGGTGGGCAATCACTGCATTTTCGTGAATCACGTGCTCTTGGGTGGCCACGTTCAGATCGATGATCGGGCGTATCTGGGCGGGGCATCGGCTGTGCACCAGTTTTGCCACATCGGACGCCTGGCGATGATTGGCGGAATTGCCAAGATCACACAGGACGTGCCGCCGTTCATCATGATCGAAGGCGCGGGCAGCTCTGAAGTAACGGGCCTCAATAAGGTCGGGCTGCGGCGGAACGGTTACTCGCCGGAGCAGATCTTGCAGCTCAAGACGGCCTATCGAATCATCTATCGTGAAGGTCGCCGCTGGAGCGAGGTGCTGGAGATACTCAAGACTGAGTTCAAAGACGGCCCTGCAGCCTTGTTTTACGAGTTCTTCAAAGCCGGCAAGCGCGGCTTCGTGCAGGAACGCCGAATCTCGCGGAAAGCCACGCTGAAGCTCGTCGATCCGGCGCGTGATGCGGACGAGGGCGAGGAGCGGCGGCTGGAAGCGGCGTAGGCGCGGGCGCGAAATGACGAATGACGAAGCAGGAATGACCAATGAAGGTTGTTGGCGCGTGCGGCAAGATGGGCAGAGACCAATCTACTTGACTTAGCCTTGCACGAAGGTCCCGCCGGGCCGTCGGGACCTACTTGACGATTTGGGCGTCGTTGAAAATAACGCCAATGTAAGCGCCTTCGGGGACGGGGCCGGCGCACGTGCCGCGGAGGATGACGAATTGGCCCGGCCAGAGTGCGGCCACGTCGCAAGCGAGTTGTGGATCGGCCTTGAGCGCGGCGGTGGAAAAGCGGAATTCGAGTCCCACCGGCTTCGGCGCTTTGCCGTCCGGAGTGACCAACGCGACGAACCCTTCGAACACCAGCACGTCGTTCACGATGATCTTGTCGCGCTTCACGGCGACCAGGCGGCCGGAGATTTCGAGCTGCTTGCCTTCGAGGTGTTTGAACGCGAAGGCTTCGTTATCGCGGTAGGCGCGCACGACCTTCAAAGCCGTGAAGTTTGTGCCGCGGTCGCAAGGATCGCCGGGCACGATCGGGCCCGCCCCCGCGCCAGAGCCTCCGGGGCCCATCATCATGTCGCCCGGCCCGGCTGCGTTTGCCGAAATGGAGACGATCATGGAAAGCGCGAAAAGGGATAGCCGAGTCATGGCACTGATTCCGAGGATGGCCGGCGAGCGCAGTCAGACCTAAGTGATTTCGACGGCTGCAGCCAAAATCTTGGAAAAACCGGCAAACATGCCGGTAATGTTGGCCCGTCGCCGCGCCCTCGGCTCCGGCGACGGCTCGCCAGGGCCGTTCCAGCGTTAAAAGCCGCAGAGTTTGACAACTACTTTTTGGCCGGAGGAGCCATCTTTTGGAGCTTGCTGCCGAGATCGTCTCCGGGCTTGGATGCGCCGAACGTCGTACGCTGGCCGCCTTGATTCTGGCGGGGCAGAGCGAGTGATGTCTGGGCTAGCTCGCTCCGCTGCTGCACATTGTCGGTAGATGTCGCCTCCACCAGCAGCTGATCGCTTGGTGGCTCGCCGGTGACGACGAACTGTGCGGCATAGCTGCCGTCCGACTGCTTGATTCCGGCGATGGGAGGCCGCCGCTCGACGTCGTCCAGCCGGGCGTTTTTGTTTTGGTCGAAGCCGACGACGAATTCAACTTTGGCGATTCCCGATCCCTCGCCGTCGTCCGCGCGGCAGCGCAAAACGATCTCTGTCTGTATGGGCGTTCCGGCCGCTGGAACGGCACGCGGCGGAATTCTGTCGGCTTGGAGCTGCCCGATTGTCGGCGGCGTCCGGTCGAGGATGAACGTGGTGCTGCTGGTGGCGTATTCGGAGGCGGCGACCGCGGTTGATTCGCTGGTGATCTCGGCGGTTAGCTCAATGCGTTTGTCTTGTGGCACGTCGATGGGCCCAAAGTCGATGCGCGTGAAGTCGGAGGCGTCGCATTGAATTTGCAAAAGGCTGGAATCGATGCCAGTTAGGCGAACAGCGATCTGCCGCTCGGTTGCAAACTCTGGCGGCTGGCCTTCAGCGGTAACTCGGATGCGAGCGCCGTCGGCGAAGTATTTGGCGGCCACGTCGGCACCGAGGCTGACATCCAGGCGCGCCGTGGCCGCCTTTGGATCAATGCGAACCAGGACCGTTTGGCCGCGCGACATTTCAGGCAGACCTTCGGCGATCGTGGCGGCCGTCGGAAATGCCAGCCAAGGCTGCGGCGGGCGGATCAGGTATTGAAGGCGTTCGGGCGGAGCGCCGACGCGCGAGGCGCTCGCACCAACCCGCCACATGTGAATATCGGGCGGACGGTTTTCCTTGAGGTTTGTAAGGAGCAAGTTGTCGTTCTGGCGGTCGAGTCGCGCGACCAGCCCTCGCGGGTCGCCATCGACATGCAGCTGCAAGTAAAGCGGCCAACGCACGCTGGGCGGCACGATAGCCGTAAACATCGCACCTTGCTTATCGCTGGCGGTCAGCAGCGATTCCTTCGTCGGCTCGCGAATCTCCAGTGGTAGAGCTTGCGTCTCCCACGTGAGCTTGAGCGGCTGCTTGGCGAGTGCCATTTCATCGATCAATTTCGGATCCTTTAGCTCCACGCGAAACGACAACTTGCCTTCGCGATAGGTCGGCTCTTTGATAGCCAGCAAATCGTCCGGCTGAAGCATCTGCAGCTCGATCCATTTGAAGTACGGCTTGCTTTTGCCATCGGCGCTGGTGACGACGAGCAACAGGCCGCCCGTTACGTCGTTGTTTTTATCGGGATTCGCGGCAGGCGCGGTGCTTGCTGGCACCGGCGGTGGCGGCGCGATCGGGGCCAGCGGTACTTTCACGGGCATGGAGCCGGCTGGGAGCAAGAACGGCTCTTTTTCGTTGGTTTGAGCGAGAAGCTGGCCACGGAGAAGCTGCGCGATGTCGGCGTTGGGCTGCGACAGCTTGGTGTCGGTAGTTGCAGCAACCGGAGTTAGCGCCATTGCTGATTTGATATCGAACAAACGCCCTCCAAGGCTCGTCGCCGCTTGCGGAACCCGATACAGCCGAGCGAAGAGATGCTTGTCTTCGCTGGAAAGGTTCGTCAGATACAGAGCGACGGACCGCTCGCGGTTCGGAAAGAGATTGAGTCGGCCGCCGTTGGGGAGACTGGGAAACCATGTGCGGCGTTTGGTTTCGGCGAGATTTTCGTCAGGCGACAGCGTGAGCTCGATTTGATCGGGGCGCGGCAGGACGCAACGGAGATCGGCTGAGACGAGCTGCGCGTTGCCAAAGCGAGCTTGGGCGCGGATGGTGGCGTTTGGCGAGTCTGTCGTCGTGCGGCGCGATTTGATTCGCAGCGGCAGATCGAGTTTGTCCGTGTCGAGGATGATCTCGTTGCGCCCGCTGCGCAATGGCGCACCGCCATCGCCGCGCGTTACATCCAGATCGCGGGCGTTCCAATTCAGATCGATAGCGACCGTATATGGCGGTGGTTTTTCGCTTTGAACACGGATGGCGAGCGAAACGGCGGCGGCGTCCTGATCGGGGTGGTGGAGTTGAATCGGCTGGGCTGCACCGACCAATTCGACCTTGTCCGGCAATAGTTCCGGCCGGATTGGCTGGGCAATCCACGATGCGGCCAGCGAGCGGTCGGGCCAGCGGCGGGCGTCGCGGCCATCGAGAAGCAATGCTGCCTCATATAGTCGCCACGTGTCGAGCAGCGTTGATTCCGGACGGCTCGCTGAGCGGCTGGAAAATCCTGTTTTGACGGAAGCGGGCAAGTTTTCGGCAAATTCGCGACTCCCGCGGCCGAGCTTCGTCCACGAAAGCAAGTCCGCCGATCCTTGAGCGGAGTCCAATAGCTGCATCCAGCTCGTAATTGGCGAGGCAGGGACATTTGGGCCGCTAGATTGAGTTTGCGGGGCCACCGCGGCAAGCAGTTTTTTCATTAGTCGGGCATTGGCCGCTAATCGTGCGCTGACTGACGGCTCGGACGACGAGCCAGGTGACTCGCTAGATGGCCCTTTAATGTCCGAGGATTTGCGCAGCTCGGCACGCTGCCTGGCAGATACCGCCGGCGAATGAAGGAGGAGCTGCGCGCGGAGCATTTTTCCCGGCGATGGCGGCGCGGCGGCGACAGCTCGGCAATAGGCGTCGATATCGGCTTCGGCCTGATCGCGAGCGGCATTCACGTCGCGTTGCATGCGAGCCAGGTCACGTAAGCGAGTGTCCGTAAGACGTCCATCGGTTAGATCGGATGGATCAAGCCGGCTGCCAAGCGCTTTGAGCTTGTCGAGCAGCGATTCGAGGACGGCGTCATTGACGAAAGGGCCGCCGTCAAGAATGGCAGCCATCTGGCCGTGCAGATAGACATAATCGCGGGCTCGATAGGCCGTTTCAGCAAAAACCTTGAGCGCCTCGTTCGCCGTCTCGAGGCCGCTGTTTTGGCGGGCTTGAAAAGAGCGAAATGCGGGGCTGGTTTGGAACGCGGCGTACGACTCGGCGAGCGCCCGGCAGTCGTCGGTTGTGCAAGTGCCACCTTGGCCGGTGAAAATCGATTCCAAGCGAGTCAGGTCTTCTTGCAGCAGCTTCAACGTCTGTTGATCCTTTGCCGCCTGCTCGCCAGCGAGGCGCTGTTCATCGAATCCCGCCAAAAGACCTTCGATTCGACGCCAAAATTGAGGGCCAATGTGGGATGGCGACCAGCCAGTTCGGAAACGGTCGCGGAGCCGATCGCGCGATTGCCAGGCGAGTTCGAGCTCACTCGGCTGCGTGCTTGGTGGGGCAGCACTGGCCGGGGATGTTGCGCTTGAGGTGGCGGCGGCGGTTGAACTAGCGGCTTCTTTGCCGGCGGACGGCTGCGATGTCGCTTCCTTGGTGTCAGACGCTGATTTAGCCGCGGTGCTGGCAGCCGTAGCCGCTTGCTGCACTGGAGCGGTGGTGGTTTGAACCGGGGCAGAGTTCGCAACTGCTTTCGCAACCTCATTTGTCACCGATTTTTGATCGGCCGGTTTGTCAGCGGTCGGTGGCGGCGGGGATGTTGGTAACGTCAATCGACCGGCAATCGCGCCGCCAGAGGCCGGAAACAGCGGCTGCAGCGTTTGTCGAAACGAACCGCGGCCGGGTTGATTTAGGGCAATGAGTTGCGATCGGACGGTCTCGATGAGTGAATCAACCGAAACTCCAACCGGATCGTTCTTTTTACGCGTCAGGCCGCTGATGAGGCTATCGACAAGAGCCGAGCGGCCGGCTGTGGACAGGCCGACGGCCAGTTCGCCGTCGCCTTGGCCGACGAGCACCCACAGGTTCGAGCGCGTCGGCAGTTGATCGAGGGTCTGCTTCACGGTTGTCGGAAACGCGTTGACGAGCGTCCCCAGGCGTGGGTCGTAGTTGAGATGCACGGCATCGAAGATCACGAGCATCCGAACGCCCGATACGGCGGCAAGCTGCTGGAGCAACTCGCGCACATCGACGACATGCCGATCGTCGCTGTACCAGGCCGCGGATAAATCGCCTTCGCTGAGAGATTTGACAATCAGCGGCCGGACATCGGGCTTGTCGTTTTTGGATACGTCGAGCGCCAGGCCATGGCCTTTGATGTAAATAACTAGCATGTCGCCATTTTTAATCGCAGAACTGCCGCCAGCGGCCGAACGCGGGAAGCTCAATTGGTTTTCGCCGGGCGATGGCGAGAGTCGCCGCGCCAGCCAGGCCGGGTTCTCAACTTTGGAAAGCTGCAGGGCCAGCGATGGCACTTTGGCCGCTTGCGCCCAGGATTGCAGCGAAGCAACATCGCCGGAGACAAACGGAACCGGCGGCAGAATGTTCCGCTCTTCGCGGTCGTCGCTAAGGACGAGCAATAGCGTTTGCGGGAGCGGCCGGGGCCAAGCCCAGAACACGGCCAGGCCAATCAGGCCGATTGCCACCCCGCTCAAAATCCAGCGCCACACATACCGCGACCGGCGCACAAGCCCACCGCGCGGCGGCGAACGCCAAGAGCGTTTGTTGTCGGTGGCGGGGCCGGCCATTGGAGCAAGCCTTTGGGACCTAATCAATCAGAACCTTTGGATAGCCCACCGCGATGATGCCGCCATGGGCGGTGAGGTCGCCCATGCGGGCGGCGGGCTGGCCGCCGATCAACACTTTGAACGACCCGAGGGCGATGACGTCCGGCGGGCCGACACAAACGGCCATGTCGCCGACGCGAGCGGCCGGCATGCCGCCAATCAGAACGGGAATGCCGCCAGGCGGAAGAATCGGCCCGCCGACGTGCGGCACCAGGACGTTGACCATTGGGCAGATGTGCATATCACCGACGCGAGCGGCAGGTTGGGGCATACGGCACCTCTTATTTCATGTGTTCTTTGGCGAGCTTCAAAAATGCTTCATACCGCTGCGGCGCTTTCTCCGGCTGGCGGGCGACGGCGGCGAGCATGGCCGCGCCGGCCGCGGCGTGCGACGTCAAGTGCGGCGCGGGCGGAACAACGGGCGCGGATGATGGACCGAGGCTGCCGGAGCTAAAAAAGGCGGCCAGCGCGGTCCAACTCGCTGCGGTGGAGTGGCCGGCAGCTTCCCCAGCGGCTTGAGCCTTGCGGCGGTTCTCTTCGTTCGGCTCGGCCGCCCAGGCCTCGGCGGCTTGGAGCGCTGCCTGGTCGGTTTTATTTAAATCGTCGCCGGAGGCCGATCGAACGCATTGGCAGGCCCATTGGACGGCCGAGCGCTTGGTTAGGGAGTGAGCAATGGTGCGGAGCGCGTCGAGAAAGTGCTCACGGCTGGCGAGCAGCTCGAGGAATTGAGGCACCGGCATGTCGTCGGCGAGCATGGCCTTGGCTTCGTCGCCAAGCTGAGCTTCCGCCGGTAGTTTTGCCGCTGTCGCGACAGCGAGCCCGGTGGCCAAATGAGCTTCCGGGGGCGGAGCGCTAACTGGCGGGGCGCTTTCATGTCGGTGGGGCTCAAAATCAGTGTCGTGAGTTTTCGGCAAGCTGGGAGAAGCAACGCTGGCATAAGAAGCCCCGCCGGCGCCATCATCGACGACGAGCCGAAAGGTTGCCTTGCCGGCTTTGATCTCATCGCCCGCGCCGAGCAGGGCCTCCGTGATCTTTTTGCCGTGCCGAAACGTGCCGTTGGCGCTGTTCAGATCTTTCAGCTCGCATTGGCCCGCGAACCAGCGCACGCTGAAATGGACGCTCGACAACGTCGGGTTCTCGGGGCAGCTATCGTCGGCCTGGTTCGTGCGACCGACATAGCGAACCTGGCCTTCGCGCAACGGAATTTTGCGGCCGAGCCCCGGCCCCTCGATGATCTCGAGATAGGCTCGCGAAAGCGAAAGGTGCGAGTTGGTGGACGACGTCGAATGCATGGGATACGTGATTTGATCGAAGGACGCTCAGGCGGCAATGGCGAGTCTAAACCATCTTGGCTCGGAAAGGAAATCGTCGAAAAGCGATGAGGATCGTCATCCCAGCATCATGATGCCGCCACTCAGTTGCAGCATGCCGGAGCCTTGGACCGTGGTCATCGCTCCTTTCACCTGCGTCATGACCTGGCCGTTGATCTGAATCATCATGCCGCTGATCGTGACGCCCGTTTGATCGACCTTGACGCTGCTTTGTCCTACCTTGAGCTCGATCGATTGCAGCGCTTCGGTTTCGCTTTTGCCGAGGTTCAGCTTCGTGGTCTGATTACCCATTTTGATCGTCAGCGCGTCGTTTCCCATTTCGAGCGTTGCGGAACGATCTTTTTGCACGGTCAATTTTTGACTGCCGTCCTGGCTTTGCGGTGTGCCGATTGTGACTTCTTGATTGTTGAAGATTTCGACTTTTTGATTGCCAGGATCCTTCGTGTCCGTGCCGACATAAATCTCTTCATTGTTCTTGGTTACACGTCGAAAATCGCGCTCCGCATGAACGTCGAATCGCTCGTGGTCCTTTTTGTCCTCGATCCGAATCCCGTTGAAGTTTTCCTGGGGTTTCCCGTCCTTGGTCGACATCGTCATCAGGCCGCACTGCGTTTTGTTATCAGGCAGCTCAAACGGCGGCATGTTGTCGTAGTTGTAGACGCTACCGACGATCAAGGGATGGTCGGGGTCGCCTTCGAGGAAAGCCACAACGACCTCCTGTCCCATCCTCGGAATATGAATCAGGCCCATGCGATTGCCAGCCAGCGGACTGGCCACACGGACCCAGCAGGAGCTGTTTTCGTCTTTCTTGCCTTCGCGGTCCCAGTGGAACTGAACTTTGACGCGACCGTATTTGTCGCAATCGATTTCTTCGCCTTTGAGGCCAACAACGACGGCCGTTTGCATGCCTTGGACGACCGGGCGCGGTGTGGATCGCGCTGGTCGGAAGGGAACTTCCTTCTGAATGCAAGTGAAGGTGTTGCGATACGGGTGATTGGTTGATCCGCCGCTGATATAGTCCGGCGACTGCTGCAAAGAATGCTTAACGGAGGTGACGACGTATTTCCCTTCCGTGCCCGGCACCTTTTTTGGCTTACCTTCTGCCCCAATCATCGAGAAGTAAAAGCCGGGACTGAACGCGCGGCAGCTGGAAGTGCCGCTGATCAGCAAATGCCCCGAGCCGTGTTCCTCCATGCGCCGCTGAGCGATTTCGGCGCCGTGATTTTCCACGTCGCCCAGGCGTTCGTCGGGTTTGGTAAAACGCTGCGCATATTCGCCGGGATAATCGAAGATTTCCAGGTTGTCGTTGGATGCGACTTTGACGGAGCTGGTGGCGGGCTTGCGCAGCGACTTGTTCGACATCTGAAAGTGATAGTCGGCCAGCGTCGTTTTGCCCGGCACAATCGACCGGCGATCCTCCAGCGACGCAATGCCGTCCTCCCACTCGCCCATACCGGACTCGGGCAAAAAGCGAGCCTGCTCCAGATTCGGGCAGGCCGGCAGCGACGATACATCGTTGCTCAGCACGAGCGTGTGCTTGCCGTCTTCATGCTTGAAATAGAAGAAAATGCCTTCTTCTTCCATCAGCCGCGAGACGAAATTGAAATCGGTCTCGCGATACTGCACGCAATAATCGAGCTTGGTGAAGCTGCCGCTGAGCTTCTTTTCGAAGTGTACGACTTGGGAGTATTTTCCCTGCCATTCCTTGAAGACGTCTTCGATAATGTCCGGCACGGTCTTGTTTTGAAACACCTTGCAATCGGTGGTGAGCGTGAGCAGCCACAACCAGGGAACGACCTCCATGCGGTAATAGGCGAAGCGTTCGTCTTGGCCGCTGGCACTAAAACGGCTGACCATTCCGCAAAAATATCGCTTCTTTTTGCCCGGCAGCTCGACCGTCAGCGTGACGTTCTGGCCGAGCAGCTTTTGATAATCGATCGACGAAGCCTTCGACGATTCGGCGAGCATGTCGAACTGCATCACAAACGGCTTGGAAAGCCGCTCGGAAATGTTGGCACTTTCCACGCAGAGAACGTCAGGGCCTAGGGGGGTCGCGAGTGACATGAAGCGACCTGCTTGCTTGATCTCGTCCGCCATGAATGCACCGGTGTTTTATTAAAAAAATGACTCGATAAAAGCGAACCGTTTCACCAATTGCCCGGCCATTGTCTTCAAGGCATGACAATGACTTTGATCGGCAGGCCATTTACGATGACCTTGGGCGGCAACCCGTGCTTCAAGTCAACATGGCTGGTTGCATCGAGCAGGAATCCGTCGTTATCAACGCCGTAGCCATGACCAGGGGATTTGAGCACCCCGCCCTCTACCGGCTGATCGGTCAGCTTTTGCACGACCACCTCCTGCTCGGAAATGGAACCGGGGAGCCGCTTTTTGGCGGCCTCAAATTGTTTGATTACCTTGGGCATGTCCGTACCTTTGCCTTCTCCAACGCCAAACGTGCCATCAAACTTCCTCGCAACGACATCGGGAAATTTCTCGCCCGCCGGCGACTTAAATGCCTTCTTAGCTGCCTCACCCAAATAAACGCGTTTCACTTCAGATGAGCGTTCCGCGAACCGGTTTGCTTGATGGATCTCGCGCTCCGCATCGGCCGCCACTGTGGCATCAGCCTTGCCCACAACATTCCCGTGCAGGCGCGGATCGAGATGGCCGCGCAGCGGCGTTGCGCGGCTCGCCGTCATGACCGCCTCGGGCGCTCGTATTTCCAACGTCAGAGCCATGACCGTGGAGCGAGCGCTTCGCAAAACGCCCCCCTCGATCTTTTCAGCTCCCCATGCCATCGCTCTTCGTCCAACGCCGAGCAGTTTTCTCCCAACCGCGGATTCTCCAAATGAAAGGATGTCCATGAACAGCATCAGGCTATCTCCGATCGCCTGCGCTTTCTCCGCCTGGCAAATTGCGTCCATCTGCTCATCATCGCGCCAATCGTCGCTCCAGCATTCGTCCGAAGCTCCGACCGGCAGCCGTGGAAGCAGCCATCCCAACAAAGGGATCTTGTCCGCGGCACCATTGTATTTTTCAGCAATCGATTTGGGCTTCACGTCGCCATAGGTGTCGAGAACGTGAACGAAGCCGTCGATATCGACCAGCACGTCGGCCCATTTATCAGCTTTCACGCGGTATTTATAGCCGCCCACGATATGCGTGGACGAAACACCACGATCGCTGCTGACTTGAGTGTGCCTGACGCCGTTTTCCATGGCGTAACGCTCAACCGAATCGGCGCCCGTGATATAGAGATCCTGCCCGATAATACTCTGGGCGCGGAAGTTATAGTTCCCGGAACTGGTTAATTGCGTGGCGTAGAAAACTTCGCCTGCGTCGTTCGTAAAGAGAAAGTGGGTGTTGACCTTTTTCAGGTAATAGCCAATTACGACGCCACAATTATCGATGAGGGGCGTCGGCTCAGGTCGCAAGCTCGGGTTTACTAGCGGACTATTCTGATTTTCCCATTCCGTCGAGACAACTTCGAAATTCTGTCCCTTCCAGGTCACCATCGTGTGGGTTCGCGCCAGATCCGGAAAAATCATTGCCTCAATTTGGCGAGACATGCCCGGTTGCCCATCCCATCCGATTAAAGTTCGTGGAAATCGGCCCACGGAAGGCACGATTTGCAAGCCGGCTGACGGATCGGGCGGCGAATCATCGTCGTAAGGCATTATGACATCGCCCGAGATCCCATCTGTCGTGATTACCGTCATCTGATTTCCAGCCCCGTCCCTGACACAGCGGAATGGCATACTGCCGTAACCAGCGCTTATGTTATCCACGAAGACCAGGCTCCGATGTTTTTCCACATCCATCGCAATGCTCCGGTGGCGGCATACATCCTGGCTCCGAGAATCCAGGCTGCAAGACGTTGTCACTTCCTTGTTATCGAGGGCCAAATCGAAGAGTTGCGTAAATTCCGCACAACCTTTAGATTCCAAGCGCAATGGAGACAGAAATGTGACGGCGAACTGCCGCAATCCCAAGTATTTCGCGGATTTGGGACCGATCGTCAGTCAACTTGATATTGGAAGTTGCCACTGCCATCGACGTTCACCCGCGCCTGTTTCATGGGCAGTCCTTCCGCCATGCGGCCGAGAATCTGGCGGGAAATTTCGGGCAATAGCTTGCCGGTCAGGATGGAATCGACGTTCCGGGCCCCGCTTTCGACCTCGCGGCAACGGCTGCGGACCGCTTCGATCACCGCATCGTCATACACAAATTCGGCTCTGTGGTTTTGCTTGAAACGATCGGCGATCTTGCTGAGCTGCAGCTTGATAATTTGCCGAATCACATCGTCGGACAGCGGATAATAGGGAACCACGACCATTCGACCAAGAAACGCCGGCTTAAAAACTTTCAATAGCTCCGGCCGAAGCGACTCGGCTAAAGCAATCGGGTCCGGACGAGTATCCGGAGCAGCACAAAGCCGTTGCACGAGATCGGTCCCAACATTGGACGTGAGAATGATGATGGTGTTCTTGAAATCGATCTCACGGCCCTCAGAATCTTCGAGCACGCCTTTATCGAACACTTGATAGAACAGCTCCATCACATCGTTGTGCGCCTTCTCGACTTCGTCGAGTAGAACGACGGAATAGGGCCTGCGCCGTACAGCCTCGGTTAGCACGCCCCCCTCGCCATAGCCGACGTACCCGGGTGGAGAGCCCTTGAGGCTCGAAACGGTGTGCGATTCCTGATACTCCGACATGTTGATGACGACCATGTTCTTGTCGCCGCCGTACAGAATGTCGGCCAGCGCCATCGCCGTTTCGGTTTTGCCGACGCCGCTGGGGCCGACCATCATGAACACGCCGATCGGCCGACGGGGATCGACCATTTGCACGCGGGCCGTTTGAATGCGCTGCTCGACGGCCTCCAAGGCATGCCCCTGACCGATGACCCGCTCCTCCAGCTTGCCTTTTAGCGACAACACCGTCTTAATTTCATCCGTCACCATTTTGCCGACCGGAATGCCCGTCCAGCTTTCGATGACTTCGGCGATCGACTGCGAATTGACACAGACGTGCATCAGCGGGGTCTCGCCCTGCATCGTACGAAGCTTGACCGTCAGTTCTTCCAGTTCGGCTTTGAGCTGGGCAATTTCTGTAGCAGTGAGGGGTGGTTTTTCTGGAGCGGCTGGCTTAGCTGCGGCTGCCTTCGCGGCTGGTGTCTTACCATCCGCCTTTTTGCCGTTACCTGTTTCGTGCCCAGGAGCCTGCGAGGTCGTCGCTTCAAGTTGATCGCGAATCTCGCGAATGCGCTTCACCAACTCGGCTTCTTCCTTCCAGCGAGCTTCGAGCGCCACGAGCTCCGTCTGAGTTGCCGCGCGTGCTTCTTCCGACTCTTTGATTCGCTCGGCGTGGCCGCCATCAACGGCCTCTTCTCGCCGCAAGCCCGTTAGTTGCCGATCGAGGCTTTCCACGCGCCGCCGCAAGTCCTCGATCCGGGGCGGAATCGCCGCTTGGCCAATCGCCACTTTGGCCGCCGCTGTGTCGAGCACGCTCACGGACTTATCGGGCAATTGTCGGCCGGAAATGTACCGGTGCGATAGCCGCACGGCATCGCGAACTGCTTCGTCGAGCACTCGCAGATTGTGGTGAGATTCCAGCGTCGGCGCGAAGCCGCGCATCATGTTGACCGCTTGCTCTTCGCCCGGTTCTTCAACCTTGATCACCTGAAACCGCCGGGCCAGCGCGGCGTCTTTTTCGAAGTATTTCTTGTATTCCGACCAGGTCGTCGCCGCGATTGTTCGCAGCTCTCCACGAGCTAGCGCCGGCTTGAGCAAATTGGCCGCATCCCCCTGCCCTGCCGAGCCGCCCGCGCCGATCAATGTGTGCGCTTCGTCGATAAACAGAATGATCGGCTTGGGCGAAGCCTTAACCTCGTTAATCACCGATTTCAAACGGTTCTCGAATTCCCCTTTCACGCCCGCCCCCGCCTGCAACAAGCCCAGATCGAGGGTCCGCAACGTCACATTCTTGAGCGGGTCGGGCACATCACCGTCGGCAATCCGCTGCGCGAAGCCTTCAACGACCGCCGTTTTGCCGACGCCAGCCTCGCCGGTCAGAATCGGATTGTTCTGCCGCCGCCGCATCAAAATATCGACAAGCTGCCGTACTTCGAAATCGCGGCCGAGCACGGGGTCGATCTTGCCTTCGCGGGCTCGAGCGGTCAGGTCGATCGTGAATTGGTCCAGAGCCGCTGTCGGCGCCCCGGCGCCGCTGCCATCGGGCATTTGGCCTTCCATCGGCGTACCGGCCGCTGCTTTCGCCGCGACGTCTTCGGCCGTTCCGTCGCAGATGTCGCGCAAATCGCGCTGCAGCGCCTCAGCCGAAATCCGGCTAAGCGATGGCGCGCTGGCCAGCGTTTGCATCGCCAAGTCGGGATTAGCCAGCATCGCCAACAGCAAGTGTCCTGTCCGGACACTCGTCGCCGAGTATTCGACCGACGCGATAAGCCACGCCTCGCGGACGAGGTCCATAATCTTCGGCGAGAGCGCCGGCACGCGCGAGTTGCCCGTCTTAAATTTCTCGATTGCGCCGACCAGCGACCGCTCCAGCTTCGGCTGATCGACTTCAAAGTGCTTTAAGAGGCGCGGAATATCCGTGTCCGGCGTTTCCAGCATCTTCAAGAGCCAATGCTCGATCTCCACGTTGTAATTCGTCCGCGACGAGCACAGCCCGGCCGCATTTTCCAGCGATTTGCGGGAAGTGTCGTTGAGCTTGGCGATGAGATATTTGAGATTGAGCGACACGCCGTTGGTTCCGTGAAAGTGGTAGCGACCCGAGCGCAGAATGGCTCGCATGAACGAACCATGATGACGCCTCGCAAGGCCGGTTGGCAACTAGGACCAGAAATTCACGAACGATTTCGCTTCCGATAGCCTTTGCGGTCTTTGCTACCCTTTGCGCCTTTGCGTTCAAAAGAGAAAGGCGCTAGCGCGTCGCTTAGTCTCGCGCTAAGATCACACGTTCACAACCGATACCCATCGGGCAACACGCCATCTTTCACCACGTTGGGTATTCCCTCGCGGATGATGCAGGCTTCGTCCTCGCCGCGAGTTTCGAGCTTTTGCTCGTTGACGATCCGGACGTTTTTGCCTATCCGGCAATTCTTATCCAGAATCGCGCCTTCAATATGGCTGCCGCTGCCGATACCCAGCGGCGGCTGACCCTCGTGCAATGCCTGGCGGTCTTCGTCGTCGAAGAAATCGGCGCCCATGATGACCGTGTTCTTGATCGTGACGCCGTCGCCAATGATCGAGCGGAGGCCAATGACGCTGTTTTCGATCGTGCAGCCGCGGCCGATCTTGCAGCCGTCGGCCACGAGGCTGTGTTTGACAACGGCGTCGCGGACTCGTGTCGGCGGCAAAAATCGCGGCCGGCTATAAATCGGGGCCGCGGGGCTGTGGAAATCGAATGGCGGGTTTTCGCTGGCGAGGCTTAGATTCGCATCGTAAAACGCCTTGATTGTGCCAATGTCTTCCCAATAGCCATCGAACAGATGCACCATGACACGCTTGGCCCGTACCGAGGCCGGAAAAATCTCCTTGCCGAAGTCGAGATAGTCGGTTTTTTCGAGACATTCGATGAGCGTGTCACGGTTGAAGACATAAATCCCCATGCTGGCGATCAGATCGCGGCCCTGGCTCGCGATGCCGCGAGTATCGATCCATTGCGGCTTCATGCGGACGATATCCGCCTCCTTATCGGTCTGCGGCTTCTCCAAAAAGCCTTCGACGCGGCCGCTATCCGCGATACGCATGACCCCAAACGCCTTGGCCTGCTCCCGCGTGACGGGAATACCGGCGATCGTCGCGTCGGCCTTCGTTTCGATGTGCGTCCGCAGCATGTCGCGATAATCCATGCGATAGAGTTGATCGCCCGAAAGGATTACGACGTAGTCGATGCCTTTCTGCTGGATGTAGCGGAGTTGCTTGCGAACAGCGTCGGCCGTGCCTTGATACCAGTCCTGCTTGGCGTCGTCGGTCATCTGCTGCGCCGCGAGGATTTCAACAAATCCACCGTTGAAATGATCGAAGCGATACGTCTGGCGTATATGGCGATGCAAGCTGACTGAGAGAAACTGCGTCAGCACGTACATCTTGTTGAAGCCGCTGTTGATGCAATTCGACAGCGGAATATCGATGAGCCGGTATTTGCCTGCTAGCGGCACCGCCGGCTTGCTGCGGTATTTCGTGAGTGGATAAAGCCGAGTGCCGCGACCACCACCAAGGACTAACGAGACGACGTTTTGCATACGTAGGATGGGCTGTGCCCACCGTTTCTCAGCCAAACGAGTAAACAATTTAGCGGCAGCCAACGGGCCACCGCAGCCGAATTGAGGGACAAGAATCCGCCCCAATCGACAGCCCAACATAAGGGCTACCGAAGGCATTAGCAAGTCTCGCGCCCTACGTAGCCGTCACCACGCTCCGCGTGACGTAGCCCTGTGTTCGCCACACCTACCGTAGCGCGAAGCCGCGGCAGATTTCCATGATCGAATCTTCATCCTTGAGGTGCCGCGTATCGATCCCTTCCGCCAAAAATGGCGCGGCCGCCTCCGCAAAATCCCAGTCGTCGTGCATGTTGAGCAGCACCGTGACGGCATAACCGCGACGTCGCAGATTGCCGAGGGCCATCGCCGATTCACTGGAGCCCGGCGGCAGAATGGCGATCACAGTGGCGTCGCGAGGCATTCGGCTGGCCGCTTCATTGATGAGCGCCGGTAGCGGCAGGCCGTCGGTCAGCTCCATCCGGGCCAGCGTTTCCAGAATTTGCACGAGCTGCTCCGGGCCGCGGCGCGTCGGCACAATCAGCGGCTGCAAGCGATCGCTTTTATCGCGCACCGCGGCGGAAGCGAGCGCCTCGGCACGCGAGCGATGATCGTGCGCCCACCCTTCGTGCCGCACGCGGTCCGCGGCATCGCGGCCGTTTGTGACCAGGCCCACCTGTTGATTCAAAAGATAAACGGTGTTGGCGATCGATGCCGCGGCGGTAATCGCCAACTCGCTGCGGTGCGGCTCATGCCGCCTTTCATGGGCAGCGATGTGAAATTCCAAGAGCAGCGTCGCGCCGGCGACCGTCGAGGGCTCATAGACCTTGCTGTGCAGCATGCCGGTTCGCGCCGTCGCCCGCCAATGCACGCGATTCAGCGGATCGCCACGTTCGTAAGCGCGGACGCCCGCAATCCGCGTCGGATCTTCGTACAGTCGATAGGTCATCCGCACTTCGCCAATCGGCCGCTTCGACGACACCTCGTAGCCGGCCAGCGGCAATATTTTTGGCAGCACCAGCAGGAAATGCGGTTCCGTGAGCACACGATAGCGGCGGTGCAGACCAAATAAATCGCCCGTTTCCAGCACCAGCGGGCCGAGTTGGTAATAGCCGCGGCGCGTCGGTGTGACCTGGTACATCATCGTCTTGCGAGCCGCTCCTCGCAGCATCGTAAGCTGCACACGGCGGCCGCTAATCTTCAACCGCGGCGGCTCGAACATGAATGCGTCGCGGGGCAGCAAGTCCTCCAGCAGCACCCAGGCCACCGGCCAGCGACCGTTGTTTTTCAGCGCAACGACGACCGCCACTTGATCGCCGATCTCGGCCGTCAAGCGATTGCATTCCCGCTTCGCCTCCAGCGATTCGGCCCAGTTCTTGGTGAGAAAGCGGCTCACGATCATCACCGCCAGCAACACATACATGGCATACGCCAACAGATCGAATCCAAACAGGATTGCGATCACAAGCAGCAGGATTGCGCCGGCGAACCATTTCATTCGGCCGGCCCCTTTGTAGGTCCAGCCGGCCCGGCGGGACCTGACGCGTGAGAACGCGATATCTCAGATGCGATTTCACGAAGTCGCCACGACCCATAAGGCCAATCCTCGTAACGACCAACAAGCCCGGCTTTAACGGGATTCTGTCGGATGTAAAAAGCAATCCGCTCGTCTTCTTCGTCGGATCGCGACCAGTGGTCAAACCATTCCTTCTGCCAGAATCGAGCACCGTTTAGAGGAACAAACTTCCCTGCTTGCTTGCCTGTCCACTCTTTGAAGTTTTCGAGAGTTTCTTTCAACGATCCATCGAGAAGCTCAAAAAAAAGATGAACATGATTAGGCATCACCACATACTCAAAGACATCCCAGACCCCAGTTCGTCGTCGATGTTCAATTGCCTCCACAACGATTTCTGCGACGCGTTGATCACGTAGGTGCGTGATCCGTTCGGCACGATCAAGCCACTGCTCAAGCTCGCGAAATACATGTCGATGAACTTTTAGCCGCTGATCCGGGTCGTTTCTTGAAAGTGACTGATACCCCGCAGACAGCGTGCGAATTTGTTGTTTTCCGGCTGCGGGAATGGCTCCTGACAAATGGATTGTCACGAAGTAGCGGCCGTTAACGACCTCCCAATGTGGGAGTCGGCCTGTCCAAAATGAAATTGTTTCCGGTTTTCTGGTCATGGCGGGTGACTGATAATGGAATGCGTTAACGTAACGCTAGGTCCCGCCCGGCGGGCAAGACCTACTACGACGCCGCTCTCTCCTCCAGTGTCGGCACCGCGATCTCCGCCACGATCTGATCCACCAATTCCGCCGCGGTGATTTTTCGCAAGCGACTTTCGGGCTTGAGAATGATCCGATGGGTTAACACAGCCGCCGCGACCTTTTTCACATCATCGGGTAGCACATAATTGCGCCCGCGCAGCGCGGCCATAGCTTGCGATGTCCGAAATAAGGCGATGGAAGCTCGCGGGCTGCCGCCAAGGCCGATATCATCGTGCTCCCGTGTGTCGTGGACAATCTGCATCAGATACCGCCGCACCTTGTCATCGACATAAATTTCGCGGACTGCGGCCTGGCAAGCGATGACTTCCTCGGCTGTAGCGACAGGCTGCAACGAATCGATTGGATGAGCCCGCTGCAATAGTTCCAGCATCTTCAATTCTTCTTCGAGCGTCGGATAACCAAGGCTGAACCGCATCAAGAACCGATCGAGTTGCGCCTCGGGCAACGGAAAGGTGCCTTCGTGATCGACCGGGTTCTGCGTGGCGACGACGAGAAACGGCGGACCGAGCCGATAGCTCGTGCCATCAACAGTCACTCGGCTTTCGGCCATTGCTTCGAGAAGCGCGGCTTGCGTTCGCGGCGTCGTGCGGTTGATTTCATCGGCCAGCACCACCTGCGCAAACAGCGGTCCCGGCCGGAACTCGAACTCGACCGTCTTCTGATTGAAAATCGAAGCGCCCGTCACGTCGGTCGGCAGCAAATCGGGCGTGCATTGAATCCGCTTGAACGTGCAACCGATCGACCGCGCCAGCGCCCGGGCCAGCATCGTTTTAGCGACGCCCGGCACATCTTCCAGCAAAATGTGGCCCTCGCAGAGCCACGAAACCATCGACAAGATCAATTGCTGCCGCTTGCCGACGATCGCCCGCTCGACATTCGCGATGACCCGCTTCGCCAGCCCTGCCACGTCCGCCATGGTGTTGCCTTTTCCCTGAGCCAATCGTCTTATCACTGCTTCAGAATAGCTTCGAAGGATGGCTTTCAGCTAATGCTGCCGCGATGGCGAAAGAAATTGACCGTGGATTGCGTATGCAGTAGTCTGAAACTTATGGAAGCTATTACCTATAGTGCCGCGAACAGCAATCTCGCAGCCGCGATGGATAAGGTTTGCGACGATCATTCGCCGGTTATTATCATGCGGGACGATAATCGCGCTGTGGTAATGATGTCGCTCGATGATTATGAGGCACTGGAGGAAACCGCCTATTTGCTCAAGAGCCCGGCGAATGCCAAGCGCCTCATGGAGTCAATCGACGAACTCGAACGAGGAAATGCCGCGGTCCGCCAGCTAAATTTTGATGAATGAATATCGCATTTTCGACGCACGCCTGGGAAGACTATCTGTACTGGCATGCGACGAACAAGAAAGTCGTTGCGAAGATTCACGATCTAATCAAGGACATTCTCCGTCACCCCTTGACGGGGATTGGCAAGCCCGAACCACTGAAACAATCGCTTTCTGGTTACTGGTCACGTCGCATCACAGATGAACACCGCCTCGTGTACAAAGTCACGGCAGAAGCAGTGATCATTGTTCAGCTCCGTAATCACTACTGATTTGTTTCGGGCTCACTGCGCTGCCACCGCCGCCTTCCCGGGTGGCTCCAAGCCGCTAATCGTCAACGTGGCGACTTTCCCACTGGCTATGTCAACCATGCGGATGAGATGATTGTTCGTATCGGCGACGTAGAGCCGACCCTTGGCATGATCGAGGCCGGCCGGCTCATGAAATTGTGCCGATGACGGCGGACCGTCGCTTTTTCCCGCCTCCCCAGTGCCCGCGAGCGTATGCGTTTCGCCCGTCTTCGCATTCACGACCTTGATTTTGTGGTTGTATGTGTCTGCGACATAAAGCTTGTTGTCGAGATAATCGACACCGAGGCAGTGCTGCAGCTTGGCTTCGGCCCGCGGGCCGTCTTTGTCACCGAAATGAAATAGCCGTTGACCGCGTGGCAAATGATCGGAGCCGACAACCGTGCCCACCTCCAGCGTCCCCTTTTTGTACGGTACTTTGCGAATCGAGCTGCCTTCGCTGTCGGCGACATAAAGGTACGAGCCGTCACCCGATAAACCGCTAGGCTGAGCAAACGACGACGCGCCCCCGCCGGCAAACGGCTCGCGGGGCAGCAAATCGCCGTTCACAATGTCTTCCAGCGCATTGCCGGCATACGGACCAATTTCGCTTTCATCGAGCGGCATCTTCCAAATCTGATGGCAACCGGCCATCGCGATATAGAGGTCTTTTTCATGAACATTGAGCGCCCAGGGACTCGACAGCGCGGTTGTTTTCGGCGGACCAACATAGCGTTTCCGCACCGGCGGAGCACCTTGCACAAATCCAGGCCACGGATTCGATGCCTGCTCGCCTGTCCCAGCGACCGTCGTCACTCTTTTGGCCGTCAAATCAACCTTACGGATGTTGTGGTTCTCGGTGTCGGCCACGTACAGTGTTTCGCCGGCCAAAGCGCAGCCCTGCGGATGATCGAACGAGGTGGTCTGGAAATCGCCATCGCTGGTGCCAATATCCCCATTGCCGATCGTGTCGATCAGCTTGCCGGCCAAATCGGTGATGACGATCCGATTGTGATTGCTATCGCTGATGAACAGCCGGTTGCCTTTTTCATCCGCCAAGATTTTGCCGGGAAAGCGCAGCGGCGTCGGCGGCTCTTTGGTGATCTCCAGATCGAATTTCAGCGGCGTTTCGTCGAGTAGCTTTTGCTGCCGGTAATAGGGCAAAGCCTTATTGAGAACAGCTTGCACCTCAGCCGCTTTGAACTCGCCCGACCGCCCATCCACAAGCATTCCTTCCGGATCGATCAACCGGATCGAAGGCCAACTGCCAATGCCGTAAGTGTTCCACAGCGAATGATCGGCATCGTTGATGACCGGATGCTCGACTTCGTTGCGGAGCATGGCGCCGCGAATGTTGTCGGTGTCTTTCTCCGTTGCGAATTTGGCCGAATGCACGCCAATGACCACGAGATTCTTCGGAAACTGTCGCTCCAGTTTTTTCAATTCCGGCAAAATGTGCATGCAGTTGATGCAGCAATAGGTCCAAAAATCCAATATCACGAATTTGCCCTTCAAATCGGCCTTCGTCAGCGGCTTGGTGTTCAGCCAGACGACGCCAGGGCCGAATTCAGGAATTTCTACCCGCCGGGTATACGGGTTTTCCACGCGCTGCGCTACTTGAAATACGTCCAGCGGCGGAGCCGGCTCGGCGGTCGCCAGAGCATCGGTCGCCAGAGCATTGGCCGACTGTGCCGTCTCGCCTTGTGCTGCTTCATCGGCTAACTGACCACCGGCTGGCGGGGTGGATTCGGCTCCAGCAGCCGTATCTGTCGGCGGAGGCGGAGGTGGCGCAGGCGATCCTGCCGTAGCGGTCGTCGTCGGCGTCGGGGCCTCACCACAGCCGCAAATCAAACCGAGCGCAAAAATCAGTACGACGGCCATTGTGAACCGTGCGCAGATGCATCGAAATCTCATGGCCGCGTCCCGTCCTCTGCAAAAAATGAGGATGAAAGCCCCCACACATCGTAACGGACGATGCCCAAGCGGGGCAACGCAACCCCCAGTCTTTGCGCCTCGCCTTCGAAGTGTCGCCCCACGGCAATTTCCACTTCGGGCCGTATTAAAAAACCGACAGGTTAATTCGCATCGCGTTACTTGGCGTCGGGCTTGGTTTCAGCTGCGGCATTTTCCTTGGCGTCGTTCGGCCTCTCGTTGCCTGGCTTTTCGTCCGACTTCTTCAGCTCGTCGCCCTTATCCTCGGGCTTCTTCTCGGCGGGCTTTTTCTCCTCAACCGCGTCACGTCCCTGAAGCAATTTCACCTGGTCGCGAATCTGCTGGCCCTTGTAATGCTTGTCCATCAGCGGCCACAGCGGAAAATCGGCCGGGAACGGCTCGTCGAGCTGGCCCAACACGTCGCGATAATGCGAAACCGACTCGATGATGTCTTGCGCTTCGGCATTGTCCATCAGGTCCGGGTATTTATCGAGAATCACCGCATAAAGCTTCCACGCCGCCTCGTATAAGCCGCGCGCCTTGGCCAGACCTTCACCGCTCTCAGCCAACTTATTCGCCTCGTACTCGTCGCTGTGAGCCTTGGGCGCTTCGTCGGTCAGCTCCGATTCGGCCCGCATCCGCCAGTAAGCGAAATTTACGATCCGGCGATTGATCTCAACCTGATGTGAGGTCGCCTCATCCTCCTCGATTTGATCCACAAGCTGCCGCACTCGCGGTCGGTCCTCTGGTCGCTTCGCGCGACTCAAAAAGTCCCGCGGCAAAACCTTCGTTTCCTGCTCCGCTTCATACGACAATGAAAATTGCTCCGGCGATCGCTCGGCCGGCGCCGTCTGCAGCACGGCTTTCTTATCCGCCGACAGTCGGTTGATTTTCTCTTGCTTGATTTCCTCTTCCACGCCGGGGCAGAGCCTCGCGATCTCGTCCTTCGCTTCCTTGATTCGCTGTTCAACCGACTCCTGGTCGTTCAGCCGAATATTGAAGCCAACCGAAGTCGGCAACTCTCGCTCGCCATACCGCAGCCAGGCGTCCTTGGCTTGCTGCCACGCGATAACGGCGTTCTCGAAGAAATAGCCGTCTTTGTTCATCGCGGCCGCGCTGTTCATGATCGACATCGGTGCGCCGCTATAAAACAGCAGCGGAGTCGTCCCGCGAATCGGCTTATCGTGCGCGATGTGAGCGTTCACCGCCTTCTCGTACCACAGCTTGCTGACGAGCCAGTTGTCTGGCTTTCCGTCGGGACCCTGGCCGTCATCGACCTCGATGCCGTTGTCGCGGAACGTCTGATGAAAGTCCTTGTCCTCGCGGAACAGGCGGCGGAATTGCATGTGCTCGTCCGCCCGGCCGATCTTCTGGCCCACGAACCAGCCGATTTGCCGCAAGATTCCCGGCTCATCGCGGTTGTAGTGGCTACCCAGAATGAGAAACTCGATTCCCTTCTTCACCCACTGATAACGCATCCGGTAGTCGTCGAACTCGACCGACACGTTGTACGACAGGTTGTGGGCCTGAAAGTCCCAGACTTCGACGAAATTCGGCTGGAGGCGGATAATCTGGTTGACCGTCATCTCCAGCTTGTCCCAGTCCTCGATCTTCTTGTAATAATTGGCCCAGCCCCACAGGATGTTGGCGGCGACGCCGCGGAGACCGAGCGTCGAAAGCTTCATCGTCTCGCTAGCCGGATCGATTTCGCCGAGTTCCGCCTGCGCCAAGTTATATTGCGACCGCAATTGCGCGAGTTTTCCACCCGCCGAATGGCCGCTGCGGCCAGGATTGATCGTCGCCGGCTGGCTGATCGCTGCAATTGGCAATAGCAGCAGGGCAATCGCACTGATATACGCGACCTTCCGCGTAAACGAGGCGCTCTTACTCATGCCGCGATCTCCCGCGTCTTCAGGAAGAAATAGCCGGCGATCGAAACCGCCGTAAAATACACCAAGGCCATCACCAGCTGCTCGCCAACAAGAGCACCAAAGATGTTATACCCGCTGGCCACAAATTCCGTCGTGTCGAATTGCGTGTAGTCGGGCAGGATATAAGTCGCGGCTTGCAGCAGATGCATCAACAGGCCGTCGGCGCCTTTGATGATCGTCAGCAGAATCTTGTTGATCTCCATGTCCGTCATCACGTTTTGCTGCGTGATGATTCGGATGAACGACTCGATCGGCCCGCCGCCGTAAGCAGCACCGTTGGCAATATCGCGGATGAACTGACCAAAGAAGCCAAGCACGATGGCCGAGATCGACGCCATCAACGCCACGGGACCGGATAGGAATGTACTGAACGTCACGCCGAAGGCCGTCACCAGCAGCATCTGCAGCCAAATGCTCAAGTATGCCTTGGCAAAATTCAACTCGAACGGCGCATCGCCGGGCCGCAGATAGACATCAGGCTCTGCGACACCGAAGTATTGAGCCGGCTCGACGCACCGCAGCTCGACTTGCACCTCGCCGCCATCGACCAGGTCTTTGAACAAGTCCACCTTGCCGGCGCCCGCCGCGCCGCCGATTTCGCTGTTGAGCTCGAGCGGAATCACGCGGCGGTCGGCAACAAATTCTTTCGATATGAAGACAATCGGCCCGCTCCGCTTCACCGGCGCGTCGGGATTCGGATTGCGAATCACCAACTCGCCAAGCACGCCCCGCTCAATATCGCCCTTGAAAGTCCTGAAGACACGTAAGTTCAATTCCAGCGGCAACCCGTTGGGATACTTTTCCTTCGTGACACCGGAGAAAGTCCAAATCGCGTGGGCCTTCGTCTGCACGCCCGGCGTACCGCCTTCGATGTAGCCGCGATATTCCCATTCGTTGCCGACGTTAATCCCTTTGCCCGGTTTGCCATCCCGGTCGTAAACCACAAGCTGGCCATAAATCGGCGCCCGGGCAATCAAGTGCCCCTGCGGCGGCCCGACGCGATACTTGCCGTCGTCCGTTCGCGTAACCTCATGCCAGTGTCCGCGGATCGTGTTCGTCCGCCCTTTGCCGTTGGCATCCACCTCGAACGTGTGGCTGTGGTGTTGATCGATCGTTGTCTCGCCCGTGCGGCGGATCAGCTTGCCGTCCTTGCCGTTCTCGTCCGCGACGCTCGCCACGTCGACCGCGTGATCGTGATTCAGCGACCAGGTAACAAAGAGATAGCTGATCGCTCCCATCGCCAGGAGCATTGCCGTGCCGACGGCCGCAAAGCCGAACGTCCGCCCGATAACAATCTCGCTCGCCCGAATCGGCTTCGTAACAACCGTGTAAATCGTGCGGTTCTTGATGTCGTTGGGCAGGCTAAAGGCGCTTAAGAGCAACGCCATTAGCAACACGAGGTAATTCGTCGCCGTCAGCACGAAGCTCAGATACACGCGAGCCGGGTTATAGACCGGATCGCGGCTGCCGGTGTCCAAGAACATCCCGGCGATGAGCAGCAGCAGCAAGAAAATGCCGAAGCCGACGAGGATCTTGTTGCGAATCGCCTCTTGAACCGCCAGCCGGGCCACCGCAAAAGTTCGCCGTGGTGAAAACCGCGGCAAATCTTCCGTCACCGCCGTGAAGATCGACCGTGCGACGTAATAGAACGCCTCACTCGGCCCATATTGCAGCGACAAAATCACGAAGCAAATGAACGGCACAATCAAAAACAACAACAGGCAGATCGCCAGCGTTCCAAACAAAAACCCCCACGACGCCGGCACCAGCAGCGACGACGTCGGACTGCCCAGCAGCCAGTGCAGAAAATTCGGAATCCCGCGTTCAAATGCCATGTATTAGTTGATTGAAAAAACAGACTTTACTTGTAGTCAAAATCTCAAATTACAAGCATCAAGAACCAAACAAATTCTAAATACTCAAATTCAAATGCTCTCGGTCATTCGTATTTCGTGCTTTGTATTTGTTTGTGATTTGATGCTTGGTGCTTGGTGCTTGGTCATTGGCCTCGGCCGTGCTTGGTCATTAACCTTGCCCTGCTCTTCGCCCCGGCCGTGCCTCGCTGTCGCGTACGATATTCAGGAACAGCTCTTCCAGCGACAGCGTCGGATGCTCCACCGCCACTAGCTCGCCGCCGTGCCGGGCGATGACCGCGCGAATCTCGTCCTCCGCCGCTTTGCTGAGCCCCTTGGCCCGGACTTGCACCACGTCTTGCACCGTCAGAAGTTCATCCACGCGGCCGAGTTCTTTCAACTCGCCCTGGTGCAAGATCGCGATCCGGTCGCACACATCCTGCACATCCGGCAGCAAGTGGCTGCTCATCAAAATGGTTTTGCCTTGGTCGCGGAGCTTCAGGATCAGATCCTTCATCTCTCGCGTGCCGATTGGGTCGAGACCGGAGGTCGGTTCGTCGAGCAAAATCAATTCCGGATCATTGATCAGCGCCTGCGCCAGTCCAATGCGGCGGGTCATGCCCTTGGAATATTCGCGAAGCTGCCGCCGCCGAGCCCAATTCAGCCCCACCATCTCGATCAGCTCGTTCGTTCGCCGCTCCCGCACACTCGCCGGCATATCGAACAGCCGGCCGTAAAAATCGAGCGTTTCTTCGGCGTTCAAAAACTTGTAGAGATACGATTCTTCCGGCAGATAACCGATCCGCTCGTTCTTGGTGACCTCGGTCGATTCTTTGCCGAACACCAGGGCCTGGCCGCTCGTCGGAAACAGCAAACCGAGCAGCAGCTTGATCGTCGTCGATTTTCCCGACCCGTTCGGGCCCAGCAGGCCAAAAATCTCGCCTTTGCGAATCTGTAGGTCGAGCGCACTTAGCGCCCGCACCTTCTGCCGACCCCAGAAATCGCGGTAAATCTTGGTCAGGCTGCGAGTTTCGATCACCACGTCGCTGGCGGTGCTCGGAGCCTTTGGTTTCGCCGGCTCGGCTAATTGGGTGGCCATGCTCTTGCCGCTAAAGAGGGAAAACTGCAGTCAGCTCATGTGCGATTGCTGCGAAGTAGCTGACGGCATAAAGACTTCGCTCAATAAATCGTGGCGAGTGTCTTACGCCAATCACCCGCCATCGGTTCAGGTCCCCGTTGTAATTTCTGCCAGGCTGATTTGGCAATCCACCGATCGCCGCAAGTTCCATAGCGTGCGTCTGAAAAGTCTTGGCAGCGACTCCTCGTTCTCTGAGTCGTAACTAATGTTACAGCAACGCTTTATAGCTTCTGGTGGAATGCTCGTTCGCGGGTTTCATGTGCAACCTGGAAATCGTTGCAAAGCTTCCGTTTCTGCCAAGCAATTCTTACAACGCGGCACTTCCGGTCCTTAAGCCTTCGTATACGACCCTGACGATCGCTAAATACTTGTCAGCAAATTACTTCGGTCGGGGACTGAAAAAGCAGCTTTGCATCGCGCTCCGATTGGCACGGCCCGTGCTTTATAGGCATTCAACGATGACCGCGGCAGACCTAACCGCGGACGATGGAACCAGCTTTGAAAAACCCATTTGCAAGGAGGCAGATGATTAAAAACCGCGTGAGTCTCCGACCGCACCTCCCGCGTGCTGCGACGAGATAAACGCTCCTGCGGACCGCGATTGGGTAGAGTCGCGATCTGCAACCGCCATTCTTTCCCGCCTGGACAGGGCCGCTAGGAGCTTCCCGCTCTCCTGCGGCCCTTTCTCTTTTCTTGGCCAATCCTACCTCGTACTCTTACTCCTGCTCTTAATCCTCTTCATAATCTTAATCCTTCTCTTAATCTTTCTCGTAGCCGGGCCCCGGGCGCGAGAAACGGCCGCCCGCGTCGCTTGCTACCGATTTTCCGACTGCAAATGCCTGCCGTTTGTCAATCTCCGCCCGCCCTCGATTTTCTCCTCCGCCGCATCAACTACGAGCGGACCACGAGCGTTCCGTATCAATCCGCCGATTTCAAGCTCGACCGCATGCGCCGGCTGATGCACCTGCTTGGCGATCCACAGGATGCCGTCAAGGCGATTCACATCGCCGGCACCAAGGGCAAAGGCTCGACCGCCGCCATGATCGCGGCTGTGCTCCAAGCCGCGGGCTACCAGACGGGACTCTATACGTCGCCGCACCTGGACCGCATCGAAGAGCGTATTGTCATCGACGGCCAACCCTGTCCGACCGGTTCTTTCCTCAAACTGGCGGCACAAGTCCAACCCTTCGTCGAACAGCTTGATCGCGAAGCGGAAGCGAATGGCGCGACCGGCCCCACGTTCTTCGAAGTCACCACCGCGATGGCGTTTTTGCACTTTGCACAAGAAAACGTCGCCGCCGCCGTCCTGGAAGTCGGCCTGGGCGGCCGCCTCGACTCCACCAACATCTGCCGCCCCGAAGTTTGCATCATCACCAGCATCAGCTTCGACCACACCAAGCAGCTCGGTAGCACGCTCGCCCAGATCGCCGCCGAAAAAGCCGGCATCATCAAGCCCGGCATCCCCGTCATCTCCGGCGTCGCCAATGCCGAACCCAAGGGCGTTATCACCTCTCGCGCCACCGCACTCGGCGCTCCCCTCTTCCAACGCGGCATCGACTACGACTTTGAATCCCTCTCCCTCTCTCCCCCTCCCCCCCTCTCCCCCTCCAAATCCACGCCGGGCTCCGCGCTGAACTACCGCGAACGCGCCACAACGCCTACCTACCAACTTCGCGACCTCGAACTTTTCATGCTCGGTTCCCACCAGGCCGCTAACGCGGCCGACGCAATCGCCGCCGTGCGCCGCCTGACTGACCGCGGCTGGCAGATTAGCGAAGACGCCGTCCGCACGGGACTCGCAACCGCTCAAGTTTCCGCGCGTATCGAGCAACTGCAGTCGTCGCCCACAATCATTCTCGACGTTGCCCACAACCTCGCCTCGATCGAAGCCCTGCTCGCAGTCCTCCGCGAGAACTTCACACCGCGCCGCCGCATCCTCATCTTCGCCAGCAGCAAGGACAAAGACTACACCGGCATGCTCAAGCTGGTCTTGCCCGCTTTCGACGTGATATTCCTCACGCAGTACATCAACAATCCCCGCGCCGTCGAAACCGGCGAGCTCTTAACCATCGCTCAGCAACTTCGTAACGCTCTCCCTCTCCCTCTGGGAGAGGGCCGGGGTGAGGATTTATCGTTTGGCGCCAACGACAGCCTCCATCCCACGCTTCACGCCTGCGTCCGCCCCACCGAAGCCCTCCGCCTCGCCCGCGCCATCGCTCAGCCCAACGATCTCATCTGCATCGCCGGCTCCTTCTTCCTCGCCGCCGAGCTGCGACCTCTGCTGTAGGTCCCGCCGGCCCGGCGGGACCTTGCCCCGCCAATCAACCTCGCTTTACCGGCCGACCCTCGCCGCCATCAATACTCAACAACTCACGCCGATTCGGCTGATTCGCACTGCACGAACCGCATCCGCTTCCGCACCCAGCATTCGATGAATTAAAGAGTGCGCGCCAAGCCCTCCAGCCGACGTACCCCGCAGCCACCGTAACCGAAATCAACGCTAATGCAAGTTGCCAATCCATCTCACAACCGCATGCCAATTTGATAAGTCAGCAGCGCACCGACATACGCCAATAAAGTCATATACACAAACGTAAACGCCGGCCACCACCAATTTCCCGTTTCGCGCCGAATAACAGCCAGCGTCGACGCACATTGAGCGCACAATGCGAAAAACACCATGATCGACAGTGCGACCGGAAGGTTAAATACCTTGCGATTGGTTCCATCCCACGTCGCCGACTTCAGCCGTTCACGCAGATCAGCCGACGCCTCGTCCTGCCCTTCTCCCAAATTGTAGATGACCCCCAACGTCGCCACGACCACCTCTCTCGCCGGAAACGACGCAATCGCCGCACACCCAATCCGCCAATCCCACCCCAGCGGCCTCACCACCGGCTCAATCAGCTTCCCCGCCCGCCCCAAAAAGCTTGTCGCCAAATACTGTCCCTCAATCTCATTCTCAACCTCCGCCAACTCCGCCTCGTCGTTTAACCCCGGCGTCCACGCCGGGTCATCAGCACGCCGCGTGGGCGCGGCGGTTAAACGGACCAATTCCGTCCTCCTTTCCAAGAGCCGCGAATCAATCTGCGATCGGTCATGCGGAAAATAACACAGCCCCCACACCAAGATCGACACGCAAAAAATCAACGTCCCCGCCCGATATACGAACGACCAACCTTGCTCCAGCATCCGCATCAACACGATCCGCACGCCTGGCATCTTGTAGCTCGGCAATTCCATCACAAACGGCGGCGTCGGCCCTCGCAAAATTGTCCGCTTCAAAACAAACGCCGCCGCAATGCCGGCAATCGTTCCGACCGCATACATCGCAAACATCACGACACCCTGCAGCCACGGAATCTCGATTGCTCCCAAACTCAGCGTCCAAGTCGGCACAAAGGCGCCGATTAGCAGCGTATAGACAGGCAATCGGGCGCTGCAGCTCATCAGCGGCGCAACGAGTATCGTCACCAGCCGATCGCGGCGGTTTTCGATCACGCGCGTCGCCATAATCCCCGGCACCGCGCATGCAAACGACGATAACAGTGGAATAAACGACTTGCCGGACAGGCCGATCCGCGACATCAGCTTGTCCATCAAATATGCCGCCCGCGCCATGTAGCCGCAGTCTTCCAGCACGGCGATAAAAAAGAACAGCGTAAAAATCTGCGGCACGAACACCAGCACGCCACCCACGCCGCCAATTACACCGGTCGTAATCAGCGACCGCATGGCCCCCTCGGGCATAACTCTCGTCACCGCTTCCGCGAGAGCGCTGTTGACCCAGTCGATCAACGCCGATGCCGGCCCCGCGACCAAAAACACCGCCTGAAACATCATCAGCATCACGGCAATAAACACCACAGTGCCGAAAAACCGATGCGTCAGCCACCCATCGATGCGATCGCTGACCGTCACCGGCCGCTTGCTGGGTCGCGTGACCACTCCTTCTAGCGTTTGCGTCGCCCACCCATAGCGGGCAATCGACTCCACCGCCGGCACCGGCAATCCCGCCTCCGCCAGCCGGCCGCGAGCCGCCTGCACCTCTGCGAGTAACTCTTCATCAACGCCGTTGAGCCCCGCTTTCGCCAGATAACCGCTCGTATCCAGCAGCAATCGCTCGACAAGATACCGCGGCAACTGGCATTCCGCGCTCGAACACACCCGTGACCGCAACGCCGCAACCTCCGCCGTGAATTGCGTTGGAAACGGGCTCGGTCGTGACGCGCATTTAGCTTCGCCTGCCGCTGAGACAATCGCTTGTTTTAGTTCAGCGATGCCAACCGCCTTGTTCGCCTGCACCCTCACGCACTTCACCGGCAGCCGCTCGCCCAGTTTCGCGAAATCAAGCTCCAAACCCTTGCTCTTGGCCACATCGACCATATTCAAGGCAATGACCGTCGGCAGCCCCAACTCCAACACCTGGCTAACCAGATAAAAATTCCGTTCCAGGTTGCTCGCATCAACGATGCACAACACCACGTCGATCGCCGGCGCATCGACTTGCCGGCCCAAGAGCACATCCACCGCCACCATTTCATCCGGCGATCGCGGCGACAGACTATACGTCCCCGGCAGATCGACAATCGTGAACGCCTGCCCATGAAACTCAGCTGTGCCAAGCTTCTTCTCCACCGTCACGCCCGGATAATTGCCCACCCGCTGCCGCACACCCGCCAGCGCGCTAAACAGCGTCGATTTACCCGTATTGGGATTGCCGACCAGAGCGACTGTGAGCGTTTTGCTGGGCGACGCCACGGACATGGTGCTCACGAAACCGAATCAACAGCAACTCGTTGTGCTTCGCTCTTTCTTACGCTCAACCGATAACCACGAACTTCCAACTCCAAGGGATCGCCCAGCGGCGCCGCGCCAATCAAACGCAACTCCACACCCGGCGTCAGCCCCATCTCCATCAGACGGCAAGCCAATTCGTCTTGCCCCTCGATCCGCGCGACTCTCGCGCTCGCTCCCACCGGCAATTGAGCCAGTGTGCTCACCCGGCTTCTCCCGCAGCCAGCTCAGCTTCTCCCGCTGCAAGCTCGGCTAGCCGAACCAACACGCGAAATCCGTCATGATCGCGAAACGCCAGTCGCGTCCCATCGAGCTTCACAATGCACGTGCTGCCGCTCTGCAACACTTCCACCGGCTTGCCGACGCGCATGCCGAGTTCTTGCAGACGATGAATCTCGTCCGGACGTCCAACCAATTGATCAATCCGAGCACGCTGACCGGCTGCCAGCATCTGAAGCGGAAAGGTATCGGGCATGGGCGATTGACCACCTCTTCGGCGGCAATTGGGAACGCATTCTGTGCGTTCCGCTGGGCGGGGACTCGTTGCAACCTGCTTAGTCGCTGTTGAAACTGAGTCTCACTATGCTATCGATCCGCGATTCAGATTGCAATAGCGCGAATATGCCGATTATTCCACCGGCACAACGTAACTCCCTGGATAATCACGCCTTAGGGAGGCAGTTTTTTCCAAAGTAGCCAACAGCGCCAGCACAATATCCTCGCGCCATGGCAGAGCCGAAACCTGCACCCCCACCGGCAAACCCACGCTTCCGGCGTCGGTTTCCCGGGCCCGTCGTAACACCCTGTCGCGCGATCTTTCCCGGCTTGAATCTTCGCCTGCCGCCACGCGGGTCATCGAAAAAGTTCCCGAAGGTAACCCCAACAAATTGATTACCATCGCATAGCTGGCTGCCGCTAAGAGATCAAATGCCTTCACATGTGGCATCGCTGGCAAGGCATGCGGCGGACAAACGATCGCGCTGATACCTTGCTGCCGCATATTTGCCAGCACACGAGCCGCGAGTTGATTCTTTCGTTCGACAAGCTGCCAATATGCATCGGCCGACCGCGGCCGCGCGTGGCTAACAATTCGCGCCATCCACTTTTGTCCCGCCCGTTTCAAACCCGTGACAACGACCGCCCGCATCGGCCGCGACAAGCCGGCAATCCACAGCAACCGCCGCACGCGGTGATCGAGCTTACTGCCCTGCGACAGCCGCCGCGCGTCCGCCCCTCCGTCGGCCCCAATCAAGCTGCAGTACAAATCAAATGCCTCATTCGTATGAAATTGCTTTTCGACCTCCGCCGCATCGAGTTCGATCACTTCCACGCCTTGGCTTCTCAGCGCTGCATTGGCCTCCTTAACCGCTCGCACCACCGCTGTCGAAGGTGGAAAAACGCCGTCGCTCGTCCACGCCACGACCTTTAGCTTATCGATTTGAACTTCCGCTGGATCACGAAGTGGCGCTGGCACCACATCACCCGCCACATATCCGTCCGACTGATCGGTGAGCACCTGCAAACTCAGCCACAAGTCTTCGACATGCCGCGACATCGGCCCGGTCTGCGTGATGAACGTCTCAAAACCCCGTAGCGTTCGCGCCGAGCCTGATCTTGGCATTCGCAGCGACGTTGGCCGAATCCCGTGAATGCCGCAAAAATGACACGGCACCCGAATGCTGCCACCCAGGTCGTTGCCAATTCCCAGCGGCGACCCCCGCGCCGCCACAATCGCCGCCTCGCCTCCCGTCGAGCCGCCGCACGTCCGCGACAAATCCCACGGATTGTTCGTTCGTCCATAAACAGGATTGTCCGACTCATGCCAAATCATGAGTTGCGGCAGGTTGGTCTTACCCAACACAATCGCGCCCGCTCGCCGCAGCCGAGAAATCGAAATTCCATCCTGCTCCACCGGCTTAAGAAATTGCGGATTGTTCAGCCCGATCGTCGAGGCCGTTCCCGCCAGGTGAAAACATTCCTTAATCGTGATCGGCACGCCGTGCAACTTGCCCAGCGGCTCGCCCCGCGATTGAAGTGCGTCTGCCGCGGTCGCATCTTGAACAGCCTCGCTAAACCTTGGCACAACAACCGCATTCAGCCGCGGATTAACTTCCTTGATCCGCGCCACAAACGCCTGCGTCACCTCCGTCGCCGAAATCTCCCCTCGCGCAATCCGCCGCCCAATCTCACTCGCCGACCAATGAATCGGGCTATCTAATGGTCCCATTCACCCACATA
>DASXLL010000001.1:0-16849 GCA_036496265.1 Pirellulaceae bacterium | reverse complement strand
ACCCAACCGCCCAGGCATATGCCCTACCACAAAACCCACCCGAACCAACTGCTCCGTTGAATCCCGTTCTCGACGCGACCTGCCACCAACCATTACCTCCCATCCGAATTCTGCCCCTCATGACCTCCATTCCCTAACCGCCAACCGCCGTTCCACCGAAAAAACCAACTTCTCGGGCCACCCTAGCGCGCGCTTATCGCCTCGCGCCTCAAGCCTTCAGCCTTCAGCCTCAAGCCTGACCTTAATGCTTGAAATGCCGCCGCCCTGTAAAAATCATCGGAATGCCGTGCTCGTTGGCGGCCGCGATCACCTCTTCATCGCGGACGCTGCCGCCAGGTTGGATGATGGCGGCGATGCCGGCTTTCGCAGCGCGGTGAATCGAGTCGGGGAACGGGAAGAAGGCGTCGGAGGCCAGAATCGATCCAACGGCACGCTCACCCGCTTTTTGGATGGCGATTTCGACGGAATCGACGCGGCTCATCTGACCGGCACCGCAGCCGATGAGGGAATTGTCCTTGGCGAGGACAATCGCGTTGCTTTTGACGTGGCGGACGATGGACCAGCCGAAGCGGAGATCGGAGAGAAGGTTTGGCGGGAGGGATTGCGGCAGGCTGGAAGCCTGCTCCGCGGGGGCCGACGACAGGCTGGAAGCCTGTCCCACGGGCGGAACGCCACGGAGGGCGTTCCCTACAGAGTTGGCGAGTTTCCAGTCGGTTTCGGGGTCGGCGAGGACGTCGGCGTCTTGGACGAGCATGCCGCCTTCGATGGGGCGGCAGGAGAGGGGCGCGGGCGGAGTTTCCAGGGGACCTACGGCCATGAGGCGGACGTTGGCTTTCCACTTGGGTCGGGTGGTGAGAATTTCCAGCGCAGCGGGCTCGAACGACGGAGCGACAATCGCTTCGATGAACAATCCCGGCGTGGCCAACACCTCGGCTGTCGCCGCATCGACCGATTTATTGAACGCCAAAACGCCGCCGAAGGCGCTTTGCGGATCGCCATCAAGTGCTTTTTTCGCCGCATCGGCCAGGCTGCTACTGATTGCCGCGCCGCAGGGGTTGTTGTGCTTGATGACGGAGGCGGCGGGTTCACTGAACGCGCGGACAATGACGAGAGCGCTATCCAGATCGAGCAGGTTGTTGTACGACAGCTCTTTGCCGTTGAGTTGTTTGGCGGTGAGCACGCTGACGCCACCGCAGCCGGGGGCGACATAGATTGCGCCGCGCTGGTGCGGATTTTCGCCGTAGCGGAGCTCGGTTTTTCGCTCCAGGCCGATGAACATGGCGGCCGGGAAATGGGCCTCGGGCTCGGTGAAGTGGCTGAACCACATGGCGATACCCGCGTCGTATTTGGCGGTGTGAGCAAAAGCCGCCGCGGCGAGCTTTTGCCGCTGCACGAGCGAGGTGCCGCCGGCGGCAAGCTCGGCAATGATCGGCTCGTATTGCGCAGGCTCGGTAGCGATCGCCGTGAACGCGTGGTTTTTGGCGGCAGCGCGCACGAGGCTAGGGCCGCCGATGTCGATGTTTTCGATCGCCTCGGACGGCGTCACGCCCGGCTTGGCGATCGTCTGCTCAAACGGATAAAGATTGACTACGACAAGGTCGAACAGATCGATGCCATGTTCCCGGCACGCCACGAGATCCTCATCGTGATCGCGACGGGCCAGAATGCCGCCGAACACCTTCGGATGCAGCGTCTTCACCCGGCCGTGCATCATTTCGGGAAAGGCGGTGTAATCGGCGATGTCGCGGGAGGCGAAGCCGCGGTCGGTGAGGTATTTTCGCGTGCCGCCGGTGCTATAGATCTCGACCTTAGCCTCGCGAAGAGCCGCAGCCAGCTGATCCAAGCCCGTTTTATCGCTAACGCTGACCAGCGCTCGTTTGATGGGAATGCGGTCCATCGGGTGGCTCTCCCTTCGCAATCGCGACGTTGCATGACGGAACGCCACGGAGGGCGTTCCCTACAGAATGTCTGCCGACGTAACTCTTTAAAGCGTAAGCAGTAATGCATCCTAAGACTGCGGCTCTTGTCCGGTTTGCCAATGGCCGATAAACTTTGAGATTCGCACAAATCGATGATTTTCGGCGCTTACACGCGGCGCTGGACAAGAAATACGGATGAGAGTTACGCCATGAAAGACGGCATCCACCCTCCTTACGTCACGACTGTCGTCACTTGCAGCTGCGGCAACTCGTTCAAGACCCGCAGTACCAAGAAGGAGCTGAAGGTCGATATCTGCTCTGCTTGCCACCCGTTTTTCACCGGCAAGCTGAAATACATCGATACAGCCGGGCGAATCGAGAAGTTCCAGTCGAAATTTGCGGCTGGCACTTACACCAGCATTCAAAAGCCCGCCGCGAAAGTCGCGAAGAAGCGCCGCGTCGAGCCAGCGGGCGAAGAAGCTTAGCGCTGAGCCAAGTTGTTGTAATTGGATGCGCTGAAGTTGCGCGCTCAGCGAAGCACCAAATCACAAGAATCAAGAACCAAACGAATTTCAATGTACGCAGTGCCAATGACAGAAACGTAGCGGCTGATTTTCTGCGTGTCGTTGTGCGCCTTGGCGTTCGTTTGTTGTTGGGTTCTTGGCTTTTGGTTCTTGGAGCTTTTTCCTGTGTCCTCCATCCGCGATCAACTTGAAAAGCAGCTGAACCGGTTCGAAGAACTGGAGCGGCAGATGAGCGACCCCGCGGTGTTGGCCGAAGGGGCGAAGCTGGCGGCTGTCGCGCGGGAGCACGGAGGGCTGGCCAAGTCCGCGACGAAGTATCGGCGGTTTAAGGCGCTGGTTGAAGAGGTGGCGGAGCTGAAGCGGATGTCGGAACAAGGTTCGCCGGATGAAAAGGAGCTGGCGGAGGCAGAATTGCCCGATGCTCGCCAAAAGCGCGAAGAGTTGTGGAGCGAGTTGCTCGATATGACCGTTGGCGGCGAGGATGCACAACGGACGCGGTGCGTGATGGAAATTCGCGCCGGCACCGGCGGCGAGGAAGCGGCGCTCTTCGCCCACGACCTGTTCCAGATGTACAAGCACCACGCCGAGAAAAAGGGCTGGCGCGTCGAGATTATGGAAGCCAGCCCGACCGACATGGGCGGCTTCAGCAAGATCACGCTCGGCTTCGAAGGCGAAGGCGTTTATCGCGACCTGCATTACGAAGGCGGCACGCACCGCGTGCAGCGCGTGCCCGAGACGGAGGCCAAGGGCCGCGTCCATACGAGTGCGGCGACGGTCGCCGTGCTGCCGGAGCCCGAAGACGTCGAAATCAATCTCAAGCCCGACGATTATCGCCTCGACAAGTTTTGCGCGAGCGGTCCCGGTGGACAACACGTGAACAAGACGGAGTCCGCTGTGAGGTTGACGCATTACGCCACGAACATTGTCGTCTCCATGCAGGACGAAAAAAGCCAGCACAAAAACCTCGCCAAAGCCTTGCGCATTCTCAAGTCGCGGCTGTACGAGCACTATCAGCAAGAAGAACTGAAGAAGCGTTCCGCCGAGCGAAAGACGATGGTCGGCAGCGGCGATCGCAGCGACAAGATTCGCACGTACAATTTCCCCGACAATCGGCTGACCGATCACCGCATCGGCTTCACGATCTACAAGCTCGATCAGATCATTCGCGGCGATTTTCAGCCCGTCACCGATGCGTTGATCGAGCACGACCGCAACGCGCTCCGCGATCAGATGGGCGTGCTGGAGTAATGTAGGTCCCGGCCGCTGGACGGGACCTTGTGATCGCTAAGTACACCCGTGGCGCTGATCCCGCCGGGCCGGCGGGACCTACTTTCGATTTCGATGCAGCAACTTCCCGCAAGTACTCCGCCGTTTTTGCTGTGGGCAATCGGTTACCAATGCCCGATTCGCGGGTTTCAAGACGGCAGCGATCCGGAGAGGACCGAGCGGCAGTTGCGGGCCGCGATCGCGACAAGCGAGGCGCTACGACAAGGGCGGGTTTTCGAAGGCTACGCGGTGGATGAGCCGCTGGGATTTCGTATTGAAGAGGCGCTGGCGCTCTACGGTGGAATTGCGAAGGTTGAAGAAACGTGCGGCGCGTGTCCGGCGAATGCGATGGCGACTCACCGACCGGAGGCGTTGGCTGGTTGCGTGGGCCTATTCGCATTGCCACCGGATGACCGAGGTTTTTGCAACCGCATCGAGGTCTCGATCGAGAAGCTCGGCCTCGCGGATGAATGCTCGCGACTATTTCCCTCGACGCGGCCACGGTGGTATGGGTTTTGGATTCAATCGCCTTTGGCGGCAGATCAAGTCGAATTATTGGCGGACATTTTCGGGGAGTTGAAAGCCTATTTCGATTCCGACGAGTCGATGAAAGCGCGGCAGGCCGGGTTGTCCGTCGCACGCGACAAAAAATTGCCGCTACACGCGACGCTTTATCCGCGCGGGACGATCGAAAGCAATTGGTGGCGGCTGGTGGTGCATTGCCCGCGGTGCAAGGCGGAGTGGAAGTCGGTTGGCCGCGGCTTATGCGAGGTTTGTGGTTACGAAGGTCATCCCGCGCCGGATAAGAAGCGACGGGCACGCGGCCGGCGGCCGTATCTGCCGCTGGCGAGATTGATGGGAGAGCAGAATTCGGTCGCATTCCTGGAACGCTATCGGTCTAGATTACAATAAAGCCCGTCAGTCACCTTTTTGGCAGCGCTGCCATGCAACTCGAACGCCTCGGTCCGTACAAACTCTCGCGACTGCTCGGTCGCGGCGGAATGGGAGCGGTGTATGCGGCGGTGAACGAGGAGACTGGCGAGAACGCGGCGGTCAAGCTGCTGTCGGGCCATTTGGCGGACGACGAAGCGTTTCGCGTGCGATTTAAGCAGGAGATTGAGTCGCTCAAGCGGTTGCTGCATCCGCATATCGTGCAGCTTTACGGTTACGGAGAAGAAGACGGCCATCTGTATTATGCGATGGAGCTCGTCGAAGGCCGGACGCTGCAAGATGAGCTCACAGTTGGCCGGCGTTTCAACTGGCGCGAGGTCGCGCGAATTGGCATCGCCGTCGCGCAGGCTCTGAAGCACGCTCACGACCGCGGCATCATTCACCGCGATCTGAAGCCGGCTAATTTGCTGGTCGACGCTTTCGATCACGTCAAGCTGAGCGATTTTGGCATTGCCAAGCTGTATGGGGGGACGAACGTCACGGCAGCGGGCGGGGTTCTCGGCACAGCCGATTACATGTCACCCGAGCAAGCTCGCGGCCAACAAGCGACGAGTCGCTGCGATCTTTATTCGCTCGGTTGCGTGATGTATGCCTTGCTCACGGGTCGGCCACCGTTTGTCGGCAAAAGCGTTCTGGAGGTAGTGACCGCGCTGCAAAACGATGAGCCGCTTTCCGTCCGCTATTGGACGCCCGAAGCGCCGGAGCCATTCGATAAAATCGTCTTGCAGCTTTTGGAAAAGGACCCCCAGCGGCGGATCCCGACGGCGCTGGCGCTGATGAATCAACTGCGGGCGATGGAGCACGCGCTGTCGCTCGAGACGCGCGTGATGATGGACGATGAGCCGGCTGAGACGCCGCAAATCATTGATCGGTCATCTTCGCTTCCGAAGACGGAGATCGTCAATTTCGGCTCCCGGCCGACGGCGCCGCTGAAGAAGCCGCCGGTAGATGAAGGCGACGAATATCGTTTCGCGAGCGATTCGGCGACCTCGATTACCGAGGCGGGCGACAGCGCCAAGGCGTCGAGCCGAACAGCACTTGGCACGCAAGCGGAGAAAAAAACTGGCGCCGGAGCTGATAGCAGCCGGGCCACCGATGTCGCGCGGTCGACTGGCAGGGAAAAGCAAAAAACAAGCGTCGCCGGCGCCATCAGCAAATTCACGACGGTCAGCGAGGAGGAGCTTCGCGGCCGGCGCGACGCCGACGAAGGTGTTTTCAAGCAGTGGCTACTCGCCGCGGCTGCCGCATTCGTCGGACTGGCGGCGATGGGTTCCGCGATTTTTTTTGCCACGCGGCCGCCATCGGCAGATCGGCTTTATGCAGCCGTGAAAAAAGTGGCCGCTCAAGGCGAGCCTGGCCAGTTGGCGGAGATCGAGTCAGAAATGACGCGGTTTTTGCAGCTTTACCCGGCCGATCCGCGGGCCAGCGATGTGCGACGCTTTGCTTCTGAGTTGGAACAGTATCGCCTAGATCGGCAGACGGTTCGCGAAAGGCGCACAATTGATGTCCGCAATGCGTCGGCCGTTGAAATTGCTTATGCCGAGGCCGCGCGGTTGTCCGAGACTGATCTGGAAGCGGCGCTTGCGCATTTCGAGGCGATCGTGGCTGTGTTTGGGTCGCCGCGGAGCAGCAAAAACGGCGGCGAGGAGGATAAAGAGGACTCGAGATTTGTCGCGCTGGCTCAGAAGCACGTTGAACGCCTGCAGGCAGACGTCACACAGCTAATTGCCCAACAGAGAGCTGCCGTGCAACTAGAACTCGAGCGCGCCGACGGCCTGGCGGCGGCTGATATGCCCGCTGCGCGACAGATTTGGGGCGGCATCATCACGCTTTACGGCGACAAGAAATGGGCCAGGCCGATCGTCCAAGCGGCCAAAGCCAGACTGGATGAACACGGCGACGCTGCCGCCGAGCCGCGATGATTACGTTTTTGTAGGCCGGCCGATCTGCTTGCTCAGCGGCTGGGCAATCTGGATAATATGTGCGCGGGTGTTTTTCAATCCACGGACGCGGATTAGGAGCCAGCCATGCGGAAGTTTGTTGCGGTTTTGGTGTTGTTGGCGGCCACTCTGTTGTCGGTCACGCCGGCCGAAGCGTTTTGGCGGCACCATTGCGGGCGCGGTTGGGGCGGTTACGGATACCGCGGCGGGTACGGCGGCTATCGCGGCTATTACCGCGGTTGGGGCTATGGATCTCCGGGCTGGGGTTACGGCGGCTGGGGCTATAGCGGCTATGGCAATCCGTATTACGCCAGCAGTTACCCGTCTTATAACTCGTACTCGATGTATTCGCCGTATTACTTGGGCGCATCGAATGTGGGCACTTACAACGCGGGAATCGTGGGGAGCGCAAATAATCCGCTCTATGGCACGGCGAATCGCGCCCCGGCGATGACATATGTGTCGTCCCCCTCGTCCTTCACCGCACCGGTTTTTGCTGCAAAGCCAACGGCCACTCCAGCCTCTCCAGTTCCCGCACCCGCCGCGGCGACACCGATCGGCGCGGCAGTGCAAAAATTTTTGGGGTTAGGCCAGCTAAGGCCGGTCGCGCCGGTTATCAGCCGGCCAATAACGAGTGCCAAGCCGGTTGCGCCAATCGTGAACAGCATCGTCTCGCGATTCTCCAATGTCGATTCGCGCCGCAAAGCGGAAAAGCTGATTACCGAGGCTGATGAATTGTTCAAAGCGCAGAATTTTCATTCGGCGCTGCAGAAGTACAAGCTGGCGGCTTCAACCGCGCCGGATATGCCGGAGGCGTTCTGGCGGCAAGGCCACGCACTGGTTGCGACGCACAACTATGAGTTGGCGGCGACGGCCTTTAAGCGGGCGATTGCGTTGAGCGAAGATCTTGGCCGCGGCGGCTTCCGGCTGAGCGATATTTACGGCAGCGCGAACATGACGAAGCAGCAGCACTTGGAGTCGCTGGCCGAATGGGCGACGAGCAAGCGAAATTCATCTGATCCGTATTTCCTCATCGGCTTGTTCCTGGAATATGACGGACAACCGGCCCGCGCCGGTAAGTTTTTCCAGAAGGCGAATGAGCTGGCCGGAATCAGCGGCGGCCATATTGCCGTGTTCCTCGATCCAGTCGCGCCGAGCTTGCTGAAGTCGATTGAGCGGGCTGCGGCCACGCCCGTGAAAGAGGGCCCCGTGTTGCCCGTCGTGACGGTGAGCGCAACGCGAGATATTTAACGACGCACATTTAGCCGGGACCAAACTTGGTCCCGGAATGCGGCGTTCGATACTCAATCAGAGTCGAGCGTCGCCGCGCGGCTCACCGGGAGCACGTTTGCTCCCGGCTAGTTGGAACGATCAGACTTTTGGCGCAGCAAGCTCGGTCAGCGGACCAACAGCTACGGTGCTGGTGCGGCTGAGCGGATACTGCTTGAGCACGCGGGCGATGTCGTCCAGCGTGACGGCGCGATAGGCGTTGACGGCTTCCCGCACAGTTTTGTACTGCCGACGCTGAATCCAGGAATTGCCGACGCTGAATAGGCGGTTGGTTGGCCGTTCGGAATGCAGCACGATTTGGGCACAGACTTTATTCTTGGCTTGATCGAGCTCTTCCTCCGTGACGCCACTCTCGTCAGTCTCCTGGACGACCTCGGCGATGCGCTGCAGGTTTTCAGCAGCCAGTTCGGGTAAGCAACTGAGCCAGGTCAGATAGACGCCGGCACCCTGATATTCTTGCGTGCCGATCGAGGCTGATTCGGCTACGCCCGTATCGACTAGCTCCCAAAACAGCCGGCTGCCGCTGTCGTCGCCAATGACAGTCGAGAGCAAGCGGGCGGCGTAGCGATCGGGGTCGGTGGCGGCGGGGCCAGCGGCGAGCTGCACGACATATTGCTGCACCGCCAGCGGCTTATGAATGACTTTGAAATCGTGCCGCGGCGCGGCCGCCGGAGCCTTGCGCGGTGCGTCGAACATGGCCCAACGCCCGCAATAGTTTTGGGCTTGCAGAATGAGTGAATCGAAATCCACATTGCCAGCGGCGGCGAGGACCATGTTTTTCGGGCTGTAGCGCTGCTCGAAATAGCCGAGCATTTGGTCGCGGGCGAGGCCGCCGACGCTGGCGGGCGTTCCCAGGATGCTTTTGCCCAGCGGATGCTCGGCGAAGAACGCGGCCATGCACTTTTCGTGTGCGCCGTAGGGCGGCTGATCGTCGTATTTGGCGATCTCTTCGAGGATGACTTGTTTCTCGGTGTCGAAGTCGTCCTGCCGCAGGGCGGGCCGCATCATGTCGGCCAGCAACTCGACCATTTCTTCCTGGTCTTCAGGCAGAATCGTGGCGTAATAGACCGTTTGTTCCTCGCTCGTGTAGGCGTTGCTGCCGGCGCTCAGGTCGTCGAGGTCGCGATTGACTTCGGCGGCGGAGCGGTTGGCCGAGCCTTTGAAGACCATGTGCTCGAGAAAATGGCTGACGCCGGAGATTTCGTCAGTCTCGTCGCGAGCGCCGGTGCGGACGAAAAAGCCATAAGCGGCTGAGTACGCGTCGGGGCTGGTTTCGGCGACGATCTCAAGACCGTTGTCGAGCGTGTGTTGGCGGAATTGCATCGATGGTGTCAATTTGGCGAGAGTTGTATTGCGCTAACTTAGACTGCGCGGCCAGTTTAACGCGAGGTTGGTCCCACGGCTACATTATCTCGCTTGGCGGCCTGCGGAGAAGAACGAGCAAGAAATGAAAAACCCGCGGCGATGCTTGGCAGCACGACCGCGGGTATTTGTCTATTTCGACTTATAACAAAACGACGCAGCGCCTCCAGTCAGTCGTAACTTGACTGACAAAGTTTGTCCGCACGCTGAAATGAAAACCCTCACCCCAGCCCTCTCCCAAAGGGAGAGGGGGCCGCTCTTTGGCAGCTCAAGCGGTTTAATTATTATTAGCGGGCGAGCGGCTTGACGCGCTTCTGGATGTCGGTCTCAAGCACGCCGAAGACGGCTTCGTGACGTTGCACCGACAGCGAAAGGGCATGCAAGAGGCGCTTGGCGGTGTAGTAGTTCACGATGCAGCGCTGGGTGACCGCGATCGGATTCTTCGGCATTCCGACCGGCTGCGGATTGAGGCCGAAATCGATGATCAGCTCTTCGGGAGAGCCGGTCACGCGGCAGAAATTCGCGTACGAAGCCGTGACGTGGGCGTCATCGACCTCGACCTGCATCTGCTGTTGTTGCGGTTGCGGAGCAGCAACAGGAGCATGCGTCTCTTCGGCTGCCGCTTCCATCTCTTTGTCTTTCGCCATTGAATCATTCTCCTTGTTGTCACCGCTCACCATCGCGACAGGCGACTAGCGCGCGGCAGACAAATCTAATAAAACGGTCAAGTAAACATAGCTCGGCCTGGCGCACATGCGGGCGGCCGTGATACGCGGGCTTTGACGATCGTGTATGTCGTTGCGTTCCAAAGTTTCCGTTGCTGTCAGTCTAGCGGGTCGTGCAATGGAAGTGCCGAAGGAACCGTCGTTCTGCTAGTCAGGTCGTGGCAATTACAGGTCGAAGTGGAAGGTCTTGGCGACGTAGCGGCTGACGCGGCCAAAAATGGTCTGCCAGCCGGTGTAGATGCGAGCCTGGCCTTGCATGCCCGCTTGCAGCGAATCGTCAACATCAAGCAGCGGGGCGCGGGCCTGGTAGGAAGTGTTGAGCGGGCGGAATTGTCCGGCGGCGTCCGCCTTGGTTTCCAGGCGTCCACTGGCCTGGGTGGACATGCCGCGGGGTACAAACTTTACTTCGGTGCTGGCAATTTCTTCGACTTTGCTGTCATAAGCCCGGCGCGTGTAGGCTTCGAGCAGGACGCGGACCTGTTGGTCTTTTTTGACGAGGTCGATGTAGGCTTGATCGATGATGAGGACGGCGTCCATTTCATGCGGATCGCCGATCTGGCAGATGAGGTCGGTGGGCGTGAGCAGCGCGCCGTTGTTTTTTTCGTCGAACGGAGTGCCTTCCCAGGTTTTCAGCTTGCCGGCCGACACACTCATCTTGTCAGTACGCAGCGGTGGGGGAATGACCGTGCCGCTGCCGGGCGCCACGATTGTGAGCTTTTGCAGCTCGCGGACCTTTTCTTCCCACTGCTTTTTGGCCGAGTCGCGAACTTCGCGAGTCACGTCGAGCTGGCTCAAGGCCGCGGAATCGCTGAAGCCTTGATCTTGCAATACGCGGAGCGATTCCTCGGCTTCAACGTATTTGCCTTCGAGATCCAGGGCCTGAAGTTGCAAGTCGGCGTTTTCGAGCGTCATGAGCTCCTCGCCGGCCTTCACCTGGTCGCCGGGCCGATGCGCGACTTTGCGAATCAGGCCGGCAACAACGGGAAAGACCTGCTGGCCCTTGCGGGGCTGAATTTCGAAGGTGCACTTCACCGAGAACGGCAGCGGCACGAGAAACACAATGCCGATCGCGGCCGCGATGAGGCCGGCGGTCGCAGCGAGGCGTTCTTTTTTCATTTTATTCATGCTCCCGGGCGTCCAGAAGTATTTGATGAGCGCGTACATGGGCTGGGCCACCAGGCCGACGAAGCCCGAGAGCGCCATCAATTGACCGATGATTTTTAAGCCGTAAGGCTCGAAGACTTTGTTGAGGAAGAAGACGATCGAAAACACGACGAGCCAGCGATAGATGACCGCTGCGATCGTGTAAGCAGCGAAGGCCCATTGATTCTTGTGCGGCAGGAAGGGATTTTCCGGCTGCTCGATGCCGAGGCATGCCCAGACAAAAAATCGCTTGGTGATTTCGGTCGATTTTTGACGGAGATTGGGGATTTCCAGGATGTCCATCAGGATGTAGTAGCCGTCGAACCGGAGCAACGGATTGCCGTTGAAGACGACGGTGCTCACGGAGCAGATGAACATGATGCTGAGGCAGATCGAGTTCAAAAGCCCCGGTTGACTGAACCACCACAGGAACGTTGCTATCGATGCCAAGAATAATTCGACATACATCCCGGCGGCACCGATGGCCGCGCGGTGCCACTTGTTGGGCAGCATCCAGGAATCGGAGACGTTGCAATAGAGCGCAGGCGTGAACACGAGCATCATCGCACCGAGCTCGTGACATTCGCCGCCGAAATGCTTACACGACAGGCCGTGGCCGAACTCGTGCAGCACTTTGACGGTGGCCATCGTGATGCCGAGGTAAAACCAGTTTTTGGGGCCGAAGAATGAATGAAAGGCGGGCAACTTGCGCTGGAATTCTTCGAAGTTGACGGCTACGAGGCCCGCGGCCGATGCCGCCAGCAGCAGGACGCAGATCACCGTCGGCCAGCGAAAGAACCAGCCGGTGTATTTATAGAGCCAGTTGAGAAAGTTTTCGGGATCGACGCCGCGGAAACGAAGGGCGAAGACGTTGGAGAGCTTGCCCATCAGCTCGCGCCATTTTTTCTCATCGCGGCGCTTGACGAGCTGCTGACCTTGGCCGGTGGATTCGCTGATCACGAGGCCGCTGCGGTGCAGCATGCCGACGAATTGCAACAGATCGTGATAGGTGATTTTTTGGGGCGAGAACTGCGATTCAAATTCGTCCTTGATGTCGTCGAGGCTGCTGCGGCCATCGAGCATGCAGAGGATGGCGAATTCTTCGTCGTGAAAACGAAAATAATTCAGACCGACCGGCTCTTTAACGACCCAGAACGTGCGGCCGTGATAGCGATGGCGGCGCGCATTCAGGTCCGGCCGCATCCGCAACGTGAGCGGACGCGAGGTCGAGGAAATCAGGGATTCGGCTAGGGTGGCCAAGGGTTAGGCGGCAGGGAACAGGGGACAGGGGACAGGGGGACAACCTCTCCCAGAGGGAGAGGGGATGGTTTTTTGGTAGTTCTTACCGCTCCTTGGCAGTTGATTTTTGCGGGGTGCCGGTCACGGGCTTGTATAACTCAACTTTGCCCTTGCCAGACTTATCTGGAGTGGCGGCTGGCGGGGCGGCTGGCTTGGGCGGAGCGAGGTCGATGGTCATGGTGGCGATGGAGCCGGGTTGGAGATCCCAGATTTCTTGCTTGGTGATGGGATCGATCGACTTTTTGTTATCCACTTCGGCCCAGACGCGGAACTGACGGCTGGTGCCAACGCCTTCGATGACTGGGCTGGCGAAGCCGATCTTGCCGGCGATGGTGCGCTTCTTGCCGCCGGCCGTTTCCACGGCGATTTTCACGTCCTTGCCAATGACTTCTTCCTGCGAGGCGGCGTTTTCACCGCTCACGAAGACAAAGCCTTTCACTTTGACCTTATCGAGACCGACGATGTGCATAATCGGCTCGCCGACGGTGACCCAGTCGCCAACGTTCTTCATGACTTCGACGACTTCGCCTTTGAAGGGAGAGCGAGCCTGGCGGAGATCGATTTCAATCGTCGCAGCGTCGAGTTGGGCTTGTTTGGCGTTTTTTGTCAGGCCCGCAATCTTCTTTTCGTTTACGGCTTGCTTCTTCTGGGCTTTGGATTTATCGAGGTTGAATTTGTCCTTCCGCCATTGGCTTAGGCTTACGGCGTTCGGATTCTTGGCGCGAATATCTTCGCTTTGCTGGAGCTCAGCGGCGGCAACTTCAATGGCAGCTTCGGCAACCTCAATTTCGGCATTGTTCTCCGCTTGAGCCGTGGCGGCGGCGACCTCTGCGGCAGCGATGCGCTGCTTTGCCAATGTCGAACGGGTATCGATCACGGCAACCAAAGCGTCTTTTTCAACGCTGTTACCTTCCTTGACATTCACTTCCGTAAGCATGCCCGCTTCCGAAGCGGGTAACTTATTGTCGTCTTTAAGCGTAACCAAGCAGCGCGGGAGGACGAGCTCGCGGCTGCTGGGTGTGGTTGTGGAGCTCGACGCAGGCGGGACGGAGGTCGAGGTGGAGAACGTCTTGCTGTTTGACGAGTCTTTGGAAGCCGCGTTTTTGCCAGTTTGAGCTGGGACGGTTTTGCTGGTGGTGGGCGATTTGGTGGAATCGGCTTTGGGATCAACCTTCGACGAATCCATCTTCGACGAGTCGGTTTTGGTGGACGATGGCGTCGCCGGCGGCGTTGTGGTCTTGGCCGTGGGCGCGGTGAACGCAGGAGCCGTGCCGGTCGTCGCGGGTGATGGCGTAAACGCTGGCTGAGTCGTCGGCGGCTGAGCGGTCGTGGGAACATTCGCCGGGGGATGCAGCGAGGGCGCGGCGCTTGCTGCGCCGGACTGGCCCTGATTCGCAGGATTTTGGCCAATCGCTTGTGCCACGATCACTGCCGTCGCGGCGAGCATCAACACTAAAAGGATTTTTCGTGTCACGGTTATTGCCTCGTCTCTTACTCGTGTGGTGCGTGACGTGAAAGTTCGACGCACCGTTTAGTTCCGGGCTCATCACGCGGAGCGTGATGGCTACTGTTTTGTTCTTGCACCTCACGCGGAGCGTGATGGCTACATCACATTCCGAAAATCGCGGCTTCGGCCCATTCGTAAGCCTCGTGCAACTTGGCCCAGAGCCACGGGGCACGGCCGCAATGGACCCTGGCGGTCACCGTGGCACCCGGACGCGGGTTGACGAGCTCGCTATCCGGCTGGACGCGAATGCGAACCATGTTGCCGTGCTCTTCATCCGGCTCGGCGGTTGGATTCACTTGAATTACGCGACCGGCGTGGGAAACACCGGGATCAGTCATGCTGATGAAATTCACCTTCAAATCGTCCTTGGAATCCTTGGCTTTGGCCGCGTCGCGGGCCCGATGGAGGTGACCGATCCGCCGCTCAGGCATTTTCAGCTCCAGCTCGTAGTCGGTGCCGTCGGCGGCGATCGTCAATAGCGACTGGCCCGTCTCCACGGGTCGATTCTGAAGTTGTCGTTTGACGTCCCACGTGATGACCTGGCCGTCGATCGGACTTTTTACGGTGAGCTTCTCCAGCCGCTCGTTGATCAAATCGAGCTGCTTGCGAGCAAATTCGACTTGCGGACGCAGCTTGGCTTCGTCGGCTTCGAGGCGAACACGATCTTGAGCCGAGAGGCCCCTTTCCGGGCTAGTTAGCTGTTGAACGACGGCGAACAAGTTTTCTTGCGCGGCGTTGTACTGACCTTCGATCTCACGTTTCTTGATTTCGAGATCCGGATTCCGCATGCGGATCACGACGTCGCCTTTTTTCACGCGCGTGCCATTATCGATGTTGACTTCGAGCACTTCGCCAGGGCCGGGAGCGAAAATCTCCTGCTTCTTCACGGGCTGCAGAGTGCCCTTGGCGTTCATATCGAAATTGCCAGGAATGATCAGACCGGCCAGGAGCAAAATCACGATCGACGACGTGATCAGCACTGTCCTGGGCAGCAGCCGCGCTTCGACCACGACGCGCGACTTGCCGATGGCCCGCCACACGGGCATGAGGAACAGGCTGTTGTGGTCGATGGCGTTGGAGAGGGCGCGGGCGCTGTGCTCGTAAACGAGATCCAGCCGCGGGGCGAGAATGTCGCGCGGGATGTCGCTTTCGATTTGTTCGATGACCAGCGCCCCGATGATTTTGCCCGTGTGCGAGAGCTCTTCAATGGCGAGCTGGCCGCCGGTGCCGGGCGACTGGTTTTCGATTTGCTTGGGCTCGCGGAGCGGAATGACGGCGAGCGATTTCGTGTACGACTGATCGACGTAGTCTTCGATCGCTTCTTCGATCTGCGGTGGGAGGTCTTCGGTCGTGCCGCCATACCAAAGTGGCTCACCGGACTTGACGACGCGAGTGGCCAGCTTGCCGAGCAGCGTGACAACGTTGCTGCGGTTGTCGATCGTGTCTTGGCCGCTGACTGCTTCGACGATGCAACTGCCTTGGCGGAGAATTGCGACGGTCACGCGGTCGCAGCCCAAGAGGCGGCGGCCTTCGTTGACGATCGTGTAGCACGTTTCGCGAACGTTGAGGCTTTCATGAACCTGACGGGAGAACTGATCGGCCTGGGCCCACAGCGAGCTGCGGTCGCCTAGATCACGGAGCTTGCGGTTCTTGAACCATTCCGACGCCAGATCGCACATCTGCTTAACGAATTGCAGATAGCCGCGCTGCGTTGCCGGCTGCGTATCGGCACGCTGAAAGATTTCCAAGAGGCCTTCGACCTGATTGTCGTGGCCCATGGGCTGAATGACGAGGAGCTGCCGCGTCGGGTTAGCACCCATTCGCTCGTCTTGAAAGCCGGAGAGCGGCGGGACGAGCTGGCCTTGGTTCACTTGTACGACGTAGTCGAGCAGCTTGAAGTGCTTGTCGGCGTCTTCCGTTTCGCGGTCGAGCAGCTTTTCGCTGCAGTTGATTTGATAGGAAAGCTGCGCCTTGCGGCCTTCGCCGAGCACCCAAATGGCGCCGCCGACGGCGGCGAGAGCCTGCACGACGCGCTGCAAAAACGCCGAGTAGAACTCCTCGGGGCCCATGTCGCTCTTGGACAGTTGGGCAATTTCGCTGACCAGGCCGCGAATCTGCTGCTTGGTTTTTTCGATGGTCTCGGCGCTGACCTGGGTTTGTCCTGATGCCATGGGCGGTATTCGGAAGAGAGGTGACGGCCAGTAGCGACGGAGACGATAGGACGTGGCGGCAGCCGATTTTTAACGGCCACCGGCCCCGATATTTCAATGCGGCCCAGCCGCAATAATTTCAATCTAAAGGTGACCTAACCACCTTACAATCTTTTGGTTTACGACGCGGAGCAAAAGTTGCCCGCCACGGCCGAAACTGTAGCGATAAGGCAGCTTTTACGGCCCGAACGGGCCAAATGGAACGCTCCCTCGTACCACCCTACGCATAGCGCCGTTTTGGCAGACCGCCAGACCGGCTGGCGGACTTGACGCAAACGCCGTTCCCTGGCTGCTGGCCGACCGCCCGAATGTGCGGTAAGTGATTGCCGGGCCGGATGTATCGATTATTCCCGCCGTTTGAGCCATTCAGGTCATTTTTTCAAACCGGCGAGCGTCGGCGACAGCAAAACTGGGGTGGATTCGGGGACGCTGCTATCATTTGGCACCTGTTGCTTTCCGGCAACTCGATGTCTTCGCGCGGCAGCACAGGGCAACCGAGCAAAGCAAATGAGACCGCCTGGGACCGCAATCGGGGATGCGGCTTGGACGTGGCGGGAGGGGTTTTCGTTCCCGGGGGTTACCTGGCTTAGAAACGCACGTCATAAATCCAGCTACAATTGATGTTCGAGGAGCCAGAGCGATGTCAAAAATGGTGGACATTCAGAATACGGCCGGTGGCCAGGTCATTTGCTTGCCTGCGGAGTTCAGTCTGC